>DASYAN010000229.1:0-2969 GCA_036501345.1 Ktedonobacteraceae bacterium
AGAAGCTCATAGCGACCCAGCTTTGCACCTTCTAACCCCTTCATCTTCATCTTCACCTGACCTCACCTCACTCCCACTTTTCCATCCCTTACAAGGCAAGCAACCAGGGTCGCTTGTCTTGTATCGGTGTATTTGTGCCTAGATAACAGGTTTTAGCGTGCTACCCAATAGCGTTCGAGACGTATGGTCTCTACAGGACGGATGCTATGTGTGTACTTATCTATACCCTGTACTAGATCCTCTTGGCTGCCAAAGTTGGTTGTGATCTGCGAAACATACATCTTTGATGCTTCCTGTCTCGCAGGCAAAAATTCTGACATCTCGACAAGGTTAGGCTCATAGCTGGTGCCTAGTTCTTCTATGCGTTCCTGAAGGGCTCCATCTTGCAGGACATAGGGGAAATCTTCGTAGAAATAGACCTTGGTACCGCGTTGAACTAAGCGATCTGCTGCAGAACAGACAATCTGGTGGTCAACATGACGTCCTATACCTAGAGGTGCATACCAGACGGTATCGGGAAGATGTGACTGCAGATCGAGCAGTAACTGACCCAGTTGTTTCTCAATTGTCTGGTCTGCTGGATGGACGTCGCTGCCGATCACTTGCCGATCACTTGTATAGTATGCTGGATTGCCACGGTAGATGGCATCAGAGTAGTCCAGCCAGAGATAGTCAGCCTGGAGATATTCGAGTGCAGTTGTGTCTTCTTTGCGCCGTGTTTCAATAATCCCACCCGATCCTTTGGCAGGATCTGCTTCCCATTTGCCGTGTAAATGTTGGGCAAATGGACTCAGTGGCGTATTAGCGGGAGGCGAGCCTCCGAAGACAGTAATCACTAATGGACGCAGGCCAGAACTGACCTGTACCCCAAGTGTTCCACCACAGGAATAGACAATGTCGTCGAAGTGTGGTGAGAGAAAGATATGGCGATACTTGGTAGTTATGTCGTTTATGCTTGTGAGTTGCAACGATCTATTCCCTCCATATATAAATGGTGTAAATGGTTTTTGTATTGCTTGCAAAACTATCAGCTCTAAGTATACACGATACAGACAAGCGAGTAGGTTTGTATATTCCTATGGTAGCCGAACACCATCCTCGTTATAATCGAGCAGACCATCTCTCACTAAGCCATCAACGATCTTTTGGAGCCAGACGAGTTCATCAATACTAAACTCCGGTTTGATCTTTGGTCCCAGTGCGGCAAGGGCGATACGTTCGTCTGCAGGCAAAGTGCGCAGCAAATCGACGATGCGTCCGCGAAAGTAACGATTGCTACTGGTGAATGGTTGAGCCTGATAGTTTGTTTTCTTCTCCGCTACTTTGCGTAATTGACGTAAAACAGTCCCCGACGGGAAAAGGCTATATTGGCTCATATCTTTATAGGCCTGACAGACCTCTTGCAATGGGCACTCTAGACACTCAGGATTGTTGCTTGTACAGATGGTTGCTCCCATATCCATAAGAGCTTGGTTCCAGTCATAGGCTTTGCCTTCTGGCAAGACCTGTTCCGCCAGACTAAGCATTTGGGAGTCGTTAACCTTGGGTTCAGGATGTTCCAGTCCAAGGAAGATGCGATGCAGCACTCGGCGTATATTGGTATCGACAGTTGCAACATGCTTGCGATATGCGAAGCAGGCAATTGCTCCTGCTGTATAACGACCAATCCCCTTGAGTTTGAGGAGTTCATCGATGGTGTCGGGAATGTGCCCTTCGTATTCTGCGATGACCTGACGGGCTATTGACTGCAAGCTGATGGCACGCCTGTTATATCCCAATGGGACCCAAACAGAGATAACATCTGCTGTTGGAGCAGCTGCGAGGTCTACAAGTGTAGGAAATGCTGACAGAAATTGCTGGTACTTTGGCAACACACGATCTACCTGCGTTTGTTGAAGCATGATCTCTGACACAAGAATGGCATATGGATCGCTGGTGGCACGCCATGGCAGATCGCGCTGTTCACGTGCATACCACTGGAGGAGGGCGTTCTGTGCCTGTGTTACATGATCGGGCGCAAGTTGGAATGAGGAAGATGAGGCCTGGACGGATTTACGCATGTGGCCTCAGCGAGCAACCTTTTGTGTGGTTGCCTTGTTCTGAGCTTTAGGTGTGTTTGTATCTTCCTGAGTTTTTTCCGGTGTCGTACTTGTGCGCTGCCTCAACATAAATAGTGTTTCGCCGCCCTCTTGCCAGCATTTTGCGTCGGCTGCTGGTAAATTCTCACAGCAGATCCAGTCGTTTGCATCCTTGAGCACATGGCCTTTAATGCATTTAGCGTAAGAGATGTGTTCATTTAAATCAGGATCACCTGGTTTGATCCTTGGAGAAGCAATCTTTGGGATAAAAAATCTACACCACGGCACGGTTATGTACCTTCCTTATTTTTAGAATGAGCCCCGTAAATAATACAATCCTAGCTTGCATTGCCATGTGGCTCAGCCCAATTATAGCGCATTACCCGACATTTAACCAGTGGGAGAGACTTGGTGACTTGGCGGAATCCTGAACTATTGAATTACTGAGCTGTGAGGTTGGTGCCCTCTTGTTACGATTTGTGTTCCAGAGATATAATACGCCTCAGTTCTGTTAGCATTTGAGCATTGTAACCTGTAGAGTAAATCTGATACTAGGCATTGATCTGAGATGCTATTCAATGCCTCTGCCTCGCTATTGGGAAGAAAGAGAGTCTCTTAGTGAATCTTCAGAAAGAATTTCATGTTCATTTTGTTTGTACAGGTAATGCTTATCGCAGCCGCTTAGCAGAAGCTTATCTGAAGGCTAAACAGCTTCCCTGGCTTCATATCTCTTCGAGCGGAACAGTAGCGGAGTATCATTTTCGGTGGAATGGACCCATTTGCTGGTGGGCGATGAGACTTATCTACAATAACCATCTGGTTCCCTTCATGAGTGTGTCTTCTGTACAAACGACTGCTCAACACCTCGCGCAGGCGAATATGATCATTTTT
>DASYAN010000230.1:0-4827 GCA_036501345.1 Ktedonobacteraceae bacterium
AGCATCCTGCTCTATGGAGTTCGGACTTTCCTCGGGCTCAATAACCCGCGATTGCCTTGCTTCCTCAAATCCAAGGTATAGAATAGCATATTTGGGGGAAACCGTCTAGGGACTAAACAGTACCTATCGCTGTATCGACATACCTTAGCATTGCAGTTCCTCGCAAAACGCGTTACAATAACGGCTACAATATATACAAGTTTATTCAGAACTATTATTTTAGATCGTCAGTGTACCCGGCATATCTCTGGATGCAAGGCTATTATACTTTAGCAACCAGATTTTCATCAGAAGGCATAATATTTCATGAACACAAGTCGTCAGATTCGCTTGACATCGCTTGCCAGTTGCGCAGGTTGCGCCGCTAAGATGGGTCCAGGAGCCCTCTCGGAGATACTGCAACCACTCAAACTACATAGCGAACCCACCAATTTACTAGTCGGGTTGCATGCTATCGACGATGCAGCAGTCTACCGTGTGAATGAGCAACAAGCAATCATCAGTACAGCGGATTTCTTTCCACCTATTGTCGATGATCCTTACGCCTTTGGAGCTATTGCAGCAGCCAACGCCATGAGTGATGTGTATGCAATGGGCGGACAGGTGCTCATGGCCATAAACCTGCTAGCCTGGCCCGATAACCTGGAGCCGGAACTGCTCAGCGAAGTATTGCGAGGCGGCACAGATACTGTTGCGCAAGCTGGTGCCATTATCGCTGGCGGGCATACGGTAATCGATCAAGAACCCAAGTACGGCCTATCAGTGACTGGCATCGTACATCCCGAACATATCCTGACAAAAGGTGGAGCACAGCCAGGGGATCTAATCATTCTCAGTAAGCCTCTGGGAACAGGTTTGATCACGACCGCACAGAAACGCTGTCTGGCGAGAGAGGATGACCTACAAGTTGCCATCCAATCGATGAGCCGCTTAAATCGTCAAGCCAGCGAAGCCCTGGTACAAGCAGGAGCAGGAGCAGGAGTCCATGCGGTGACTGATATCACAGGCTTTGGTCTGCTCGGTCACGCCTGGGAGATGGCCTCGCAAAGCTTGGCCGGGATACATATCCATTATGAGGCGCTACCCTTGCTGCCAAACGTGCTGCATTATGCAGAAAGCGATTGCATACCAGGAGGGTCAAACCGCAATAAAAAGTATCTCACTAATCGAGTGAACATTGCCAGCAGTATTAGCGAACACAAGCAAGCCATACTGTGGGACCCACAAACATCAGGCGGACTACTGGCAGCCATCGAACCAACCCTCTGGCCTACACTTGTACAGCAGCATCCCGATGTTCAGTTCTGGCATATTGGGAAAGTTACTGCACAAGTACATAACGAGGCCAGTGTCATATTAGAGGTAGATTAATGTACGAAGAATTGGAAAAGATTCTCGAGGTCCATTTCCGGGACCCCAAGTTCCTGACATTGGCCCTGACCCATCGGTCCTATATCTATGAAGGCTCAGGAGTAGGGCAAAGCTCAAATGAGCGTTTAGAGTTCCTGGGAGACTCAATCCTTACGTTAATCAGTGCAGATTTCCTCTACCGTACGTTTCCACTGTTAAGTGAGGGGGAATTAACTGACGTACGGGCAGTGCTTGTCAGAACGGAAACCTTAGCCAATTTTGCCCGCGAGATTGAGCTTGGAAAATTTCTGTTGATGGGCAAAGGTGAACAACATAGCGGCGGGGGACAACGTGTCCTAGCTTCTGCATTTGAAGCTGTCCTGGGAGCCATTTATCTCGACCAGGGACTCACCGCAGCTCAGCAGTTTATCATTCCTCGGCTAAAACCAATCGCCCATACGATCGTCGATAAACGGTTATTCAAAGATAATAAGTCGCGCTTCCAGGAATTAGCCCAAGCGCATGAAGGAATTACCCCTTCCTACCGATTGGTAAGTCAAGAAGGGCCATCACATAACCGCGAGTTCACTGTCGAAGTAGTGCTCGATGAGCAGGTGGCAGGCAAAGGACAGGGACGTAATAAACAAAGCGCAGAGCAGGAAGCTGCACGAGTGGCTCTGATTAGTCGCGGATGGATCTAATGCCAAAGTCAATAGGCAATGAGCGGAAAGTGGGGATATGTGTATGCGATTGGAACAAACGCCTAGAACAGATCACGTCTTAAGGGTCAGCACAAGACTTATTACATCAAGTACGATATTACATCTCTCAGCGGATGAATTGGAGCGGACAGTCAATCAGGAGCAGACGGAAAATCCTGCACTTGAAGTAGCCGAGCAACATGTGTGCTTCTTTTGTGGTGCACCTACACACAATCAGGCTTGTCTAGCTTGCGGACATTTTGCCCATACCACCCGACCACTCGCTCAAGTGGCAGAGTCACCTGCCCAGTATGAAGCCACTGGAGATCCTTGGACTCAACAGCAAATACACTACGACATTGACAACTATGGCTTTACAGAAGCCGATAATGACGAGGAATACGATCCTCTGGCCCGTATTGCGACCAAGCCAACACTCTCAGAAGCGCTACTCCAACAGTTGGAAACACTTGTGACCCCTGATGACGCCCCGATAGCAGAACAACTAGTGGGAAATCTCAACGAACGAGGGTACCTGGAAATCAGCCTGTCAGAGATTGCCGACCACCTGAAGGTCCCGCTTGAACGCGTTGAATATGTTCTCAGCCAGTTACAAAGCCTGGAACCGCTGGGTATTGGAGCCCGTAATCTGCGAGAGTGCCTTCTTATCCAATTGAAAGCACTCAGCGAACCGGATGCTCCTGCCCCACTCGTCTATACACTGATTGATCGCTATCTGCATCACTTGGGACACAACCAGTTTCACGAAATTGCCCGCCAACTAAAGATTTCAGAACAAGAGCTTCGTCAGGCTTGTGTCTATATCCGCAGCACACTGCATCCCTTCCCAGCCCAGATCTACCAAGCTGATATACGCCTGGATAGCGATGCGACCTATATCCGCCCAGATGTAATTATCCGCAAAGGAGAAACAGGCTTCGAAGTTGATTTGATCGAAGAGAAGCGCTATAATTTTCACATCGCCACAGATTATCCCGATACAGCCGAACAACCAGGAACCGAGCGAGAGAATAGAGACCTACAGCGCTATATGCATCACCATAGAGATCAAGCCAAATTCTTTATTGATTGCATCTACCGACGCTGGCGCACTCTCAAACGCGTTGCCAAAATGGTCGTTGACTACCAGAATGAGTTTTTAGAAAAAGGCATCCGTTATCTCCGCCCACTAACACGTGCCGAGATCGCAACTCGTCTGAACCTGGATGAAGGGACCGTGAGCAGGACAACAGCAAACAAGTATGCCCTACTACCAAATGGTCGCTTAATCCCTCTGTCAGATTTTTTTGATGGTTCGCTCAGCGTCAAAGATATGCTACGCGAACTAATCCAATCCGAAGAGCCAAATCATCGCCTGAGCGACGAAGAGCTAGCCCGTCTGCTCACGGCACAA
Source organism: Ktedonobacteraceae bacterium (assembly GCA_036501345.1). Lineage (GTDB taxonomy): Bacteria > Chloroflexota > Ktedonobacteria > Ktedonobacterales > Ktedonobacteraceae > DASYAN01. The sequence continues at coordinate 3,466 of DASYAN010000230.1, forward strand.
GGTATCCTACTAGCTCGGCGCACAGTGACAAAGTACCGCGAGGAGATGGGCATCGGATCATCCCGAGAACGCGGATCAGGTGACTTAAGAAAACTATCCTAAAGCTTCAGCAACTGCAACGCTTTGTCTGGCTCAGCATAGATCGTACGCTCACGTTCATATATAACCATACCCGGTCCTCCACCTTTCATATGGCGCACATGACGCTGAAGCGTGTAATCAACAGGAGCACTGGTACTTCCCCGAGCCTCGCTATAGTAAGCAGCCAGATTTGCGGCCTGCTCGATTGTGCTACGGGGAATCTCACGTCCAGCGGCTTTGATAATTACATGGGCACCAGCGACACCACGAGCATGCAGCCAGATATCATTGCCGGTGGCCTGATGAAACGTCACATCTTCGTTCTGGCGACTATTCTTACCGACCAAGAGTGTAAAACCCTCCCGACTTTGCATGTACAACGGCACGCCTCCGCCAGGAGGCACAGGTTTGCCCTTAGTTAGTTTGCCTTTTTTCCCTTTTTTGGCAGCCTTCTGAGCCCGCTTATCGAGTACAGGCTTACCACGGATATAGCCAGCAGTCTGCACTTCAGCCTTGACCAGTGCAATCTCAGCAGCATTTTCGGCTAGCATTAGATCCGCTAGCAATTGCTCAAGCGTTGCCAGTTCAGCACGATTCTGCTCAATCTGTGCAGGCACAAGTTCAAGTGCACGACGAAGTTTATGATACTTGTTGAAATAGCGATTGGCATTGCTTATGGCGTCAAAGCGAGGATCAAGCGGTACCTTCACAAGGGGCAGAGAACCATCCTCCGTGAAATAGTTCTGCAGCTCAACAGTCTGCTGACCTTGCTGCACCTCGTGCTGATACGCCAGCAATAAATCGCCATATAAACGATACCGCGCTGCCTCTCCTGAAGCAGCCATCTCCTGTTGCAAGAGGTCAGCCTTGCGTTTGCAACGATCTCGCTGTGTCTGCAAGACCTTACGGATTGGAGCACGCAGACGTTCTAACGCATCACGCCACTCAGTACGCCCATAGTACTCATCAAGCAAGACGTTGATAGAAGATACCAGTCGAACCTGGACAGCAGGCACCCCACTATACTGCTCAAGCATATATGTAGCGAAGGCTATAGGAAATGGACCTGTAACGGTTGATCCCCCTTCTTTTGGCGCAATACGCTCGACGAGTTGAGGCTGCCAGCTATGGCTGTCGTATAAAGCGGCAAGCTCACGCACATTCCAGGCCAGTTCCTCCCAGATGGCTTCATCAGCACGCTCCACTAGGATTTCGGCATCTTCTGTTGCACGAAAGACTGCTTCACGAGCCAGTAGAGGACTCCAGCCAAGCAAATGCCTT
>DASYAN010000231.1:0-5071 GCA_036501345.1 Ktedonobacteraceae bacterium
ACGTGGCTCTGGGATTGGCTGTGCGCCACTCTTTGATGTCCGTCAGGATCTCTGTACTCAATTGGCGTAAGGCTTGTTCTTCCATCGGTTGTACTCCTTTCTTTTCGATGGATCTATGGCTCTTGGCCGACTTTGGTGAAATGAAGAGTTTAGCAGAAGAGGGGTCTTGAGTTAAGCTCAAGACAGGTTGGTTCTCGAGTAGCTTTTCCATGGTACTTCTGCAAAACGGAAAAATGAATGAGAGGCAAAATAGCAGTATATACTCAGAAGACTGGTAAAGATCTTCATGGGAGACACACAGCGTCTCGGATCGCTCTGAAACAGAAGTGACCACCCTGGCTTGATCGAGAAAACACGCTTGTTCTTCCTAGAGCGCGTGAAGGACGCGTTTTCGCAACAGAGGAAAGCCAGCCCGACCATACCCCTGTCTTTTGATCAATTTGAGCTTGGTGACGTGTCCCTCAACCATCCCGTTATTGATCCGCCAAGTGAGGCCGGCTCTCACTGCATCTTTATCTTTCTTCACTCCTGTGACAAAGGACTGCAGTTCGGGGAGGTTGCTGTGTTCTACCTGATCAAGCCACGTGTCGAGGCATTCTGCTCCTGTGCGCGTACGCAACATCCGGGCAAACTGCTGAACCAAGTCATAGGCCCGCTCGACTTCTGGATGGATCAGACAGAGCTTGTCGAGCTGTTCCTGTTCCTCAATGCAGAGCTTCTCTGGACGACGAAGCAAGAGGAAGGCCGCCTGCCGCGAGGTGGGCAGAGCAGGTGCCACAGATTCACTGGAAGTCTGATATTTGCGCCCGGCTGGCAACAGACGCACCAGCGCGTCGCGAACACTTTCATAGGATCCTTGGTAGCCTTGCTCGGTGAGTTCTCGGAAGAGATGGGCCATATTGTGGCAACCCTCTTCCCATCGCGCTCTCAGATGGGGGAGATACCGATCAACCTGGCTGGCTTGCTCACGTGGCTTGCGCTCGGGAAATGTGCCTGCAGCCAACCAACTCTGCACGGTGCTGGCACCCATTCCGACCTGCCGAGCGATGGCGGCTTGACTCATTCCTTGCTTGTGCAAGGTGATGACTTGCTCATAGCGAGCCAGACGCTCTTCGCGTCGGCTTTGTTGAAGCTGCTCTAATTTGGGAGAAGAGCGAGTTGCTCGTTTGGATTGCCCAACCGGTGTCTGCGGATCTGCTGCGGCTTGGGTCTGCCGTTTGCAAGAAACAGCCAGATGCCGCGCTAGAAAGCCCTCTAAAGCCTCTCCCAGATTTTTTAAGAGATGGAATCTGTCCGCACATTGAAGAGCTTGAGGAGCGCCTTGCACAACCGCAGAGGCATATTCGCCTCCACGATCCCGGCTCACCACCGTCAGATCAGGCTGTTGGTACATCCAAGCCGCCGAGGTTGCAGCTTTCCGATCGGGTAAGAGATCCGCTACTCGCCTGCTCTCCAGGTCGACACAGATGGTCCCGAATCGATGACCACGCCGGAACGCAAAATCATCTATTCCAAGGTACACAATGGAACTGCTAGGCAGATCGGGCAGATCCATGATACGGCGCAGGACTGTTTGGCGAGAGGTTTGCATCCCTAAACGGGCTGCCAGTTTGGTTCCTCCTTTGCCGCAGGTCGCCAGACCGATGGAAGTGAGTTGTTGGCAGTAGCGGATTGTCATCTTGGCCCAGGGGAGAACTAGGTCAGGAAGACGCTCTGTAAAGATTTTCTGTTCACAGAGTGGATTATGGCAGAAGAATTTCCGCACGCACAGGACAAGCTGGACACGGCGGCCTCCGCAGGGAACATCTCGCACTCTTCGGCGATAATGGCTATGAATGGAGCACGATGACTCAGAGCACAGAGGACAACAGCAAGTAGGATGCGTCGCGATCACCGTGATGCTCACCTCATTTTCGCTGGCCTGGATCTGGTCAATGAGCATTCCTTCGGGCAGAGGAAGCAAGGGATTGCTTTCCATCAGGACCTCATTTCTCTCTCAACACCCTTTCACACATTCTTGTGAAAGTGCAGTGTATCATCCCTGCTTCTCTCCCTCCAACCCCATCAATTCTCCGCTTCACCAAAGTCGGCCAAGAGCCGATCTATCTTACCACTTTCCTCTTCTTGGAGGTCCCGTCTCATAAGCTCATCATTAGCTTTTTGCAAAATCGTATGGGCTACCCATATTGATTAAAACGTTTCTGCATACCTAGATCTTTCTTCTACAATACTATCAGTAATTTGTTGGCATGGGACTTCTGCTCTGTTAATCGTCATTATAGCAGAAGTTTGTATATTCCTAAATAGGAGTAGGGCGAACAGGAAAAATTTCTGCCTTAATATAGGTATTATTGCGTTCGGCCCAAGGAACGACTGTCCCTCTTTCCCCCTTGACAAGGTTATCACATCGGCATGATAATTTCATCTATAAGGTTCAATGCAGTTAGGAGGACCAAGGTAGGCACCTCATGTGTTCGCCCTTCGGGCCTGCAACCAAGAAGGGCCATTTTACCTCGGTCTGGACCGAGTGGGCCGTGATCGACCACAGGTCTGAGCGGTGTTGATCAGCAACACTTTTCCCCACTAGAAGAATGGACCAAAAGAAAAGGTAGCATATGAAAAGACCACTACTCATGCTCATCGCACTACTCGCGCTTTTTCCCCTCGCTAGTTGTGGAGGCAGCAATCCAGCATCGGATACAACACAAACCCAGCCAGCACCAGGAACGACATCTGGAACCGCTCAGGGTTATCTCTATAATCAAGATACACGAATTATCTATGTCCAGTGGACAGAGAGCAATGGGCAGTTTACCGGGAGCTGGAATGATGCGGCATTACAGAGCAGCACGATCACATATAGTAATTTGCCTATTACTGGTACACATGATAGTAGTTCAGGTTCAGTGAACTTTATAGTCGATCTTAATGGAAAAGAGACTCCAATAAGTGGTACCCTACAAGGGACTACCTTGGCACTGCAGATGCAACAGAATGGTCAGACCACAAACTGGACCTTTCAGGCAGCTACCAATCTTAGTTACCAAACTGCGCTTACTTCATTCCAACAGAAATATCCGGGCTCGTGAAGTTTGCGGTGATAGTTATCCAATAATCCCCTCCTTGAGTAAGGCATAGTTCAAATAGGAACGATCTTGCTTGACACTATTTGCGTTCATAGTAGGAAAAAGTGTCGAATTCATCTGAATTATTGACGACAAAAAAAGTGATTGGGCTGCTCTTGGGCATTGTGGGAGTTGGCATGGTCGTTGGATGGAGTCCACTGCCCTTTTCTGTTGCTTTAGCCTTCTCCGTAGTAGCATCTCTTGCCGCCGCTGCTTTCTACGGCCTTGGTGGAGTCTACACGAGAGTGTACATTCGAGGGGCGAGTTCGGTGGCTTTAGCGACGTGCAGCCAGATCAGCGCAAGTCTATCTGTATTTTCGCTGACTTTCGTGGTCCCATTACAGCACATTCCTACGCTCTCTATTGTCCTTGCAGTCGTAGCTTTGGGCTTGCTTGGTACTGCTGTGGGATATCTCATCTACTTTCAGCTCATTGAGAACGTTGGACCAACTCAAGCTCTCACCGTCACTTTTCTTGCACCCATCTTTGGTGTGCTATGGGGAGTACTGCTACTCGGTGAATCAGTGACTCTCAGTACTATTATTGGCTTCGGAATCATTCTGGCTGGAGCTGGCTTGGTGACAGGTGTTCGTTTTCAGAGGCACAAGATCGTTCTAACTGAGGACTCTTCTCCATACGACAAGGATATGATTTTTAACAAATTAAGCCTGCAAACCCCACCTCACGGGCGCAATGAATTGGGTCCCTACACTCGGGCAATGAATTGCCGGATTAAAAAGTCAAACATCATATGCTCTGACGAAAAAATGAGAATTGTCCCTGGTTTCCCCTACAAAAAGCTCTCTCTTTTAACTATGCTTAAATAGTGAAAAGGACTTTGCAGTTAGAATGTTCTGTCAAAAGCGTGCTGAAGCCATTGCTCTGGCCCTGCCAAATTGGCTTTCCCGGCTGCTTTCTCATTCGTCTGAGCAAACCTTTTCAGGTACATTTTTAGCTTGGATTGATTATATTCAGTAGGCGTAAGCTTTTAGAACAAAGGTAAGGAGAAGATAATGAAAATCAACCTTCCCGACTGGCTTCGAGGCTTAGTAGAACGCTGGTGGACGTGCAGTAGTTGCGGTTGTGTCAACGAAGATTCGCGTTCACATTGCAGCAGTTGTAAAGTGTATAAAGGCTAATAGATTAATAAGGCATGCCTGAGTAGATGGAAGCAAGTGAGCGATATATTCACTTGACTATGCTCTGATACCCACACGCAAGTCGGTTTCTACTCAGGCATTTTTTATTTGCTACGAGCCTCTACCCCGGCAATTTGCTCGAGAACTTTCAGTAGCACAGTATAGTCATCGTGGCCATAGCCAGCCGCTCGTGCCATCTCATAGAGTTGGCGTGCCAGAGATGTCATGGCGACCAGGGCTTGATTCTCGGCTGCCAGATCAAGGGCTAGCCCTAAGTCCTTATGCAGCAGATCAGTCATAAAGCCTGGATTGAAGTTTCCATTGAAGGCACGCAGCGGAAATTGGTTTGAGAGTTGCCAACTGGCTCCCGTGCTGATGCTGATAACCTTTGCCATGGCATCGACATCTACTCCTGCCTTGACTCCCAGCACAAATGCTTCTGCGGTTGCTGCTGCGATAGTGCCGACTAGCATGTTATTGACGATCTTGATAATCTCGCCGGAGCCATTGGGACCAACATAAACGATCTTTTCCTTTTTTTCCATAGCCTCCAATACTGGAAGAGCACGTTCAAATACAGCACGTTCGCCGCCGACCATGATAGTTAATGTCCCTTGTTCTGCTCCCTGTGAACCGCCGCTGACCGGGGCATCAAGAAAATGGGCTCCTTTGGTTATCGCCGCCTCGGCCAATTTGCGACTCGTGGTCGGGGAGATGGTACTCATATCAATAATGATAAGTCCTTTTCGTGCTCCATCTAAAATACCATTTGAGCCTGCCACCACTTCCTCGACCTGTGCTGAGTTG
>DASYAN010000232.1:0-5985 GCA_036501345.1 Ktedonobacteraceae bacterium
TTGGTAATCTACACACGCTTCATTCAAACAGAACGAGCCAATTGTCACTGTTTGTTGTTTTTCCATGATGAGAGGTCTCCCTGATCGCACAAAAACTTTTCCTTCTACTCTACCATGCACAGTCAAGGGGGAGACCACCGAGAAACTTGAAAATACAAAAAGCAAAGTGCAAGGTATCCTCAGAGATATTACAGCAAGTAAAATAGGTGTTGATAGGCTTTATACAAGGTTAGGGCCATCTATTAAAATATATAAAGATGAACTAAATAATGTGCTAGATGTGACACAAAAATTGCATCGTGCATTTAACGGCTTGCCTCCCTTAGTTTCAGATTTTCAAGCAGTTTCAAATTTTCAAGCAGTTTCAAATTTTCAAGGATTACCACATGAAGTGACAGAGCATGGAGTGATAGGTCGCGGCGTACAAGGAATTCAACAAATGAGGGAACGAGCCAATGAAGAGCAAGCACGGCAAGATCGGCAGTCGCAAGAGCAACGAATACGAGATCAGGAATTTAGGGAGCAGGTTGTGGAGGGAGGTACTAGTCAGTAAGACTCAGATCCAGAATAAAGACAGCCGCCAAGTGAAAACTTTGTGGCTTCTTTGACGCCAAAGCACAAAAAAAGCCGGATCTGTTCCACGTGAGCAGGTCCGGCTTTTGCATTATGCAGATCTACAATATCGAATTACGACAAGAGCGCTAAGCTGTAAGTCTCCCAATGAAACTGGTGAAGGAGTACCATGATCCTGGTGGCTTTTAGCTTGCTTTGTTTTCTACTTTTCGCCCTTGAGAGGCCAAACGAGCTATCGTCCTTCCTCAAAGAGTTTCTCTCTATCGACCAGGATCATTCTACTGCTCCCACTGGTTTCATTGTGGGATTTACAAGTAATCACTACGTTATCTCGTGGCTACAGGTATCTTGAAGCCGTTTCTAGAGGGAGTGCAAATTGCTTAAACAGAACCTTTAACCTATGTCAGAACTATCTAGCCTTGCGATAAGCCACATGGTAAGCTACTCATACTCACGTTGCTGAAGTGAGAGCCCGCCAGCAGAGTGGCAGTGAATAGCCCTCGCTATTTGACGAATCCGACGAATAGCCCAGAAATCCCTTACTTGACAATTTGATAACCCCCTGGGTATAATGCAAGGGATGGAAAGAGGAGGACAGAATAATACGAAGGACAGGCACATATGAATAGGGAACAAGCTCATATGGAAACTGATCAGACTGGTATGCAACCAGATGAGCTCGAGGAATTGATTAAATTGGTTGCAGAACTCACCGCCAAAAATCCTAAGGTTGGACAGCAGCTTGAGGAGGAAATGAGGCGTCAGATGTTGCTGGTTGGATTTCCCACTAAGGATCTCAATTTTCAGCAACAGATGAAGGAAGAGCCAGCTGCACACCAGAATCTAGTGCACACTTTAATCCTAGAGCGCCAACGTCAGCGAATTTCACAGCAAGAGTTGGCTACACGCATGCAAACTAAGCAGCCAGCGTTGGCACGCATGGAGCAAGGTCATCGTGACCCAAAAATATCGACTCTTCAGAAGTATGCGGCCAGTCTAGGGAAACGTATCTCCTGGCAGCTCGTTGATGACGACGATGAATCTGTAGAACAAGAGCAAGCCTACTCACCGAGTTTTCAAAGAAATCTCTGAGACTCCGTGACACACTTGCCAAGCCATGATATTGTAGAGTTTAGGCATCATCTGGATGCCTACCGAAATATTTGAAAGGAGCGGCAGCCTATTCCTAAATGTGGACAAAGAAAAAGACTGGCACTCTGATCGGCAAAATCTGAGCCAGTCCTTCTCTCCGAAACAATATTCAATTGGTTTCATTTGTCTTATTAAGATAATAAGTAACATATCTATTCAATATTGTCAAGTTTTTAGCTGGATGATATTGAAATCAACCAAAAATACTTGACAAACGGAATCGATTGAAACGGAATCCGCGTGCCATAAAAACGTATGCTACACAATAATAGCATATCGCAGTTACATCTGCAACCCGCGTTCACCTACTTTGATTGTACCCTGACATCAAAGTGTTCCATTGATTCACGCCGAGCTTCAGTGATCCTCCATGTGGTGGATGGGGAGGCAACATCATGGTAGTCGCATTTGATAGCGTTCGTACTGGTACTGCGAATGAAGCGCAGTTTTCTAGAGCGAGATCACGTGAACTGGTCATTATTATTAGACCAAGTTTCATGGTCTTTTGCAAAGATGCCTGCCGGGCCGCATTGCTCAACCATATCTTGTTCTGGATTGCTTGGAAAGCAAAAGATCAGACACAAGACATGATACAAGCAGGTAAAATTACCTACTATGCTACAAACGAAGAACTTATTGAGTGTATGGCAGGTTCCTGGAGTGACAAGAAGGTCCGCACGGAGGTCAATGCACTCATTGATCTAGGAATCATAGGCAAAACAAAAAATCAGAAGTGGGGAACCGACAGAACAAAGCACTTCTTCTTTGGAAAAGATCAATACAACAAGCTGATAGAACTTTGCGAAAAGCATGCTATCTGCCTGGCGCATATCGGACTACCAAAAGAAGTAATCCAGATGTTGGCTGCGTTTAGTCAATCGGTCAAGTGTCCCTGCTCGAGGCATTCGGTAAATCTGCCGGATGCAAACGGTAAATTTACCGAATGCAACGAGTCGATTTTACCAAATGCAACGAGTCGATTTTACCGGAGCAATAACAAAGATAACTGCAAAGATACCGACAAAGGTAACTGCGAAAGAGAGAATAGCGCACGTGAGCAAAAAGACGTGGTAAGCTCTCATCCACCCACTCGCCCATCCAAGCCTTCTCAAAATGTTTCTTCTGAAGACGAAAAACAAGAGGAGGTTATTTTGACCGAGTCGAGCCAGCATATTTACGGCTTTGCTTGTAAAACACTTTTTATAGCTAAAAAGCCTAAAATAACACAAAAGATAAAAGACGAGTGTGAATTACTCGCACCGCATATCAAGACTTTTGAGCAATTTAAGAGTCTTCTACAGTACGTACAAAGCAAATTTGAAGCTCCGTATCATCTCAAAAATATGACTAATGAGTTAAACGACTGGCTGCAGATTCAAAACACGGCCAGCAAAGATATGCAAGGACTTGAGTGGTTACCCGTCTCTAATGCGGATCTGGAGCCCGAGGCTACTCAAGAGGCTATCGAGATGTACCTACCCGATGCTACTGAGAATAACCCGCAAACAGTAGAAGGCGCGATAGAAGATATTGAAACTACGGACCAGCAACTTGTGGATAAGATGCTTTATATTTGCCATGACTACGGACAAGACGCAAGTATCAATGTATGCTTAGATGTATTAGCAAAAGTGAGAGATGAATTTAGCTTAAATAACACTATTTTGTTTGACTTTATGACAGAAGCCTATAGGACAAATTTACATGCACGTACCTGCGACGTGCAGTCGTTTTTTGATGAGTTGTATGGGAGCCTGATCGGAGCGTTCAACGGCCAGGAACAATGGGCTGATGTGGGTTGAGCAGAGCCTGTATGTCAAAGTGATATATCTAGACACGACCAATAATGCGCTCTGCTCTCGACGATTATATCATAGACATTAATGAGAGAAGCCTTCAGTTTGCGCAAGAGCAAGGGTAGGATATTGACAGGTGCCCGTTTTTCAGGCACACTGTTGACAGGAAAGGATACCGCAATATGAATCAGCCAGCAGATGATCGCATTAAAAAAATTGAAGAGAGACAAGAAGACTTTGACAAGCGTCTCAAGAGTGTCGAGCAGCAGCGAACTGAAGAGATAAAAGCTGTTAGAGTCGAAGTTGCTAGTGAAGACGTGCTGAACCGATTGAAGACACTTGAACAAGGTCAGCAGGATTTTAAAGAAGATACAGCAGTACTCAAAGATGATGCGGGAGTACTCAAAATCGAAATGCAAGGTGCAAGAGCTGATATTTTGCAAATTAGAGAGTCGCAGTCTGATTTGAGGGATAGACTGATAGAGCACAGTGAAGATCTCAAAGTGATTAAGGGTAAGCAGGATGCTCACACAGAGATCTTAGACAAACTAATCAGTTTTGCTGAATCACACGATGCAATGCTCAAAACTGTGGCAACAAAAGAGGACCTGGCAGCCATGGTAACCAAGGAAGATATCAATGCTGTCAAAGATGATATAGCCAGCCTCAAAAGTACACAAGAACAAATACTTGCATTGCTCCAGCAAAAACCATAGAAAATTAATGATAGGCTCGTCGACTCGGCGAGCTTGTTTTTATGCTCAAAAACACGCAAAAAGGCCTGAGAAATGGCTTGCAATGCGGCTTGAGGTTAGTAAGCTGTGCGATAAGGGAACCTTTGAAAGATACCGTGTGGGCAGTGGTGGCGGTTCAGTTGGAATTGAAATTACAGCGTGCTCGATGCTCGTAATGCTTCTCAGATGAGACAAGCCTCTCTTGGTTCATTAACAAGAGAGGCTATTTTCTTGCCCTTTTTTGTGACAATATGCTATATTTCCTCTACGCGATTGAAATATCCGGCTAGCCTAATAGCCGATCGAGAGAAAGGAGGTTACAACTAGTGAAACTTTTCACTGTGATCAATGAGAATCAACGCGCCATTATTGAGCGACTCATCGAGATGCAACGAAAGCCACTGAAAGAGCGACGAGGGCTCATCAAGAGCCTTGAGTCAGAGGGCTACATTGTCAGCTCCGTCGGCGGTCGCTACCAAGCGGCATCCGAGGAGTATGTCTACCGTGTTCCACTCAAGAGGTGTCCCGCCTGTCAGAAGAGAAAGTCACTGGCAGAGTTCCTGACCCTGCGTGACGTGGAGCATCCCTGGTGCCTGGGTTGTCGTCACGGCAATCCGGGAGGTGCAATGCAAGCACAATTAGAGCGGGATTACTATGTCTCGCAAGGGACGTACAATCCAGGCGTGGGCCAAAAGTGTCAAAATCCTGAGTGTCCCAATGATGGCGTGATCCCATCGGAGAAGGCGCGATTTGACCCAATGTTCTGCTCACGGGAATGCTGGCGTGCCGTGCGTTCAGGACCTGCGCGGTTTTGTAAGGGATGTGGGACTCTCCTGCCAAAGGCAATTACGGGAGAGTACCACAGCAGAGAGTGCGCCAAGAAGCACACATACAAGTTCTGTGGGAACCCTGATTGCCCTGAGCAGAAGAGGATCCCGCCGCATAGGAAATATTGCTCCAAAGGCTGCGCAACGCAAGCACAAAAGCAACAAGGGTATTTCAGGTATATCGGAGAAAAAGGCAACGAGTCGCAGTTTGTCTACAAACAAACGACCGGAGAAGTTCCCGGCTATGCAAAGCGACGCGATGCAGTTGCAGAGAGCAACCGTGTGAATCCAAGAAGAAGAAAGGCAAAACAATAATAATCTATGAAATGAGGCAAGACTCCAAATGGTCTCTTTTTGATCGAGACCGAACTTTAACAGAACCGAAGAGCTCGGTTGGTGACTAGCAGTGAATGCCATGCCGACGATCGTGCTATCATCTCAGATGATCCGACGGGCAATCTTCGCCAGTGGTGGTACCTGCGCCTGGTCTTCGAATGCTCGGTCGGCTACTCGTCGGATCGTCGATCCGCAATGAGGCACTGAGGAAAGGACAAGTTATGGGTACCCATCGAGGCCGCAAACTGGACCTGCAGCACCCTCGAGCTGCTCTGACATTCGATGATGTGGTGAAGGCCTTCTGGATCCATGGCCAGCAAGTCTACCCAATTGCCAGCGCTCCAGCTTCGATATTCAAGGCTGCAGTGTTGAGTTTGGTACCACATTGGAAGGACAGTCCAACCTACGGCGAAGCGTTGACCAGCACAGAGATCGACGTAGTGACACGCTGGTGGCTATTGTGTGCCCTTGCTGACGCTGGCAAGCTGATAATGCTGTACGGCTCCAGGGAAGAAGCTGAGCAGGCAATGAGCTACTAGGTCAGCTGCCCAGCGACTTTGAAGTTAG
>DASYAN010000233.1:0-7783 GCA_036501345.1 Ktedonobacteraceae bacterium
CAAAGACCACAAGGTAGGTCTTACTGGCTTACGCGGTTTGTGTACTGATGATCTCCGGCACTTTAAGGAAAGTGAGCAGATCGAGGTCGAGGTTGTTGACGGCTTCTGTATGGCCTTCAGACGTACATTGCTCAAGCAAGCGGGCCTTTTCGATGAGCGCTATCGGTTTCCACAGTACATGGATGTCGATTTCAGCTTTGCCATACGAGAGACAGGCGCGCATGCCGTACGTACACCTTATCTCCCTATTATGTGTCATGGAGGACAACTCAATTCCGGCAAGTCGGATGCCGAATGCACCCGTTTGACGAAACGCAATTTCTACCGTTACCTTCAGAAATGGGGGGATCGAGACGACTTACTGCTGGAAGAGTAGGTTGTTTCTCCGCCTGCTATCCTGAATAAAGAGAGTGTATCCCGAAGTCGAAGCTTACATTGCCTCAACTTCGGGATATTTTTTGCCAATCTAAAAGGCATTTCCTATTCCGTGATCTTTTTGCGTGAAGCCCATGGATAAATCCAGGGGAGTCGTCACCTAATCCCAAATGTATAGAGCTTGTGATCATAGGAACCGATATAGACGAGGCCATTAGCAACCGTTGGTGAGGAAACAATGTGCCCATCCGTAGGATAGGACCAGAGGGGTTGGCAGGTACTGCGACAGGAGGCATTGAAGACATAGAGCCCGTGATCCCAAGAACCGATATAGACGAGGTCGTTGGCAATCGTTGGTGAGGAGTAGATAATGTCGCCCGTGTCGTAGGACCAGAGAGGCTGGCAGGCACTGCGACAAGTGGCGTCAAAGGCATAGAGCTTGTTATCCTCGGAACCGACATAGACAAGACCGTTGGCAACCGCTGGTGAGGAGAAGATAGCATTGCCCGTAGCATAAGACCAAAGAGGCTTGCAGACACTGCGACAAGTAGCATCAAAGACATAGAGCTTGTTATCCTCGGAACCGACATAGATCAGACCATTGGCAACCGCTGGTGAGGAGCCGATGGGCCCGTTTGTCGCATAGGACCAGAGGGGCAGACAGGCACTGCGACAAGTGGCATCAAAGGCATAGAGCTTGTAATCTGCAGAGCCAACATAGATCAGGCCGTTGGCAACCGTTGGTGAGGAGTGGATAACGTTGTTTGTAGTATAGGACCAGAGAGGCAGACAGGCACTGCGACAGGAGGCATCAAAGGCATAGAACTTGTGATCATAGGAACCAACATAAACCATGCCGTTAGCAACAGCAGGTGAGGAAATAATAGCATTGCCTGTAGTATAAGACCAGAGAGGCTGACATGTACTGCGACAGGAGGTATTGAAGGCATAGAGCTTTCCATCATAGGAAGTGACATAAATGATGCCGTTGGCAACAGCAGGTGAGGAGGCAATCTCATTGTCTGTAGTATAAGACCAACGTAGTTTTAGATGGGAGATGTTGGTCCTATTGAGAACTTTTTCATATGGATTCCAATGCGTATGGGCTGAGTCGAACCCAAGCATGGCACCGTTCTTCGTCGTATTGAGAGCATAGGCACGTGCAGCAGCTGTTGCTATGAGATATTGAGGGTTGAGGGTTGGCGTGATCGCCCTCGAAGGGAATTTCACTAGGTTTATGCCTACAGCAAGAAAGAAGAATATACATCCTACTCCCAGGAGCAGCAGCAGCCTAACCAAGAAAACGTCTATACTTCTTGCCAAATTGCGACGAGCGGCAGGATGTCGAGGAGGGGCCGATTCTGGTTGTGGCATGGCTTCAATATGTTGTCCGACACGATCTGTCATGAGAATACACCTTTCCCGCAGGATGAGTGATGAGAGCTGTGCTAGACAGAAGAGAAATGGAGGGGAGAGAGCCGCTACCTCTGAATCCTCTCTATAAAAATACTTTATGGCAGAGGTTTTTTCTAGGGGGTTTTAGGGACAACTTGAACGAAAAGTGGCCGTGCAACATAATAGAGATGGTGCGAACTACACGACCAAGCAGTCAGCCGAGTAGTTATCACCATCTCTCCTGAGCATAACCAATAGTGATGGCTATTTACTAGAGACAAAGCGGACAAGTTTGTACAAAGCCATTGAATTCTTTAAATTGTCCGGTGAACATGTCCTAATTGCCCTGTTTTGTAGTGTAATGAGAAAAGGCTCTCAATCTATCACTAAAGTGACATGTCGCAGGCCTGTTTCTTCATAGTGATGATATGCCAGGATTGAATTCTGGGGAATAGCTCCTTTTGCTCGTTCAGTGAATGCTTGATCAAATGGTCCACAGATGATCAGCCATATCCAGGGAATATGTTGTTCTTGATTGACACGTTCCATATTTTGGCGGTCAGTCTCGCTTGCTCGATCAAATCCTGTAGGATGGCTATGATAGACGCCGACAGTTTGTCCCGGATAGCTAAGTTCCACGGCTAACAAATCTTCGGGAGCAAATTCAAAATAGACAGGTGAGTCGAAAATATTAGGAAGTGGAAGGGCCTCTTCTACATACCAGTTGTCTGCTTCGTCCCTATGTCCCAGTAGCACCCCACAAGCCTCAATACTGGGCCGTCCACAGATATCCCTCAATAATGCCTCTTGGGCCGCTTTACTGAGTGTTACATATGCCTCAATCAAATTCCCCATGTTATCCATAAAAAAGCGATAGATTTATCGCTTGCCTCCAATTTTCTCTATAGTATCTATAGTTATTTTGCACCTCACACTAAAATCGTGAGTGCTTATGGGTATTCTTATTTTTAAGTATACCATACTAAATGCTAATATAATACCTGGATAGTGCATCCTTATATACAAGAACGTGACTATGACTTTCTTCTTATCGTACCTTATATCTTGCATTTTTGTCTGGACTCGTGCATAATGCATATAAAAACATCGGTGTCTATTGATCGAGAGGAGTTTAAGTGGCATGTTGGCTATGGCACGAAGTTGCGCAGTTGTTGGTCTGGAAGGGGCCCTCGTTGAAGTAGAAGTTGATTTAGCAAACGGCATGGCTGCTTTTATGACCGTTGGCCTTCCCGATGCAGCTGTGAATGAAGCGAAAGAGCGGGTTAGAGCAGCCATCAGAAATAGTGGCTGTCTCTTCCCCTTTAAACGTATCACCGTCAACCTAGCTCCCGCTGAT
The DNA here is from genome assembly GCA_036501345.1 of Ktedonobacteraceae bacterium. Classification (GTDB taxonomy): domain Bacteria; phylum Chloroflexota; class Ktedonobacteria; order Ktedonobacterales; family Ktedonobacteraceae; genus DASYAN01. Next base: position 3,128 of record DASYAN010000233.1, read on the forward strand.
CTCCGTAAGGAGGGTCCAGTCTATGACCTTCCTATAGCCATTGGGATATTGCTTGCCTCTGAGCAGATCAGTCCTGAAGCTCAGGTTGATGGGTCTCTGTTCCTGGGGGAGTTATCATTAGATGGAAGTGTACGTCATACTAATGGAATCCTACCTATGGTAGCGTTGGCTCGTGAGAAGCAAGTCAAGACAGTGTTTGTACCGTCTGTAGATGCAATGGAGGCTTCACTGGTAGATGGGGTGGAGGTCTATCCTGTTGAGACGCTGGGACGGCTCGTTGCACACTTGAATGATGTGGAGCGCATTGAGCGCTATATATGTGACCCAAGTTTACTGGATAATGCTGGCGATGTTGTCTATGGGCAGAATATGTCGGCTATTCGTGGGCAAGAGCATGTCAAGCGAGCGTTGGAAGTGGCCGCTAGCGGAGGGCACAATGTATTGATGAGCGGCCCTCCGGGATCGGGCAAAACCTTATTGGCACGAGCTGTACCATCAATCTTACCCAGGATGATGATTGAAGAAGCTCTGGACGTGACCAAGATTTATAGTGTAAGTGGCATGCTTGCTGCCGAGACACCTCTGGTACGCCAGCGCCCATTTCGGGCGCCTCATCATACCATCAGCCATGCGGGTCTGGTTGGAGGTGGGCGTATGCCGCGTCCAGGTGAAATTAGTCTGGCTCATCGTGGAGTCCTTTTTCTGGATGAACTGCCTGAGTTTGGGCAGAATGTCCTGGAGGTGCTACGCCAACCGTTGGAGGATAAGCATGTGACTATCTCTCGTGCTCAAGGAACGATTACCTACCCGGCAAATTTTATGTTGGTTTCGGCAATGAATCCCTGCCCATGCGGCTTTTACAGCGATCCCGCTCGCGATTGTAGCTGTTCTGCTTCTGCGATTGCTCGTTATCAGAAACGTATCAGTGGTCCATTGCTCGATCGTATTGATATTCACGTCGAGGTTCCACGTGTTGACTACGAGAAGCTAGCGGATAAACGCCAAGTGGAGACTTCGGCAGTGATTCAGAGGCGCGTCCAGGCTGCGCGTGACCGTCAACTTCAGCGTCTCAAGGATGCCAAATTGACGTGTAATGCTGAAATGGGACCTGCTGAAGTACGCGATTTTTGTACTACTGATCCCGCTGCTGAAAAGTTATTAAAGGCAGCCATGCAGCAATTGCATCTCTCGGCCCGCGCTTTTCACCGCGTGCTCAAACTTGCTCGCACTATTGCTGATCTCGCCGATGTAGAGATGATTGCAGCCAATCATGTGGCGGAGGCTATTCAGTATCGACCACGAGTGGGACTATAGAGTGACGACTCTCTATCCCCTAGAAGGGGATGAGCTTCTGAGCCACTTCGTCGGTTTGGCCTGTTTCCGAAGGAACCTGCTCCAAGAGCAGTGGTTGATCCGGTGACTGACTCAGACAACAAGCATCCGAAGATGCCAGGGGCGCGTCTGCCCTCCTACTACGCCGAGACTGGCTAGGACGTAGATACGTAACGGAACGAGGAAACATTACATGCTCGCTGAACGCAAGATTATGCATATTGGCGCTGCCAACAATGTCGCGATGTCCTGTAAAGCCACAAGCCTTACATGCCCAATTCCTATTCTTGGGTTTATGTTTATGCCCACATGCAGGACACTGGCTACTTGTTCCTCGTTCGGAGCCAGTGAAGCTCATGATGTGAGCCTGTTTGGATTTGTGCGTCAGGAAGTCGATATCCTTGCCATATTCCCACAAAGCCATGCGCTGATTATGGTGTCTACCACAATTGCTGTTACGGACACCATGGGGATTACCGATGAAGAGAGATCCGACCTTTTGTTCTTGGCAGAAGATGATGACTTTTCGTGTAGCTTTGTGTCGCATGTCACGAATACGGCGCTCTGCTCTTGCTTTGATTTTGTTCTTGGCTCTTTGGATTTTCTTCCACCGTCTGGAGTACTTTGTGCATTTAGATTGCTTCTTGGCAATTCTGCCCAGTTGCTTCGTACGCTGTCTTTTGAGAGACCGGATACCACGACCTGTCACGATCATGGCTTGTCCTGTGTTTGTACTGACAGCAGCAAGATGGATTTCTCCAAGGTCTACGGTTGCATGTACATTACCCGGTGCCTCTTTTTCTTGAAGCGTTTCAACACAGACATGCAGCTCAAAGCCGTTGTTCCAAACGAGGCTGCACGCGCCGCTATTTTCTGGAAGATCGATAGGCAGAACAATGGATTTGCGACCTTTACCCATAGGCAGAACAACACGTTCCTTTTCACGACTCACAGCCTGAGCAGGCCATTTGACCGGATAGAACTGCTTTTCACGCCAAGGATACTTCATTTGCATTTGAGGATACGTCTGACGGAGCTGACGTGTGGTATCGATATTGGCAAGAAAGGCATGCACAACCATCTGGACAGACTGGCTGTGCAGTGCAAATTGTCCTTTGGTTGCTTTTTGCAGTTCGTTTTATGTTGGCACTGCCGGAAGTGTATCCGCAGAGGGAATCCGCCGCTACATTATGGAGTGTCAAGGAAAGTAAGAGAAAGGGGAACATGGCACGCTTTCATCCCAATCCACGAGATCGGGATGGGACCTTCCCGCGTGCCTTATGTTAAAATAGGCCTTACTATGAGCGATATCATTGGGTTTAACGAATAATGTGGAGATCGTCGAATGTTGGAGAACATAGAGTATACCCTTAAACAGTATTTCGGACACGATGCCTTTCTGATGGGTCAACGTGAGATTATTCAGCAAGTACTATGCGGACACGATGCCTTCGTTTTGATGCCAACTGGTGCTGGAAAATCCCTGGTTTATCAGTTTTCATCGTTGTTGATGCCTGGCTTGACGATAGTAATCTCACCACTGATCGCGCTTATGCAAGATCAGGTAGATCGGCTACAGGCCAATGGTATCGCAGCCACCTTCATCAACAGTTCTTTAAGTAGCAATGAGCGGCTTGAAAGAGAGCGAGCAGCTCTCAATGGTCAACTAAAGCTGCTCTATGTAGCTCCGGAGCGGCTTCTGACCCTGAGCTGCTTATCTCTTCTTGACGAAGTGCGCAAGCGGGTAGGACTATCTTTATTGGCTGTTGATGAGGCGCACTGTGTGAGTGAATGGGGACATGATTTTCGTCCTGAGTATCGACTATTGGGCCATTTACGCGATCGTTACCCATCCGTACCAATGCTGGCTCTCACTGCAACAGCCACAGAACGCGTACGCGATGATATTCTAATCCAACTGAAGCTTCAAGATCCATACATTCATATAGCCAGTTTCAATCGGCCTAACCTCTACTATGAAGTTCGTCAAAAGCATCGAGGTTCGTATCAGGAACTCTTACAACTACTACGCAGCCAGTCTGACTCGCCAATTATCATCTACTGCCAGAGTCGCAAGGGCGTTGACGAACTGAGTGAGGCTCTCAAGCAAGATGGCATTAATGTTCTTCCTTATCACGCGGGTTTGACTAGTGAGCAACGTACTGAACATCAAACTCGCTTTATGCGTGACGATGTGTCAGTGCTGGCCGCTACAGTTGCATTTGGAATGGGCATTGGCAAACCGGATGTTCGTGCTGTCATCCACTACGATATGCCCAAGAGCCTGGAAGGATACTATCAAGAGTCTGGCAGATCTGGACGTGATGGGCTGAGGGCGCAATGCATTTTCTTTTATCAATATGGAGATCGTACAAAATTGGAGTTTACGATTGTCCAGAAAACGGATGAGCAAGAGCGTCGTATTGCCCGTCAGCAGCTTCAACAGGTCGTAGATTATGCTGAAAGTGTAGTTTGCCGTCGTCGAGTACTGCTGGCCTACTTTGGTGAAGAGTATCAACAAGAAGACTGTGGGAATTGCGATAACTGTCTGCGTCCTACAGCAATGGAAGATCGCACCATCGAGGCCCAAAAGTTCGTGTCGTGCGTATCCAGAACACAGCAACGCTTCGGAATGCGCCATATTGTCGATATCCTGCGCGGAGCAAACACCCAGAAGATCCGTGACCTGAACCATGATCAGCTCACCACTTACGGTATTGGGAAAGACCTGAGTGTAGATGCGTGGATGCACTTCGGTCGATCCCTACTGCAACAGGGATTACTGAGCCAGACGGACGATGGGTATCCAGTACTCAAACTGAACCAACTCTCTCGAGAGATCTTGCGCCGACAGCGTAACGTTGAGGTTCCAGCTATACCAGTACACCAGCAAAAGACAAGCGATACCGTACCATCTCGAATATCAGCACTAGAGCCAGAGGAAATGGGATTGTTTCACCATCTTCGCATTCTACGCAAGCGGCTTGCAGATGCTCAAAGTGTAGCTCCTTTCGTTGTATTTCATGATAGCACCCTGCTAGCGATGACACAACAGCGTCCTCAAAGCAAAGAGCAGTTTGCAAAAATCCCAGGAGTTGGTGTCAGCAAACTTGACGCCTACTTGACGCCATTTACTGATGCCATTCGAGACTATTGTGAGCTACACAATCTAGCCATGGGTCTGAAGCCTGAGCCACAAAAAATGGAAGCGGCTTCTGCCTCAAGAGTTAATGGGAGTTCACCTACACGCCTGCTTACCCTAGAGCTGTACAAACAAGGACGAAATATCAGGGAGATGGCTAAAGAACGTAATCTCAGCCCTCG
>DASYAN010000234.1:0-15137 GCA_036501345.1 Ktedonobacteraceae bacterium
ACCCATACAAATGGACCCGTCCTCTTCGGCGGTTTTGCATTTGATCCTCTCAGTTCACACACACCGCTCTGGGAAGGCTTCCCCGACGGACTGCTCATTCTGCCGCATGTGCTTTTTCATCGCGATGAGACGAACGCCGCGCTCACCATCAATATTATGATCCAGCCAGACACCGATATAAAAAAGATCATAGAAGAGATCAGCACTACCCTACAACGACTAAGCATTACCTTGGAGCAAACAATCACGCAGCTACAAGCAACTGCTGATACAATAGCTTCACAACAGCAGCTTATCATGCACGATCTGCTATCGCCAGCAGCATGGATGGCACAGGTTGCGAACGCGGTACAGATGATCAAGGCAGAGAACTTTCGCAAGGTCGTACTAGCTCGCGCTATCCAGGTGAGTAACGAAGCGCAAGCTTTCGACATTGCTGCCATACTGCGCCGACTGTGCAATAGCTACCCTACAGCCTACGTTTTTGCCATCCAGCGTGGCAAACGCTATTTTGTCGGGGCAACACCCGAGCGGCTCATCTGTGGAGCAGATGGACAAATCCAGACTATGGCCCTGGCTGGCTCGGCTCCACGCGGCACAACTGAAGAGGAAGACCAGCACCTGGGCAATGAACTGTTGCAAAGCTTGAAAAACCAGGGAGAGCACCAGGTTGTTGTAACAACCATCTACGAGGCCCTGGCAAACATCTGCTCTCGCGTCTGGGTTGCCGATACGCCTCACCTGCTCAAATTGAAGAATATCCAGCATTTGGAAACTGCCATTACCGGCAGTCTGCTGCCAGATCATAGTATCCTGGAAGCTATTGAAGACTTACATCCGACACCAGCAGTTGGAGGATTTCCCCGCCAGCCTGCACTTGCTGCCATCCGCGCCTATGAGCAACTTGACCGAGGTTGGTATGCTGGTCCAATCGGTTGGATTGGGGCCAGTGGCAATGGTGAATTCGCTGTCGCTCTACGCTCCGCTCTCATTTATGGCAACCAAGCTAGGCTTTTCGCTGGCTGTGGTATTGTTGCAGCTTCACAGCCCGAAAGCGAATTTGCAGAATCCTGTCTAAAGTTAGAAGTCATGCTCCGTGGATTATCACAGTATCCTCAAAACGGATAAGGAAACGTATCTATGAATAAACTAAAATTGCCAATTGACTATGCACTAGATAGGATAAGATATACCTATGCAACACACTACTTCTGATTCGCTGGGACAGAACAATCAGACATATATTTACATCAACGCTTTTGTTGACGAGCTACAGCGCTCTGGCATTCACAACGTCATCATTTGTCCTGGATCGCGTTCAACACCCCTGGCGCTGGCAATTGCACAGCATCCAGCTCTACGCATCTGGATGCATGTGGATGAACGTTCGGCAGCATTCTTTGGTCTAGGCATGGCAAAGCGTCTTGGTCTACCAGTGGCATTACTATGCACATCGGGAACGGCAGCTGTAAATTTCATGCCAGCCATTGTGGAAGCTAAATTATCACACGTGCCACTGCTCGTGCTGACGGCAGATCGTCCTCCTGAACTGCGCGATTGTGGTGCTCCCCAGGCCATCGACCAGAACAGGCTCTACGGCACCCACGTCAAATGGTTTACCGAAACTGCGCTTCCCGAAGCCACCAATGAAGCCCTACGTTACATTCGCACACTCGCTAACCGCGCCATTGCCCTAACACAGGCGGTGCCACCTGGCCCAGTTCATCTCAACTTTCCCTTCCGTGAACCGCTGACGCCCGAGTCACATACTAATCCGCCACCACCAACACAACAGAAGTGGCATGACCGCATTGCCTGGCAGGGTCGCCTGGACAACGAACCCTATATCAGAGTGCATGACATACCCCAAAACTTTGCACCAAAAGCTACCATCGAATACTTGATAGAGACAGTAGATAACACGTCAGAGGGTCTTATCATTGCGGGACCGCTCGACAATCCCACGCTCATTGAGCCGCTTATCGAGCTGGCACAACGCCTGGGCTATCCCATCCTGGCAGACCCGCTCTCGCAGTTGCGTTGTGGTCCCCACAGTCATAGCCATATTGTGACTGCTTACGATGCCCTGCTACATTGCACAGCCTTTATGCATAATATGCCACCACGATTGATCCTGCGCTTCGGCGCAATGCCAACTTCTAAAACGCTCCTTCTCTACCTGAAACACTATCACGATTGTCCACAGGCCGTAATTGATGGGCATGGCAGTTGGGAAGAACCTACCCAACTCGCTGATATGCTGATACATATAGACCCAGTTGCTTTCTGCCAAGATGTTCTCAGGATGCTAGGCTCCCATGTTGATCGTCATACCACGCAAGATGCTGCATCTCCCTGGCTTGCCACCTGGCAACAGCGTGACCAACTTGCACGAGAGACCCTCCATGCAAAGCTTCAGGAATTTGAGCCATTGTTCGAGGGACGTGTCTTTACTGAATTAGCTGATTTGCTGCCAGATGGCACTAACCTCTTTGCTGGAAATAGCATGCCCGTGCGTGACCTGGACAGCTTTTTCTGGAGAACTCAGCGCCATGTACGCATCCTGGGCAATCGTGGAGCCAGCGGCATCGATGGCGTTGTCTCGACAGCACTCGGCATTAGCGCAGTTTCTGGCAAAGATGAAACCAACGTGTTGGTGATCGGAGATCTCTCTTTCTTCCACGATCTGAACGGTCTACTTGCAGCACGCCTCCACCAGCTCAACTTGACGATTGTGCTGATCAACAATGATGGCGGCGGCATCTTCTCCTTCTTGCCACAAGCAAACTATCCAGAACACTTTGAACAGCTCTTCGGCACACCAACTGGACTGGACTTCCATCCCGTAGTCCAGATGTATGGCGGCCATTTCCGACGCATCGCGACATGGCAAGAGTTCCGTCAGGCCCTTACGGACAGTCTCACGAGTGGCGGCCTACACGTCATCGAAGTGCCTACCGAACGAGCCAAGAATGTCGAGATGCACCGTCAACTTTGGTTAGCCATTGAGCAAGAATTGAGAAGATAGATGATGATTGAGCAGTCATACGAGCGTATTCAGGTCAATGGCGTACAGATTGGCGTCATCCAGTACGGCACAACAACACAAAATGCGCCAGTGCTGGTCCTGCTCCACGGTTTCACTGGCAGTGCAGCAGGCTGGGGCTCGTTACTCGAGGAGCTTGCAGCACCGGGTAGGCGTGTCATCGCGCTCGATATGCTCGGACATGGACAATCCGATGCTCCCGATGATCCCCAACGCTACAGTATGGAACACTGTCAGGCCGATATCATCAGTGTATTACAAACACTTGGTATCAAAGAGGGAGAAGCTATCCTACTGGGCTATTCAATGGGTGGCCGCATTGCTCTCTACTGCGCCTTTTCTCGCTATTTCCGTGCACTAATTCTAGAAAGTGCCTCGCCGGGTATTGCCAATCCCGTCGAACGAGGAAAGCGCCGTGTTAGCGATAGAGCCTTGGCGGATCGTATCGAGCGTGAGGGTATCGAAGCATTTGTGGACGATTGGGAAGAACTCCCACTCTTCGCCAGTCAGCGCAATTTGCCTATAGCATATCGAAGAGCACAGAAAGTGCAGCGTCTGAATAATCGTGCACACGGACTCGCTAACAGTTTACGAGGTGTCGGCACTGGAGTACAACCAGCTCTTGAGTGGCGTCTAAGCACTCTCACCATTCCCGTGCTGCTCATCGCTGGCGAACGAGATAGCAAGTTTTGTACGATAGGTCAGTACATGGCACAACAGCTTCTAAAGGCTCAACTCCAGATTGTGCCAGATACGGGCCATAATGTCCATCTGGAACAGCCCGAACGCTTCCTCACGCTAGTACATCAATTCTGCGATGCAATATTATAGATAGAAGGAGAAAGCTATGACTATCGCTTGGGAAAAGATAGGGAACTACACAGACATTATCTTTGAAAAAGCCGAAGGTATCGGCAAAATCACCATCAACCGCCCTGAAGTGCACAACGCTTTCCGCCCATTAACACTCAGCGAACTGATTGATGCCTTTAATGCATGCCGCGAAGACCAGGAGATTGGGGTTGTCATTCTCACCGGGCAGGGGGACAAAGCCTTCTGCTCCGGCGGTGATCAGCGAGTACGCGGCGAGGGAGGCTATGTTGGCGAGGATGGTGTTCCCCGCCTCAATGCGCTCGAACTGCAAAAAGTCATCAAATATTTGCCAAAACCGGTCATTGCCATGGTAGCAGGCTATGCTATCGGCGGTGGCCACGTCCTGCACCTGCTCTGTGACCTGACCATTGCAGCAGAGAATGCCCGCTTCGGCCAAACTGGTCCACGCGTTGGCAGTTTTGATGCTGGTTGGGGTGCAACTTATATGGCTCGTGTCGTCGGTCACAAAAAAGCGCGTGAGATCTGGTACCTCTGTCGCCAGTACACAGCTCAAGAGGCACTAGACATGGGCTTAGTCAACACAGTCGTCCCCCTGGAACAACTGGAAGAGGAAACTGTGCAGTGGGCCCGGGAGATTCTAGAGAAGAGCCCCATCGCACTGCGCTTCCTCAAATCTGCCTTCAATGCCGATACCGACGGTCTGGCAGGCATCCAGGAACTGGCGGGCAACGCCACCATGCTCTACTACATGACCGAGGAAGGCAAAGAGGGCAAGAATGCCTTCCTGGAGAAGCGCAAGCCCGACTTCTCCAAGTTCCCGCGCTTGCCGTAAGTCTGTAGCACTTTCATGCAGATTTGATCCCGTGACAATCGCATCACTGAACAATCGATACCAAGCTTGGGTCAGTTCCTTGAGGCGTTGGAAGAGGGTCAACGAGTGTGATTGACGTTCGTTGACCCTCTTCAGTAGTTATCGATACACAATAGGCTTTTTAAGCAAAACAAGAATTTCTACTACTTGCATTCTTATACGCATGAAGGATAATAGGCAAGTGAGTGCCATTATCATCATTACTTTGCGGTTAGAATACTGTAGAAGACCCCTACGACGCCTCATCAAACCGGAACACGCCCCCCCCCGTGCTGCTCATTGATGCCTTTCTCTGACCTTGCTGCCCTTCGGGCCAAGAATTTAGGCTCTCCATTAGCATATCATCCAGGGCTTTCTTCTCTTCTTGAGATAGAGGTTTTTCTTGCCATACCTTTTGTACTATCTTATCAAGGGTTCCCTTCGCATCTGGAGATAACGTATCTCCTTGGCGTGTCCTTATTAATGTATCCTCAAGGGTTTGCTTCTCTTCTTGAGATAGAGGTTTTTCTTGCCATATCTTTTGTGCTATCTCAAAATTTTTCTTGTCTGCTGAAGGTAGATCTTTTCCTAGTTTATCGGTAATTTCACTTATTGCATCCATAAGTTTTCCCTCATGCTTATCTTTGAATTGCCCACCAATACGTTTAAGGCTTTCCTCGTGCATCTCGCTAAATGGGCCGTACAAATCTCTAAGAGAAATTGCAAAAACTATGAACGCGCTAACCCGATACTCTTTTGTATTGCTTATCCCTGTCATAATTGGAAGTTCTTGAGTTGGTAAACCAGTGCGCTCCCTCTCTACTCTTGATGTAGTAATACCTATCATTCTCTCTCCTACCGCTCTTTGTATATTTTCTAAGTAATGATTGTATTGTTCATCATTTATCTGTTCTTTATTGATCTGTCCTTTCACATCTTTAGCTATACATAGCATTCTTTCTTCAGCATCATCCCGTTTCTGCTTAAGACCCTGAATCTCTGTATCCTCCTCGAGTATTTGGTTCACTTCACGATGAACATTAGCAAGAACGTTGTCACGCTCTTTTTCGAGCGTTGCAATAAATTTATACTCGTCGTCAAGTTCTCGGGCTACTCCTTGGGATCCAAGAGTGGCAATCTCTTTTTCAAGCTGCTTAATCTCTCCTGGAAGCTCGTTGATCCTTTTTTTCAAATTGGCAATGTCTTCTTCATACATTGAATGCATACTAGATGCTGCACTACTTGCTCTGCTGACTCTGCTGGCTCTGCTAGATGGTCCTTGTCTTCTTTCTTCTCTTATTTTTTCTTCTCTTATTTTTTCTTTTTTTATTTGTCTTTCTTGATAATCTCTAAAATCTGTTTCTTTTTTTTCAAGCTGACGTTGCTTTGCTTCAAGTTCCTCTTGCTTTTGCTTGAAATCTGTACGCTTACGTTGTAAAGATTGATACATCTCAGAGTCATCCTTATCAAGCTCACCAAATTTTTTTTGCAACTCATCCTTTGCATCAAGGTATCTTTTTATTATGTCATTTCCTTCTCTTGATGGATCGTTTGCTATGCTTTTAAACTCACTAGCTTGTCGTGCTGACTTTTCTTCTTTTAGTTTTTTATCTAGATCTAAAAAAAGTTTAGCCCTGTGATAAATCACTAACGCATTCTGATCACATATTTTTTCCATTTGTTGTTTAAATTTCACTGAGGTGCTTTCATTGAATTGTTCCCATAAGAGTGGCTCTGAGAAATGAGAATCTCCTTTTGTACTTGTAATAGCTATTCCTTCTAGAGAAGAAACTTCTCTTCTAGAAAGTATGCTTCTTGGTATCAAGATAGCAGAATGAGGGGGCTGTGTCTCTACGCGTCCTGGAACTGCTGAAGCAGCCCGGGGAGGAGAGTCTTGAACAGGAGAGGAGGATCCCTCGCGCTTGCAGCACACAAACTTTAAGAAAGCATCGACAAAAGAAGATGATCCACCTTCTTCTCCTCTCGCCGTATTCATGTGGTCTGGCGATGTTGTCCTCTCTCTCTCTAGTGTAGAATAATCTAATTGACGTGATACATCTCCTGATCTTTCTGCCCCTATCAATGGTTGATGCTCGCCTGATAATCCAATGATGTTGTCTACTGATGGAATACACGATAACGTGCTGGATCCTCTTAAATGTTTTTTTGTTGGTGAATGTTCCGCTTCTTCTAAACGTCGTGAGCTACCACTATCTTTAAATGGGCTAGCCATATAGTTATCTCCTTATTCAATCATAACAATATAATTTTTGTAAATGAGTGCTCGCCATTATTGAAGAATATTCAGTGCACAAATTTCTTATGCAGCCGATATTATCAGGAGGACGTTTCGTAACTCAAACATCCACCGACTAGCAATCTCTAGCAGAAAGGATACCCAATCGAAATGTTATTTTCTAGGGACAAAGCGGACAACTTGAGGGAAAAAGAGGACAGCCTTAAGGGGACAAGCCAAAAAGCGAATGAATCCGCTATCAACGAGATTTCCAAATAATCTTGAAGGCCCAGGCATACTGACCAGCTTGTTGAGCAGCTGGTGGCACATCGATAATCAGCCTGCCTCCCTGCTGACTCCAGTGCAGCGGACCACCAGCGTAACCTAGCATCGTGATCACATCCCCCGGTTGGATCGGCACTGGTTGGTTCACGACAATCTGATTGCCAGGTTTTACCAATGAAGTAATGTAAAACGCTTGATTGGGCCGAACGGTGAAGCGCAGATTACCATCCTGTGACGCACGCGACCAGTAAGTTGTGTTATAGATGGCCTCCCCATTGACCTTGAGCCAGGCCCCCATCTCCAGCAGACGTTGCTGCATGATGGCAGGGATTGTCCCATCAGCCTTTGGTCCGATGTCGAGCAAAAAGTTACCGTTCTTGCTCACGATGTCAACAAGGTTAGTGATGAGCTGGCCTGCGGTGGCATAGGCCGAATCCGGCGTCGCTGCGTTGTAACCGAAGGAGTCGGGATCGATGCCTCGGGTTGACTCCCACTTTTGCACAACTAAATTGCTGAACGAGCTGTACTCCGGAGTGGTAAAATCATGCTCGGGAATGCCACAGCGATCATTAACTGTCACCTGCTGGCCCAAGTGCAACGCCTGATTGAAGTAGTCCGCAAACACTGTTCGACTATCATTTATGCCACCAATATCACACCATAAGATGTCCGGTTTATAGTTGTGAACTAATTCGAGCATCTGCGGCTTCTGAAAATCCTGGACATAATTCTTGACTGGAATGTAGCCTGTGTAAGGGATCTGCTGACCCGTGACATACTGGGTCGGAGGCCCGCCAGAGAAGGCTCCAGAGCTGTGGTAGGCAGGATTATACCATTCTGGCAGCGAGTAGTAGACGCCTCGTTTTAGATTAGGAGCATATTGTGCAGCTGCATCGAAGAGTTCCTTAACGAGATCCTTGTGTGGACCGAGATCAACCGAATCTCGATGGCTGTACTGGGTCTGAAAGAGCGCAAAGCCATCGTGATGCTTGGTGACCTGGACGAAATATTTGGCCCCAGCCTGATTGAACAGCTGTACCCAGGCCTTAGGATCAAATTTTGCTGCTGTAAACTGGGGGATAAAGTCGTCATAATTGAAGTTTGGCCCATAGGTCTGAAGCTGATGCTGATAGGTAGGGTCCTGCTTATTGTTCATATGATTCCAGTACCACTCGGCATACTCCTTACCAACCGGTGCCCAGGCAGGTACCGAGTAGATACCCCAGTGGATAAAGATACCAAACTTGGCGTTGTCGAACCAGTCTGGGGCTTGATGCAGGGAAAGCGAGGCATCAGTAGGACTGTACTGAGCAATCCCAGCAGTCAGCATGAAAGTGAAGCGATTAGCGCTACCTCCAGTGGTCTGGGCTACTACCATACCCGAGATTTGTGTACCATCCGCTATTGATGCTAACTTCTTTATTCCGACTTCCACAATGACCTGTTCACCCAAACCTAACTCAGATATAACCGCTGGAACCACAGTCTCTATCCCATCACCCTGGACCACAACCCTAGTTGGATGGCTGGGAGTGAACCACTCGGTACCATTGTTCTCTACAGTAGCCTCGATGACTTGTGTCGTTGAGGTGCCAGACATTATCTTTGTAGTGGAGTGAGCATCAAGCACCCTGGCAGAATAGCCTTGCACAGCAGGCTGCAGAGTCAGGGCAAACACATGTAAACTGGGTTGATTCGGACTAGGTCGCGCAGTCGAAGGCAAGGTCAGCGAGCTTGCTATCTTCGTCCCATCTATCCCTACCTGCACAGCATAGATATGTGCTGCTTCTTGATCGATGCCCGTTGGTGTATAGCGGTAGCTTGTGTTCACAACACCGGAGGTATTAAGCCAATCAGGCACACTCAGTGATGCTGAAGATGTCGAGCCATCAGCATAATGGATGGTTACCGTGCCACTGACCGAGCCCCACGTTGCCGTGACCAACAAGAGTGCCTGCTGGTAGTTCCCTTGGGGAAGGTTAATGGTTTGTCCCAGTGCCACAACATTATCATCCGCCCCTGACCCACTAGTCGGGAACTGGTATGAAATGCCGTTCAAAGTCCTCTGACCAGCTTGTGGGAGTTGATTTGCTGGGTAGGAGTATCCTGAGCCATCCAAGTTGGCCTGTCCAGGCCCGCTGCCGGTGCCTTTGTTGTTCAGGTATGAAGATAGAGAGACCACGACTGATGAAGCACTGTTAGTCTGAGTCGAGGACCCACAGGCCTGAACCAATAGACTAGCCATAATGACAATAAATATCAGCATCGTATCCATGGCTATTTTCAAATGAAAAAAGCGTTTGAGCATTGGCCATCTCCTCGTTAACTAAAAAGGATCTCCAAACCACAAAGGTCCTCCCCAAGCAGTCTGCTCTATGGAAGCACAATGCTCTCATTCCCTACTACTAGTCCTTAGTGTAACAAATGAAGATGGCTATTTCCAGTAAAAATAGGGACATCTATAGGACATATACGCGGCACTTTGGCACCAGAACTTGTCCCGCCTCTGCGGTCAGTTCCCCATGCAGTTCTCTTTCACCAAATACCTTTCTGACACCTATCTGCCCAAATTGCCCAAGTGCTCTTCCTACCTTGCCAATTTTAAGCATTTCTTTATGCCGATTTAAGCACTTCTTTATGCAAAACAGCTTGACAGGCACCATCGTAACCTTTACGATACTATCGGTTCCCCTGCAGAAGGAACAACTGTAACTAAGCTATACGCAGGCTTTTGCTACCGTTTGCGATAGCAGTTGAAGGCGAAATCCTACTAGGGAAACTTATATACTGATTTCATTTTGACTAGATGACATGAGGTCTGCACATGCCAAGAACCCCTGAATTTATTCGGGGGCTAGCGAAACGGCTAGCGCAACGTAAGTTCTTGTCTAGCGGACTCTCTTTAAAAAGAGAGTAGCAGCGTTACTGGCTAAGAAATAGCGAAATTCCAGGCTTATGTGCTAGGGAGAGTAGCGAAAGCATGTTTGGATGCCACCCTAGTCTAAACCACTGCCTGCCACGCCGAAGCAGACGGTCTTGGACCTATGCCAGTCTCGCAATCGCGAAGGGTCTTATCACCCGTGCTTTGACACGGTGGCTCGTAATCGAGCAAGAGTTTTCTGGGTCTTTCTCCTAAAAAGGCCCTCCCGAAAGGGATAGCACCAGAACAGAAAGGAGAGCGAGGCGGGTGCTACCACACAAGATCAGCGGCGGCTTTTCAGCCAGATGATCTTCCCCACATCCCATGCGTGCAGGAGGCAATTCCTCCCCCGCTTGGAAAGACGGGTCTCCTTGCCAACAATCCGATGAAATCTGCACATATGAACTGGCATTCCCAAGTGCGTCAAAGGCGCACAACGCTCATTTCCCCTAATGAGCATACCCCCTCTAATTCCCAGGCAGTGATGCTCGCAAGCCGTCAGTTGCCGACCGATTCTCCCTACATTCTGCCCTGGAATACGGAAGAAGTCAATCGACTAGACTTTCAGCACCACTTATTGCGTCAAGCCATGTCGGGCAATTATCGAGCTCCACTCAAACGGCCAAAAAATATTCTGGATGTTGGATGTGGAACAGGTCGTTGGGCTCAGGAAATGGCCCAGGCATTCTCTGATGCAAACGTGATTGGCCTTGACATCTTCGATCCACCCGTAGAGGTAAATGCTTCAACCAAGCCGAGCAACTATCAATTTGTCATGGCGGATGTCTTGAAAGGCTTACCTTTCTCTCCCTATCAGTTCGATTTCGTCCATCAACGATCACTCAGCTATGTTATTCCTACCCCTCGCTGGCTCCAAGTCGTAAACGAGCTCGTGCGAGTCACACGTCCTGGTGGCATGATCGAGCTGGTAGAGCCAGACAACACCTTTCAAAATGCTGGTCCAGCGTGTACTCAGATTCAGAAATGGATTATAGATGCCTGCAGAAAGTGCGGTATCGATCCCGTTGAAGCTACACAAATTGGAGCATACTTACAAGTTACTGGGCTACTGAACGTCACAACAGAGACGATTACTTTGCCTGTTGGTCAATGGGGAGGCCGCCAGGGAAGCTCAACTGCAACGAATATGCGTGCAGCGTGTCTGGCTATGAAGCCGTTAGTTCTTCAACATCTAGATGTCAACTCTGAAGAATACGATCGTCTTCTTGAAGAGATGTTTAGGGAATGCGAACAACTTCAAAGTTGTATTGCCATCCATGTTGCTTATGGACAACGACCTTACCGATAAAGGAGAGTGTCAGAATAAAGATGTGGGTATTGTCATCTCCCAAGACGCCCAAAGCGTAGGTGCCCGTCCATCTAACGGAAGCGCAAGGCATGGGGACGATAGCGAGCATGGCACCGCTCAAGAAACAGGCAGGAGGATGGTTGAGTCTGTTTCAGATATTCCCTGCCAACTACGCGTCCCGTCTTGAGTCGTGGCTACGCCACATTTCTCAGGGAAGCGACTACGCGAGAGTGTCAGAAGCTGCAGGGCTTTCGCCCTTGCGGAGTGTCACCCTGTCAGATAGAATAGTTGAGTAGAACAAGAAAAGGCGTTCAACAGATAACAGCTTGGTAGCGCTCGTAGGTACGGTACAAGCCCGTTGGCCTGCATCCTTCCAGTACGGCTGCATAGAAGTATTCTGTTTGTCTTTCTTCCATTGCCTCACGTTTTGGCGCGTGATCAAGGCAAAGACTTGTCGCACCAACGTATCTACAAACTGTCCCCGCAAGGGTAGAGCACGGGATAAAGAACCATGCTCGATCGAAAGAGACGGCACGTAGTAGTAGCCTAGGACACGGGCCTGAGAACTCTGGTTCTCAGTTGTCTGAGTTTGGTTGTACGCGCAGTCACCTATGCTTGAGTGGGGTTCCTGCGGGAACATGATCAGTGTACAGTTGTAGTTCAGAAGCTCATCCCCTTCTAGGGGATAGAGAGTGTCACCAATCTATATTCTCTAAGGTCAGGGACTCCACGCATTTCTGCGTGGGCTTGCAGTAATTCGTAAGGGTTTTTGCGGCTTCACCTGTCCAGACTCAGGTCTAGGGCATGTCTCTAGAACTACGTTAGGAGCGAAACTAGGTACGTTGGGATGCGAGGCCAGTCCCAACCTCTACGGTGAAGGGTTAAACAGGTTTACGAGGGTTAGTGCCAGTGCTCTTCACGCTAAACCTTTCCATAACAGTGTCGAGGCCACCATTACCCGGGTAACCGGAGGCTCTCATTTGAGGATAGTGCGATATCGTATACCTCTACATAGCCCTTTCACTACTGCCCACGGCACCATGGTCACACGCGAAGGGGCTATCGTTGAGATCTCGACAGCAGAAGGGATTACTGGCATAGGTGAGATTGCCCCTATGCCAGACTTCGGCGGTGGCAATCTCACCTATGCACTCACGGCACTTCACCAATCTTCAATCGTTAACGATCTTCTGAGCAAAGGACTATATGAAGCGATGGACTGCCTATATGCAGCTGTAGATAGCCTACCCACCTCTACCATTTGCGGACTAGAAATTGCCTTGCTCGATGCGCTCGGACAAGCCCAAGGATGCAGCATAAGCGAACTACTAACCCAACGATCTCAATCCAATGCAGTTCATCCACATAGCAACGTTTCCACACAACAACCCATTGCACCACGTACTCACATCCCGGTCAACGCTGTTATTGGCACATCAGCGATAAATGCAGCAGTAAATGATGCGCTAGTTGCAGTCGCAAATGGCTTTGGTTGCCTAAAACTCAAACTCGGTATGGGTGTAAAAGCAGATCTTGAGCGCGTCCATGCCATTCGCGAGGCAATTGGACCCACCGTTCACCTGCGCCTGGATGCTAATGAAGCATGGGATTTTGATCAGGCATATACTATACTTACTAAGTGTGCCCCCCTCGACATCCAATATGTCGAGCAGCCACTCAAAGCTAGCGATCTGATAGGCATGCACAATCTCAGACAAGTTGTTGCAATCCCTATCGCAGCAGATGAGGCGATAGATGATCTAGCAAGTGCTCGTCGTATCCTTGCAGCCCAGGCCGCTGATGTGCTGATCCTTAAACCACAGCTTATTGGTGGGTTACATGTCAGTCGGCAAATCATCCAGGAAGCTACAAAACAAGGTGTGCACTGTGTGATTACCAGCGCCATCGAGACAGGTATCGGTATCGCAGGCATACTGCACTTGGTCGCAGCATCGCCTGAATTAACGCTGGAATGTGGACTAGCCACGCTACATCTTCTAGAAGACGACTTGTTAATTGAGGATCTACCTATCCATAACGGGATTCTCACTGTTCCTAGAGGGACAGGGCTGGGTTTACACCTGGATAAACAAACACTCTGGAAATGGCGTGCATACTAAATCACCCTTTGCATCTCGGCAATTTATACCCAAAGGACATACAGTTGCTCGTTTTGTAGGGACCCGATTTTATCGCGTCCGTGGAGTTCGGTAAACATAATGAATGCATCTGATACACTTCTTCCAAACTGGCTCACACGCTGTGCCAAGAACTCTCCAAAACATCTAGCAATATATTGTGGTGAGATTCGCTGGTCATTTGCTGAGCTTGAGCACCAAGTAACACGTCTCGCCAGACAATTAGCGGCAGCTGGCGTGCGTGAGGGAAATCGCGTTGCGCTGCTGGCTGCAAATGGCCTGCCCTATGTTGTTACCGTTCATGCCCTGACACGTCTCAGAGCTATCCTCATTCCCCTCAATACACGTCTAACTTTTGAAGAGCTATATTGGCAGCTATGCGATATACACGCATCATATCTGCTAAGTGATATATTGCATGAAAGAAAAACTACCGATATCACACAAGCTATTCCCGAACTCATTCAAGGAACCTTGCAGGTAGAACCCGAAAGCAACGATATCATACTCAAAGGCTTTGATGAAGATCTCAATACTCCATTGCACACACTGATCGATCTCAGTGCAACGCAGGCTATTATGTACACCTCTGGCACGACTGGCAATCCCAAAGGGGTTATGATTACCTACGGTATGCAATGGTGGAACGCGATTGGCTCCGCCCTCAATCTGGGTCATCAGCACGACGACCGCTGGCTAGCCTGTCTGCCTCTCTTCCATATCGGGGGCCTATCTATTCTCTTCCGCAGCGTCATCTACGGAATCAGTGTCATCCTACACGAAAATTTTGATGCCGACGCCGTCAACATGACAATTCGCGAGGATCATGTGACGATTATTTCAGTGGTTGCAGTGATGCTTCAGCGTATGCTTGCTGCATTCGATGATAATGGAAACCAGCAACGTTATCCATCGAATCTGCGTTGCGTCCTGCTTGGCGGAGGACCAGCTCCTCGTTCACTGCTTGAGGATTGCATCGCACATGCTATTCCAGTTGTGCAAACATATGGGCTCACTGAAGCCTGCTCACAGGCGGTGACACTTTCACCAGCAGATGCTTTGCGCAAAATCGGCTCGGCAGGCCGACCACTCCCGCAGATTCAGCTTCGCATCATCAACGAGCATCGACCCGCAGCGACAGGTGAAGCAGGAACGATCTATCTCAAAGGGCCGAGTATCACACCGGGCTATGCCGATCAGCCCCAAGCTACAGCGGAGACCATCCGCGATGGCTGGCTCTGCACGGGCGATATCGGCTACCTCGACGAAGAAGGCTACCTCTACGTCCTAGACCGCCGTAATGACTTGATTATTTCAGGTGGCGAAAACGTCTACCCAGCCGAGATCGAGTCCGTCTTGCTCACTCATCCAGCTGTAGCCGAGGCAGGCGTCTGTGGACAGCCAGATCCCCAATGGGGACAGGTCCCCATTGCTTTCGTACACCTGCACGCTGACTATGATATTGGCCCTGAAGCTCTGCTTGCCCACGCGACAGAGCGTCTGGCTCGCTACAAGATAC
>DASYAN010000235.1:0-4674 GCA_036501345.1 Ktedonobacteraceae bacterium
ATTATTGGGAATTATAACATAATATCTGGATTTGTTAATCCTTTATTATGTATTAGTATTCTTGTGTATAGAAATCTTTATGGTATTTTTATATACACATAATAGCTATTCGAGTAAAAAATCATTACACAAGCAAAGCATACTGACTCTAATGCCATTTGGCATGGCACTCATCCTATACGCAACAATATCTTTTGAACTAGCATTGCATAGCGACATTTAAATCTTTATGATTAACAAGATAGATAGAATAATTAAGGGCAAGTTGATAGACAGATACCCTGTAGCCCCAAAAAAGGTTGGTCAGTTCACCCCACACAACATTCGACGGGGCATTCCTAGCCGAGTTGTGGTAATATCATTAGGGAGCTATCTCTTTAATGAAAGATGTTTTCCCCAAGTATTGAGGATTTTTGAATATCAAGAAGGATGGCCGTGTGATATGGCATTTGCGAAAACGTTGTTTAAGACAAGCCTGTCCGTGGGTGGTGCCCTTGGGACGCTAGCGATTATCAATAAAGTGACAGAAGCCATGGCAGGCGAACTCGATACAGTATTGACTGGTGAAGAACGTCGCTATCCCTGGAAATATGGTGATATGTTCTATAAGGTGCAAGGGACACGCAATGCAAAGCCACTTGTGCTCATCCATAGCCTGGGCCCAGGGGCTTCTTCTTACGAGTGGCGAAAAAATGTTGATACGCTAGCTGAACAGTTTCGTGTCTACACGCTGGATCTGCTGGGATTTGGTCTCTCCGATCACCCAACAATTGACTATGACGCAGATCTCTATGCAGACCTGATCAGTGATTTCATTAAGGAGGCCGTTAAGGAAACTGTTGATCAACCTGCGATCGTCGTTGGGCATGGCCTCACCAATGCCTATATTATTGCAGCTGCCTATCGTCGTCCCCAATTGTTCGAGCGGCTGGTACTGGTGGAACCTTCGCCTCTAATCCTAGAAGAGACCAATCCCGGCCCAATCAGCACACTATGGAAGGTGCTCCTGCGAACACCTATTGTGGGTCAATTTATCTATAATCTGCTAACCTCTCGTCAGGCTATTCGTGGCTACTATGATAAGCAAGGCTATCACAATCCCGGCTTGATCACTGATGAGCTGGTTGAATATATTTTTACCAGCGCCCACCAGCCTAATAGCCGTTTTGCGGTCGCTTCTCTTCTGAGCAACCATCTCAACCTGGGTGTACAAGAACCTTTTAGTCGTTTGAAAACACCCGTAGTTGCAGTATGGGGACGTGAAGGTACACTTACACCTTCCGAAGCGAGTGCACCCTTCAAGCGCGTCAATCCTGACATTGTTGTGCAGATCATAGACAAAGCCAGTCTACACCTACAGGATGAACAGGCTGGTCAGCTCAATAATCTGATACGCGAATTTGCTCGTACAGCCGTAGGATAATCCATCGACAAATGAATTTTCGAAAGCATGGGGAAGAACAGCCACTCGGTCAGAGTGGACTGATCTCCCCTACTATCTTATTCGCAGATCAATAATAGTTGCGACTACTGCTACTACTACGGTTACTGAAGTTACCGACCAGATGAGGCGCAATACCCTCTTTTTCCAGGGTATTACGAAGTTCACGCAGGTCTGTATCACCGTTGACTGCAAGAATAAAGGAAGTAAGTTGGCGGATACCGAAACCCTGGAGCTTAGGAGAAGCACACAATTGAGCTATCATATCTTCGCTCGACACTTCTAGAAGTAGCACCTGCGAGACACGTGTCTCTTTATATTGCCGAGCCCAATCTCGTAGTGTGTAAACGACGTTCTGGGGCAGTTCTTTCTGACTGCGTTCCTCGAGAGCCTGGATAATCTGCTCAATATTATAACCGGCTGCCATACCACGTAAGAGCGATGCTTTCGTCAGTGTCAAACGGCTGGCAACACCAATCTGATTGACCTGAGTGAAAGGGAGTACACTATATAATGTCGGCAGATGAGGTTGCAAGAGCAGCAGCTCAAAGCTAGGCTGTATGATCAGGTATCGCTGATTGCCTGCTTGTTCATTATTGCTATGCACACTAGCTTGCGTACTCTGTTCCTGGGCAGAGAATAGAGTTGCGGCTATCTCGCTGAGCATAAAGGTTGTGGGATTGGGATGCTCTTCATCCGTAGGAGCGACCTCATAGCCCAGAGCGACGATTCCGAGGTCGCGCAGTGTGCTATCGAGCATGCCAATATAAATCTGTCCGTCGCTTTTCATCCATTTTAGGTGAGCCTCTTTGTCACCACGTCGGCTTTTTTTACTTGACGATCCATGGCGCATGGCTCCAGCTTCTTTCTCCCATAACTCTTCAAGCAGTGAGTCAACCCTGTACCACTTGCCAGGTTCACACGTATGCAATTGATTTAACAAAGGCTGGCGGCCTTTGCGAACCTCCATGATATAGTAGTACGAGTACGAGTCCATGGGATCAAACTCTGCGCCGACCAAGTCTGTAATCTTCCTGCTATGGGTCCATTCCTTAAGTATTTGTTTTACTTGCTCAATTAGATCTAAACGGGACCATGCCGTCAGTTGTGGACCAGGTTCAAGGCACGGCTTCATATCGCTGAAAGGCGGCTTGGTGAGTTGCAGGATACGCATCTCAACGAGTAGATCAAAGATCATGTCGGTATACTTATCGTTTCCATCATAAGTATAATGGGGCTGTCCTTTGAGTTGCGGGCGTAGCTTATTGACAATACGCTTGGGAATGTGTCCAGCTTGCGTCGGTTCAATTTTCTGCTGGTAAACTGCGTTGATGAGCACGGCCATGTCATAAATCATTGCGGGCTCGGCGGCAAACTCAGATGGAGGAGCCGAATTAAGTATCTCTAACATCCCTATTCCTCAGGTTGATATTGTTCAAGATAGCGGATAACTTCGCGTGTAAGCTGACTAGGTGTAGAAGCTCCAGCAGTAACTGCAACACGCTTCTTGCCTTTGAGCCATCGTGTATCCAATTGCGACAGGTCTTCGATGCGCTTTGCTGGAACGTTAGCCAGTTCTTCAGAGACCTGCACCAGACGATTGGTATTGTTGCTGCGTGAGTCGCCAACGACAATAGTCAGGTCCGCCCCTCTGGCCTGTTCCACCACAGCTTCCTGACGTGTCTGGGTGGCCGCACAGATATCGATATGAATCTCAGCATGCGAGTAACGCTGCTTGATATACTGGATAATGCGATGGGTATCCCACTGAGAGAGTGTGGTCTGGGTAGAGACAGCAATTTTTTGCTTTTGCTCCGCAGTCAATTGCAATGCATCGACATCCGCTTCAGTCTCGACAAGGCTGACATCATTGGGGATCTCGCCAATCACCCCTTCTGGTTCGGGGTGCCCCCTTTTACCGATGTAGAGAATGTAATAACCCTGAGAAACGAGATCAATCACCAGCTCATGTGTTTTGGTAACATCGGGACAAGTAGCGTCAATGCAAGTGAGACCGCGTTCCCTGGCACGGCTTTTGACCTCAGGAGAGACACCATGTGCAGTAAAAATAACGGTGCCTTCCTTGATCTCTGCAAGAATGGCTGCTCGGTTAGGACCATCCAAGGTAATAATGCCCATGCTGGTCAGTTCGTCAATAGCATGGCGGTTATGGATAATCTGCCCAAGAACATAAATTGGGCGAGGCAGTGTTTGGTCCTTCGCCGCTTTACGAGCCATAGTGAGAGCATCAACAACGCCATAGCAGTAGCCACGCGGCGATATTTTAATTACTTCCATTTCGCATTCTTTCGTAGTACTCTCTCATATCTTCAGGTCAATTACTCTGGTAAACGAAGTTACCTAATTAGGAATACATACTTAGATGCTTCAAGTGTACCATAGGTATTCAAGAGGCTTGCATCTCAAATTTCGATAACAGGCGGCGGAGATCCTCTGGCGTATAGAGACAAACAGCAGGCAACAAACCAGCCATCTCCTCGACAGAGGGAAATGGTGCAAGATCAAAAATCAACAAGGGCGAGCGACGTCCGATACACCCCTGCGCAATACTGGCTGCCGTCAATAGCGGCATCACTTGTTGTGTATCAGATGACAAAAGCGCAGGCATACTGATCACAAGCTCTACATGAGGAAGAAGAAGAGGCAGTCTAGCAGGCGTATCTTCTTGAAAAATGTTTTTCATACGTGACCGCCGTAAAACCTGCAAGTACGGATAACGCCGCTCTTCTGGACCAATTAATAGTGCTGAACGTCCTTGCAGACTGCCAAGGCAAGCATCTGCAATAGATACAACCTCTGGGACAATGTCATACATTGACCATACTGCCTTCCTTAAAAAACAACCGTTACAGTAAAAAAAAGTCTGCTTTCCATGCTACCTAATACTAGAGCAAAAAAATGCTCCAGTGTCATCAGGTATACACTGTATTTTTTCTACAGTCTCTAGCTGCGAGGCTGCGAGGGATATTGTTGACGTTTCATCCTCATTCTCGTAGAATGAGAGACACTGGGATGCGAAAGCCAAGCTATGCCAGAAACCCCAGGCGTAACAGCGTTTCCTCCCGATGCTTAACCTACATGACAGAAACACAGTTCTTGTATTTCTGATATATCGATGCATTTTTACCCCCTTAATATAGGGAGGGAAACAGTATGTTTCAGAATACACCTACTTCATCACATCAGGAAAACGTACCACCCTCACAGCCAGA
>DASYAN010000236.1:0-10365 GCA_036501345.1 Ktedonobacteraceae bacterium
TGAATTTCAGCATTCAGGAATGGGAAAGCTTTGAGTGCACCAACGGCGGCCTTTGTAAAGAAAGACATAAAGCCCAGCGAGACATTGTGTTTCTCTTTGAAGGTGTCTTTACGCCGAGCACGGATGTCTATAATGGCTGACATATCGATCTCGTTGAAGGTAGTAAGAATCGCCGCCGTGTGCTGTGCCTCGACGAGACGCTGCGCAATGGTTTGTCTTCGACGAGTCATACGAATCCGCTCTTCACGACCTACCCCTACGGGTGCAGGCTGCGATAAAAGAGCAGACGATGGCTGCACAGGTTTTGCAGGAGCAACTGGTGTGGATGGCGCTGTCGATTGTCCAGGCGTCTTTTGCACATTTTGCTCCAAATACTGAATTACATCTTCTTTAGTAACACGGCCATGGGGACTACTGCCCCTGACCTGAGCAATGTCCACCTGATGCTCCGCCGCAATGCGGCGGGCAAGTGGAGATGGTGGCCGCTGAGAATCAGCAGACTGTGTGGGCGAGACTGGAGATTGCTCTAATACAGCTTCTACCGAGGACGCTCCATTAGACTTTGCAACGCCTTCGGTGACTCTACTATTGTCCTCAATTAGCGCAATAACCTCTCCAACGGCGACAATGTCACCTACCTGCTTAGTAACCTTCTGTAGCACCCCATCCTGCTCAGCATTCACCTCAACATTTACTTTATCGGTTTCTAGTTCAAGGAGAACTTCCCCACGCTGGACAAGATCTCCCTCTTTTTTCTGCCATGATGCAATTGTTGCATCAACGATCGACTCACCTAGGGTTGGCACACGAATTTCAACGGCCATAATTTCCTCCCGGTTGTTTCAGCGGCAAACTGGAGGCTTCCGCGATAATTCGTTCCTGCTCTACTACAAACAAATCCCAAAAGCCGACAGCAGGAGTTGAGCGATCGGGACGAGCAATGACATCGATCGTTGCAGTAGAATTAACAATTTCAGTCAGTCGCGGGAACATATAACTCCAGGCCCCCATATTGCGCGGTTCTTCCTGCACCCAGACTATCTCACGAGCCCGTGGATAGTTGGCAAGAATTTTTTTCAACTCTTCGCCAGGGAAAGGATAGAGCATCTCTACCCGTACAACAGCGATGTCTTCATTATGAGCACGGCTTTCGTGTGCAAGCAAGTCAATAGCAATTTTCCCACTACAAAGTATGACACGCCGGATCTGATCTGCACGCTCAAGCGCTCTATCATCATCAATCACTGGCTGGAAGGAACCATTGGTCAGATCCTCCAATCGAGCGGAGGCAAGAGGATGGCGTAGCAAAGCCTTAGGCGTCATGAGCACTAATGGGCGCGGATGGCGCTTGTCAGACTTTATATTTCCTAGATGGGCTTGTAAGCGCAATAGATGATAATACTGAGCTGCCGTTGAACAGTTTGCCACACGCCAGTTATCTTGGGCCGCAAGTTGCAGGTAGCGTTCCAGGCGAGCACTTGAATGCTCTGGTCCCTGCCCTTCGTAGCCATGCGGTAGCAACAGGACAAGCGAAGAATCCTGCATCCATTTCGCACGCCCAGAGGCAATAAATTGATCGATAATGACCTGGGCTACATTGGAAAAGTCACCAAATTGGGCCTCCCACAACACCAGTGAATCTGGAGCTTGAACGCTGTAGCCATACTCAAAACCGAGCGCTCCGGTTTCACTGAGTGCGCTATTGTAAATGGAGAACGATGCCTGCACCTGAGAAAGATGCTGCAACGGAATATATGCCTCATCGTCTTCCATGCTATGGAGTGCAGCATTGCGATGGCTAAAAGTACCTCGCTCCACATCCTGACCAGTTAAGCGAATCGATATCCCTTCTGTAAGTAGCGAGGCAAATGCAAGTGCTTCGGCTTGCCCCCAATCAATTCCACCTTCCTCACCGAGAGTTGTCGCCCGGCGTTGTAGAATACGTGCCAGCTTAGGATGTGGTGTGAAATTTTTGGGCCAGGTCAGCAATTCTTCGTTTAATGCAGTGAGCTGTTCTGCTGGTACAAGCGACGGCTTCTCCGTATCAGATACAGAATCATTATGCCCATTCGCAATTTCTTCGACCGTATCCACCCCACTGTCTGCATTGCGCTTGGCTTGCTCCAATACAGCAAAGGCATCTTTTACCATTGTATCAGCTTCTCGCAGTGGCACAAACCCCTCACGATCGAGCTGTCGAGCATACAACTCGCGCACCGTTGGATGAGCACGAACGATCTCATACATCTGCGGCTGCGTAAAAGCTGGTTCATCACCCTCATTATGACCCCAGCGACGATATCCTACCAAGTCGATCAAAACATCCTTATGGAACTGATCACGATAGGCATGAGCTAGACGCACTGCGATTAAACAGGCATGGGGATCATCTGCATTGACATGAATAATCGGTATGCTAAAGCCCTTTGCCAGATCACTTGCGAATAGGGTAGAGCGACTATCTTCAGGATTTGTAGTGAAACCAAGCTGGTTGTTGGCAATAATATGAATGGTGCCACCTACCCAATACCCATTGAGATGCCATAAATTCAGGGTTTCAGCCACAACACCTTCCCCAGGGAATGCAGCATCACCATGAATAAGGATAGGCAGTGTTTTATCAACGTCCTGCAATGGAGTACCAGCCACAGAACGTATCTCCTGCGAGGCACGCGTCATGCCTTCAATGACTGGATTGACGAATTCTAGATGGCTGGGATTAGGAGCAAGCAAAATTTTAAGATTCACCGCTGACTCTTCTCCCAGAATATGCTCCGCTCCTAGATGATACTTGACATCACCGGTCCATCCGTAGCCGAAGCTATCGGTCAGAGGAATGCGATCTTCTTGCTTGCTCGCATGAGCAAACTTCGCCAGGATGTTAGCATACGACCTACCAAGCACATGTGCCATCATATTGAGACGTCCCCGGTGTGCCATGCCAATAACGACTTCCTTCGTCTCAGAATCGACAGCACCAGAGATAATCTCATCTAGCATGGGCACGAGCATATCAATTCCTTCAATCGAGAAACGTTTCTGGCCGGGAAATGTCTGGTGGAGATAGCGCTCAAACACTTCCACCTGAGTAAGACGCTTCAGGAGCTTGCGTGCTTCAGTTGAAGTAGGAGTGCGATGATACTGACGCAAACCTACAGCATCGCGCAACCATGCACGCTCATCCGCACTTTTAACTTGGTCAAATTCATAGCTAATCGTGCCAGAATACATAGCTCGTAAGGCACTGATCGCTTCCAGTGCATTTTTAACCCCTTCGGCGGCATGTCCTCCAACTACTTGAGGCGGTAGCAGTGAGAGATGATCGTTAGTGATGCCATATGTCTCCGGCAGTAGAGCCGGATCTCCCAGAGGTTCTTTTCCTAACGGATCAAGATGAGCTCCTAAATGCCCCCGTTCACGAATAGCATGTGCAAGAGCTGATGCAGCAACAATATCCGCCACCTGTGCCTGAGACAAGCCAGTCGTTGCTTTTTTCTTCTCAATTTCGACTGAGCTACCTACACCATTTGCATGAGACGACGCAATTGTTGCTTTTTTCAGCGACAGCGTGACCATATCATCAGTATCAAGTGACCACTTCGCGAAAAAGGCACGTGTGTCAGGACTAACCGTAGCGGGATCTTGCGTATAACGCTCATAGAGATCTTGCACATAACCTGCATTAGGCCCATAAAATTTTTCTAGAATGTTGTTCATTAGGTATCGCGTGTTGCTCCTCTCGTATACTAATACCCATCAGTGCACTGAATAAGGGTATAATAGCATACACGAATGCGCTGGATGATTTTGGCTACCTTTGAGCAAGAACCGTGCCAGTGCAAGCATACACGGATCAAGCAGGATCTAGTTAGCATCCAAGACGAACACCCGTTACATTAAAAAATTTCCTTATTGAATATTCCTCGTCGAACATTCCTCTATTGAATATTCCTCGTCGAACATTCCCCATTGAAGGGTTCTTAAGAGCCCCTTAATAGTCTAACACAAATTTGTGCATTTTATTAGCACCTTTTAGCCCAATTTTCTTAACAAAGGGGCGCAGGAAGTTCTACTACCCAATGATCAGTTTCGCAATTGAAGTACTCTTGCCACCTGTTGCATTTTCAGGTATCATAGATATATCTCTGTGGAAAGTAATTTATTTCATTTGCAAGAGAGCAAGATAATCTAGTCTCGTCCAGAGATACTAATAATAGGCAACGATAGAACGAGTAGGCTGCGATCCTTGTTAGAGAGAGTCTGGGATTAGTGCAACCCAGATACAAGTCGCAAGCTGAAAATCACTCTAGAGCCACGAGCCGAAACGATTAAGTAGGCCACGTCGGTGCCTTCCCGTTATCAAGAAGGCTTGTAATCCAATCGCATTATGCACTATTGCAGCTCTCAATGTGCGTGGAAAGTGTGGATGATGCTCTGACGAGATTAAAGTCAGATCGGATTACAGACAAA
Organism: Ktedonobacteraceae bacterium; assembly: GCA_036501345.1. Taxonomy (GTDB): domain Bacteria; phylum Chloroflexota; class Ktedonobacteria; order Ktedonobacterales; family Ktedonobacteraceae; genus DASYAN01. The sequence goes on from DASYAN010000236.1 coordinate 4,471, forward strand.
AAAAGTGAACCAGTGCGTCCTTTTGTATATGCACTGTGTTAATTGTGGGTGGTACCACGGGAGTTGCTCTCGTCCCCAGGTGGGCGAGAGTTTTTTTATTGTTTGAGGAGAATGCGGGATCATATGAAAACGAAACTCCTTTACCATACAAACAGCTATATGTACGAGTGTACAGCCAAAGTCGTTGCCATCGATGGCGATGATGTAGCACTAGACGCTACCATATTCTATCCAGGCGGTGGTGGTCAAATGGCAGATCATGGCATCATTTCATGGGAAAACCAGATCTACCAGGCCACTGTGCTAGCAATGAGCAAGCGTGAGTCCATCGTCTGGCATACGCTCGACTGTCCTCCACCTCACGTAGGGACTGAGATTGTTGGCAGCATTGACTGGGATTTCCGTTATCAGATGATGCGCACACATACCGCTCTCCATATCCTCTGCGGTATCATCTGGAAAGAGTTCGGAATCCAAGTCACCGGCGGACAAATGCACCCGGACAGAGCACGGATGGACTTTGCGATGGAGAGCCTGGATAAGCGGCGCATTGAGTACATTGAAAATAGAGTAAATGAAGCAATCGAGGCAGATTACCCGATACGTGTCTATACATTACCACGCGAGAAGGCCATTGCTATACCAGATCTAGTACGTACCAAAATCAACTTGTTGCCAGCAAACATGGAAGAGGTCCGTATCGTCGAAATTGTGGGCCTCGACCTGCAAGCCGATGGAGGAACACATGTCAACCATACTAAAGAGGTTGGTAGCATTCGCATTACTAGAACAGAGAATAAGGGTAGAATTAATAAGCGTTTAGAGATCGAGCTTAACGATCGTTAGTCTGTTTAGAATTAAAAAGTAGAATCTTCCATTACTATGTAGTTTTGGACATAGAGGAGGCAACAGTGTCTGTGAAATCAAGTGCATTCAAACCAGTTGTCGCAGCGGACCGCGTTGATTATCCCGCATTGGAACATGCCATCCAGCAGTGGTGGGATGACAGTAATGTGCGCCAGATGTATCTGCAACGCAATGAACATAGTGACAAACAATACTCGTTTATGGATGGTCCCATTACCGCCAACAATCCGATGGGCGTTCATCATGGCTGGGGACGCACCTATAAAGATCTATATCAACGCTTCAAGACCATGCAGGGTTATAAACAGCGCTATCAAAACGGTTTTGATTGCCAGGGACTCTGGGTCGAGGTCAATGTTGAACAGGACTTGGGACTGAAAACCAAACGCGACATTGAAGCGTACGGTATCGCCGAGTTCGTCGAGCGCTGTAAAGAACGTGTCTTTACGTTCGCTAAGCGGCAAATCGAGCAATCTATCCGCTTAGGCTACTGGATGGACTGGGGCAATGACTATTATACACTCTCTGACGAGAATAACTTCACCATCTGGTGGTTTCTCAAAAAATGTAAAGAGCGTGGGTTGATCTATAAAGGGCGGGATGTCATGCCATGGTGTCCACGCTGTGCTACAGGCATCTCTAATATGGAGATGGAGACTGAAGGATACAAGGAAACATCCCACCTGAGCCTTTATGTCCGCTTGCCCCTGACCGATCGACCAGGAGAGTACTTATTGGTGTGGACAACCACTCCCTGGACACTGGCCGCAAATGTTGCTGCCGCCGTTAACCCTGAGCTGGCTTATGTCAAAGTTGAGCAGGATGGGGAGTTTTATTATCTAGCTGAACAACTTCTTCCTATCCTCAAAGCTCTTAAGGGACGCGATAAGGGTGATTATCGCGTGGTTGAGACGCTTACGGGCAAAGATATGCTTGGCTGGAACTATCGTGGACCTTTTGATGAGTTGCCAGTGGCACAGGACGTGGTCCATACAGTTATACCCTGGAAAGATGTCAGCGCAACCGAAGGCACAGGTATCGTCCATATCGCTCCTGGTTGCGGTCGTGAAGACTTTGCTCTCGGAAAAGAGTTCCATCTGGCCGCCCTTGCCCCAGTTGATGAATTCGGTGTCTATATACAGGGATATGACTGGCTTACAGGCCAAAATGCTGCCGAGGTCGGACAACAAGTTGCAGAGAATCTAACCCAGAAAGGTTTGCTTTACCGTCCACAGAACTACCGCCACCGCTATCCAACATGCTGGCGCTGTAAGACGGAATTGATCTTCCGCTTGGTCGACGAGTGGTTCATCTCAATGGACAAACTCCGCTACGAGATCATGGATGTGGTAGGCCAGATCACATGGATTCCGTCTTTTGGTTACGACCGCGAAATGGACTGGCTGCGAAACATGGACGACTGGATGATCTCTAAGAAACGCTATTGGGGCTTGGCATTGCCCATCTTCGACTGTCACCAGTGCGGCAATTTCGAGGTCATTGGCAGCAGAGAGGAGCTGAAAGAGCGTGCAGTCGCAGGTTGGGAAGAATTTGATGGTCACACACCTCACCGTCCGTGGGTTGATGCCGTGAAGATTCGCTGTTCGCAATGCGATGCCGAAGTCTCGCGTATCAAAGAAGTTGGTAATCCCTGGCTCGATGCAGGTATTGTCCCCTACTCCACGCTGCATTATCAGACTGACCCTGACTATTGGAAGCAGTGGTTCCCAGCAAATTTCGTCACCGAATCGTTTCCAGGACAATTCCGCAACTGGTTCTATTCGATGCTGGTGATGAGCACGGTCCTGCAAAATAAGCCACCATTTCAGACACTCTTCGGTTATGCTACGTTGATGGCTGAAGATGGTACACCGATGCACAAGTCGAAAGGGAACATGGTCGTTTTCGACCAAGCAGCAGAGCGAGTGGGCTCAGATACGATGCGCTGGCTCTATGCCAACCACGTGCCAGAGCAAAATCTCAACTTCCCACGTATCCCCACAGAAGAGGACATGGAGAAAGCGGCTCAGATGGGTATGCCTGTACGTCTGAGCGAGAAATGGATGCTGACACGTAGGACCTTGGATAAGATCTGGAACATCTACTGGTTCTTTGTGACCTATGCCAACATTGACCAGTTTGATCCAACCCAGCACCAGTTACCAGTTGCCCACCGAACCGACCTCGATCGCTGGATCATTTCCGAGTTGCATCAAACCATTCGCGAGGTTACCAATAGTTTGGAGCAATACGACACGGTAAAACCGACTGAAGTCTTGCAAGCATTCCTGGAAGACCTCTCTAACTGGTACCTGCGTCGTAGCCGTGAGCGCATCTGGAAACCACAACTTGACGATGACAAGCTGGCAGCATATCTGACACTTTATGAATGCTTGACTACGTTGCTGACCTTACTCGCACCATTTATGCCCTTCCTGACAGAAGAGCTATATCAGAATCTGGTACGTAGTGTCAACCAGAATGCGCCGTTCAGTGTCCACCTCAACGACTGGCCCGAGGTACACACGGAACTGATTGATGAGAAGCTCACTAACGAAACACACTTAGTGATGCGCATCGTTGGTCTTGGTCGTGCGGCTCGCGAAAAAGCGCAGATCCGTGTACGCCAACCACTCAATGCACTGCACGTCCATGTGCCAACAACAATCGAAGAAGAAGCCCTACAACGTCTGAGTGGTCAGGTGCTTGAAGAGCTCAACATCAAGCGTCTGGAACTGATGAGCGATGATAGCGATATGATCGCATATACTCTGCGCCCTAATGCAAAGCTGCTTGGCCCCAAGTATGGTCGACTGGTACAACAAATCCTGCTATACTTCAAAAATCTCAACACACATCTGACACAGGTGGCTGCTAGCAAACTGAACACAACCGGGAAGCTCGAGATCATCGTTGATGAGCAGCAGGTGACGTTAACAGCAGAAGAGGTTGAGATTATAGCCACAGCACGTCCAGGCTTTGTCACAGCAGAAGAACGTGGCTATATTGTGGCGCTGGAGACTACCATCACTCCGCAGCTGCGCGAGGAAGGACTGGTTCGCGATCTGACCCACTTTATACAGGATATGCGCAAGAAGGCTGGTCTGAATATTGAGGATCATATCGGACTGGCACTGTATACTGAGACAGAGCTAGCTCTCCTACTACAGGACTACGGAAATGAGATCATGGCTGAGACCTTGGCCGATAATCTACTCGTCTCTATCAACCATGAGCAAGACAAACCCTCATTTGAGGAGATTTACCGCGAACGCATCTCGCCAACTTCACAGAAGAAACTGGAAGGCTATACCATCGAAGTCGTGCTGGGGAAGATGTAGGCTGCTAGCTTGCCCTATGCAGTATCCGACAACCCAGGGAACCCTGGATTGTCGGATAGCAACGAACTAGAAAAGGTTACTTGGTCATGGGTACCTACCTCGAAGACAAGAGAGAGGGCCCACTATACGATATTGTTAAATTGGCAATTCGCTTCTAGCTCTACCACCTTGGTTGGCCTGGTTTCCACCTCTACCGCCCTGGTTGGCCTGGTTCCCACCAAATCCACCTTGGTTGGCTTGGTTCCCACCTCTACCACCTTGGTTGGCCTGGTTCCCACCAAATCCACCCTGGTTGGCCTGATTCCCATTACGAGACTGGTGATTTTGAATTGCGGCTGATGCGTTTGCCGTATGGGTCCCATTTCCTGAAAAGACAACAGTAGTAGCCACGAAGGTAAGCAAAAGTGCAATCATGAATAGAACAACAAATGACATCAGCCACTTCCCTAGCGAACGTTGTTCCGACTGACCGCTCTTGATCGATGCATGCGGCATTAAGTTTCTCCTTCTTTCACTTGGATTCAAAACATCTTCTCGCCTACTAACTACTAGTACTCCTTAACTTGATGACACTTGTCTTGATTACCATGGGCCTACCAGCAGCTACTTTACTATCCACAAATGCTTCTACTACCCTTGATTGGCTTGGTTTCCACCTCTGCCACCACCTTGGTTGGCCTGGTTCCCACCAAATCCACCTTGGTTGGCCTGGTTCCCACCAAATCCACCTTGGTTGGCCTGGTTCCCACCAAATCCACCTTGGTTCGCTTGGTTCCCACCTCTACCACCTGCCTGATTCAACTGGTTCCCACCTCTGCCACCACCTTGGTTCGCTTGGTTCCCACCAAATCCACCTTGGTTCGCTTGGTTCCCACCAAATCCACCTTGGTTCGCTTGGTTCCCACCTCTACCACCTGCCTGATTCAACTGGTTCCCACCAAATCCACCTTGGTTCGCTTGGTTCCCATCTCGTGTTGCATTGAATTGCATTGCCTGGGTTTGCTTTGCCGCTGGTGCCGCAGAACCAACATTAACAGGATCAAGGAATACGAGCGACAGTCCAACCATGGATAGCACTGCGACTAGAATTACTGGCTTCCATAGCGAACGTCGGCTTTTCTGAATAGGTTTGATCGATGCTTGCTCCATTAAGTTCCTCCTTATAGGCCCTTCCAGCAATAAGTTGAATGACACGATACCATCAAACCTCAAAATGGATAGTTACCTTATTTGCGTAAAGGCCTTTTTTGCAACCATATGGGAAGGTTCCTCTACCCTCCTCAGTCTCCTGAGTTTTCCTTCAGCGGTTGATGTAACGATCAGACTTATTCGTCCCTCAGAGGAATACTATAACATAATTTCATTTATAAATCTATCTTTTATTTATATATAAACTTCATCAATAAATGATATAGATCTACTTATAATACTCTACATATCAGCAAATAAAGATCTTTCTTTCGCAAGGGGATGGAAATTTTGCGTATGTGGAAGGATACAACCACTGTCTCGCCCTCTCTACGCACTCCAATGACAGGTAACAACGAGATTACGAAATTTTCTTGCAGCACTTCCTTATGCTTTCATCATCTTGCCAATGGCCGGAAGATTACTTGATTGCAACAATCAAGTACCGTTGGTCACAAATCCCCCGCCAGTTCTCGAGAGGGCTATCTAGCCGAGGGAG
>DASYAN010000237.1:0-8324 GCA_036501345.1 Ktedonobacteraceae bacterium
CCAGAAATAGCGACCCAGCCATCGCGTGCATCCAGCCCTACGACAATCTGCTGCCCCCAGCGAGCCAATGCATCCTGCAATAGCGCTCGGTCAGTAATTGCCACGGTGCCAAGGATGACACGATTTACGCCTAGCCCAAACATCTGTTCAATGTGGGCCAGAGAACGCATGCCTCCACCAACCTCAATACTTAGTGTAGTTGTCTCGCAAATACGTCCGATGAGATCAGCATTCGCAGGCGATCCCTGTGCTGCCCCATCCAGATCAACAATGTGCAACCAAGAGGCTCCAGCGTCCTGCCAGCGCAATGCCACCTGGACAGGATCAGTATCATAGGTTGTTACCTGGGCATAATCTCCCTGATAGAGCCGCACACAGCGACCATCTTTGATATCAATAGCCGGTAATATGATCATCCGTTTATCCATTTCACAAAATTCCTGAGCATATGTAAGCCAATCGCACCGCTCTTCTCGGGATGAAATTGCGTTCCCCACACCTGACTAGTTGCAATGACACTACAGTAGGGTGAACCATAATCGGTCATTGCAGCGACACCACTTTGATCGTATGGCTCTACATAATAAGAGTGTGCGAAGTAAAAGTATGATGCTGGCGGTATCTCAGAAAATATGGATAGATTCTCATGGAGAGGCGAAACCTGATTCCATCCCATGTGTGGAATTTTGGGGCCATGAGGAATACGTCGCACTTCACCACGGAACAACTTTAGTCCAGCGACCTCACCTTCGGCGTGGTGGTCGGCTAACAACTGCATTCCCAGGCAAATGCCGAGGAAAGGCTTACCTTGTTGCGTTGCATAACGGATCGCGTCGTCCAGGCCACGTTCCGTTATGCGAGCCATCGCAGCACCAGCAGAACCCACACCAGGCAGCACAACAGCCCGAGCATTTGCCACGATAGCAGGATCATCGGTAACCTGAACCTGTGCCCCCACTTGCTCCAGCGCTTTTTCGATACTGCGAATATTTCCTGCACCATAATCAATGATAGCGATCATCTAAGCTCATTTACCTTTCAAAGTCTATTCATTCATTTTCAAGTGTCTGAGTCTTTGGAATACTTCAAGTTTTTTTCTATCTAGTAAGATATTTCTTCCATCCACTAACTTAATTTCAGTTGTCCCACTCTTTGAGAGAGCTTATTAGTTACCTTTGTCCCACTCAATCGCAAAATTGCCCATCTGCACCGCCTGCGATAGACCCAACCAGCAGATCTCTGTAGATCGCTTCTCACGATCCAGCAAATTGACAGTTAAGAGCGGACAACACATCAAAGCGAGACGGAACACCTCTTCCCAATCGGCAGGCAACGCATCGCGCTCATGCAAGAGAGCAATTAGCGGTTTTAGCAAATATTCCAGCTTCGTATCCAGGATAGCCCGACGCACTAGTGTCAGCTTATAGTTATGCTCAACGAAAATGCTCCCGTCACGAACGGCAACGGTAATCTGTAAATCTTGGCTAACCTCACGCGGGAAGTACATCCAGGTCGCAAATACATTGTGAAAGAAAGGCTTCACAATATCCAGAATCGGCGAATGGCGACCCGCAAAGGCGGGATCAAAATAGAGGTAGTTCGTCTGCTCTTGCAGAAACACATTGCCAAAATGGGCATCACCATGCCCGATCACCGTCATGCCTTCACGAGATGGATTGAGCACGACCTTTGCCCGCTCGATCAAATCTCCCAACGTCGACAGAGCTCCATTGATAGCAGTGCCGTTGATTACCCAGCGGTAGCGCAAGAGATCCTCGAAAACCAGCCCTTGTTCTTGTCCGCTAGAATCCTGCCAACTAGGAAAAGTAAATACTTCGCTTGCATAAAAATTGGAGAGGCGTCCACCAGTTAGACGCTGCCAGAAGAGCTGGTGAATTGGTGCTTTGGCATACTCTTCTGCCGTACTAGCCGCCAGCGTTGATTGGTAGATCTCAAGCAACCGTTCACACTCGCGCTTTTCAGCCGCAACAAGTACCCCAACCTTGGTCTGGGCAGTCCCCCCGATCTCGACGACACGCATCAAATCAAACATGACGGGCCAGCGCACGACTGGATAGATCACCATCTGCTGATCTTTTTCATGCACGGTATGCAGCGGCATGATGGTATTATACCCTACATTAGAGAGTATTTCAGCATGATGGTATTCTTCTAGAATACTATGTCCTTCAACATGGGTTTTGAAAAAGTATTCTTGGCCCTTAACCCGATAGATGCCATCCAACGAGTTAACAGAGGCTGGTTTCGGCATCAAGATGAGGTTCTCGATCTGCAAATCCATATGACGGGCAAACCAGCGCAACAAGAGTCGCTCGGCTTTTTCTCGTTCGCTAAATTGCAGACGCCGAATGGTTGCTAAGTCATCAATACGTGTCAGCAACGCCGGAACATTGGTCACGTCTTCCACAATAAAGTCTGGCTGGCTTTGTTCCAGCAAGGTACGAGCCTCAGCCGAACGTGCTCCTGTCAGCACAGCAACAGTAATAGCTCCAGCGTCGCGACCGCCATGCACATCACTAGGTGTATCACCAACGACAACAAAGCTCCCATGCAGCTTTACAGGCTGATTAGGTTGATACTCAGGATCTGCTGCTACTAAGAATGGATAAGGATGTGGCTTGACCAGAGAAGAAGTTTCGCCTTGCCCATCTAATCTAGCTTCAGCCTGAGCCACTTCAACATGGGTGACAAGACGCGTTTCGTCAAAATACTCTAATAAACCGTAATTTTTTAATGGGACAATCGCCTCTTGCCCTGGTCGCCCAGTCGCAACAGCCAGGATGTATCCTTGTGAGCACAATGTCTCCAGCGTTGCCCGTAGCTCCTCTACTGGCAACAAAGGACGTTCGAAATAGATACAGCCACGCTTGCCAGTTTGCACCGGAGCATGACCATACTCCTGCGTATAAAGCTCATCACCAAGGTACCATTCTTGAAAAATATCATGGCAGAGCTTCCACGAAGGACTGTAGCGTGCAAAGACTCCTTCGATCCGACAGCCCAGTACTATGCTCGCATAGCGATTCAAACGATTAATAACCTCAAGCCCCACACATCCCTGGAAAATTGAAGCCTCAAAACGGCGGAATGCCTCTACTGAGATTGTCTTTGGTCCTTCTGCTTGTGCCAGTGCCTGACGGAATGCCGCTATCCAGTTGGCATCCCATGGACGCAGCGGCAACAGAGGAGACCAATCAGGCAGTTTTGCCAGTAAGTCAATCAAGCAGATACATACTGCTGTATAGCAGGTGTCCCAGTTAGAGTTAATCGAACGCGCTTTGAATTTCAGGATCACTGTTTCTGGCAAGGTCTCATGGCTCAGGCGAAAACACTCTTCAGCCGTTGTCACAGGATGATAAGGGGTGGTAGTTCCAGAGATGTTCCAGTAGCGCGGACTATAGAGAAGCTCATGCAACACCAGTCCGGCCGTTACCCAGTAGGCTTTTTCAGAGGTAATCACCCCATCAAGATCAAAAATGACGACATTGCTCACTGGAACCTCTTTAAGCGCCCTCGGAGTGCGCGTACATTGACAGATTCTTCGCCAAAACGATAGGTGAGCGGCGTGACATTGACATGAATTGCGCCCGCATCACGCAGTACAGCAATAGTATCAAGCAATTCAGGAGCGGATTTTCCTATCCCTGCTACGCCAGTGATCGTGTACCAGCCTTGCTCCACACTCGTCGAGACACGAAATTCGATGCTGGAAACTCCAGACTTCAATCGCTCATTCAATTTGGTACAGAGGTGTTGCATGGCCTCGATACTCTCACCATGCAGATACGCTGTCAGCATTGAATGATCTCGTGCTTGCATACGAGCATCAATTAATTCCAACATTGTCTCAGTCAACTTCAATGCCTGTGATTGCTGACTGAGCGACCACACATTCCCGATCAAGCAGGACTGCGAACGCAGTACAACACCATCCTCTAACAACTTTAAGTGATTCTCGCGCAGTGTCGTGCCAGTCTCGGTAAGGTCCACAATCAGGTCTGCAGTATCGGTCAATGGAGCCGCTTCCAGAGCGCCATGAGGTGAAAATATTTTGCAATGGGTAATATTATGGCGCTCCAGAAACTGCGTCGTGAGTCGTGGATACTTCGTCGCGATACGCAGACCACGCCCTTTATGGCTCTGATAGTAGCTGGAAAGATGCCAAAGGTCGGCACAATTACTGACATCAATCCAGGTCTCAGGCACAGCAATCACAAGATGACAGCCACCATAGCCCAGATCACGTTCGAGCACGGTGGGATCTTCACCATCTGTACTATCCTCCGACTCATCCTCACCATAGCCCCGATGTTCCGCTAAGATATCATAGCCAGTGATCCCCAGGGTAGCATCGCCACTTTCCACCAGCTCAGGAATGTCAGCTGCACGCTGGAAAACTACTTCCAGCCCCGGCATACTTTTGATTTGCGCCAGATATTGACGTGGATTGCTGCGGCTGACCTTTAATCCACATTCGGCAAGAAAATTTAATGTTGCCGCCTCTAGTGCTCCCTTATTCGGCAACGCCAGACGCATATCCGCATTTCTGCTCATAGACACTGATCCTTATCCTGGGTATTCTGGGTGCGCAAAGCGAGTGCTTCAACATTCGACACCTGTTCTTCACCTGTGACCAGATCACGCACGGTCACGACTCCTTGACGCCGCTCATCCTCTCCAACAATCAGCGCGAGACGTATCTGACGCCGTGCCGCCAACCGTAAGCCAGCACTCACACCATGATCAGCTACGTCCACCTCAGTACGCACACCAAGCGAACGAGCAGTGTGAGCAACCTGCAAAGCATAGGGCAAATCTTGAGTATGCACAGGAATAACGAGCGCCTGTGTGGTAACAATGGGGGGCAATGTCTCACGAGGAATCAGCGATAGGAAACGCTCCACACCAAAGGCAAAACCACAAGCATTTAACTCCCGAGGACTGCCAACAGTACTCATCAGATGATCATAGCGCCCACCACCGCAGAGTTGGACATCAAAACCGTCCTCTTGCGCATGAATCTCGAAGACAAGCCCAGTATAATAGCTCACTCCACGGCCCAATGAGAGATTCAGCACAATTTGCTCACGTGGCACACCGCACTGCTCTACGATCGACACCAGTTGTTGTAGTTCGGTCAGTGGCGCTGGATCAAGGCCATAGCGATCCAATAACTCTCGTACCTCGCTGAAGACTTCGGGTGGTGGTCCAGAAACAGCATGTAGCGCACGTAAAAATTCCAGAGCGTGGAGGATCTGGCGACGCTGCTCACTACGACCCATCTTCCACAGGAAGCGCTCGACGGTCTCACGCCGGATATCGTCATCACCAAATGAGACACTGATACCATCCAGCAAAGACGTCACATAGCGTGCCTGTACACCCTGATCAGCTACTTGAGTCAACTTCTCAAGCGAAGGATCTGGCGGATAGAGAGCTTCCAAGCGTTCTTGCACAACCCGCTCACCCTCTTCAGAACGACTAATCTGCTCCATCAAACTGAGCAGCAGATGTACAGCATGGCTATCCAAGTGTAAACGATTGATAAAACCGCTGACAACCCCGATATGTCCCAGTTCAAGGCGATAGTGTGAAATACGCATTTCGTGTAGCATATTGCATGCCAGTTGCAGGATCTCGGCATCGGTAGCAAAAGGATCACCGCCAAAGAGCTCAACTCCTAGTTGCGTATGTTGACGATAACGGGCACGCCCCGGAGCCTCGTAGCGGAAGATCGAGCCAGCATATTGAAAGCGTAGCGGTAACAGCTGCTGCTGATAATGATCGAGGTAGAGACGACAGATAGAAGCGGTATACTCCGGTCGCAAGCACAATTCACGGTTGTGTAAACGGAAGGCATAGAGCTTCTGCCACAACTCCTGTCCAAAGCTTGCTTCAAAGAGATCGCTACGCTCAAGAACGGGTGTATCGACCTGAGCATAGCCAGCTTGCGTTAGGAATGTGCTGAGTTGATCGATCACCCAACGCTGATGCTGATACACATCTGGTAATAGGTCATACATACCACGCAATCGTTCAACGCGCTTTTTCATTCTATATTCATTTCTTTTCTGTTAATGAGCATTTGGATCCTCGATATTCAAACCTTCAGCTTCGGCAATACTGAGTAGATCAGTATCGGCACTCACAAAAATAGGAGCAGTTTTCCCAAGAGCTATAAATTCGCTGCTTGCTTTGAGTGCACACGCAAGTTGTATAGCATCATACGCACGTAGTTTATGGATACGGCAAAGATCACCTGCATGAGTATAAACTGCTTTTGTAACATTGACAAGAGTATATTGCTGTTCTACATCCTGACGAAAAATCCTGATATGATGATCGCGGTCTGATTCGCTGATTCGCTGGTTGAGATCTTGCTGCCTAGCCTTGCGACAAAATGCTGTTACCGCTTCAGCTAATGTGACATATGAAAGAATAATAGTATTATCTGCATTTCGCTTGCATTGCACTACTACCCACTCACTACCTGTTTCATTCACATATCTCTTCACTATAGCTGATGTGTCAAGAAACAGATTGGTTTTCATTCGCGTGGTCCCCGATCTTCGATCACCATCTCAGAAACGGGCTTTCCCTGACCAAATAGGCCAGCAAGTCGTTTGCGTTCAGCTTCTTCTTCTGGCGTATCAGGTTGACCTACTGGAATACGGTAAATGATCCCTCTACGAGAGAGATACTGCTGGATATCATGCTCACTGAGAGAATGATCCGCTGGAAGGGATCTGCGAAGATGCTGCGTGAGCAGCTTATGAAGGTGCTTTTCTAGCACTACTTCACTTCTTCCCGCTTCTGCTAAAAGAGCTTTGTATTCTTCTTCAGTCAGGCCAATATTCACTTGATGGATCATGTCGTTTCCTCCAATCTCGATAAGTCAACTCTTACTAACCCATTATACTACAAAAGAAGCATGGTTGCTTAGCTATCATTTTCAGACGGGTTAGTTGGTGACATTGCGACTCCACAATGCCTGCCAGGAAAGGTCAAAACAACATATGCCACGGCAATACCTTAATTACCGAATAAGCATTGTACCAGCGCCCTTATCAGTGAACAGCTCTCGCAGCAAGACATGCGGCTCACGACCATCTACAATATGCACACGCGGCACGGCTGCCAAAGCATCCAGACAAGCTGTGACCTTGGGGATCATCCCCCCATTGATCACACCCTCTTCAATTAGTCGTTTAGCTTCGGCCTCACTAAGTTCCGAGACCAATGACTGATCTGCACGACATATGCCAGCGACATTACTCAGGAAGATGAGTTTCTCTGCATTGAGCGCACCCGCAATATGGGCAGCCACTAGATCTGCATTGATATTCAGACAGCTCCCATCCGGTCCTTCGCCAAGCGGGGCAATAATAGGGATATAGCCTTTTTTAACGAGAGCATCGATAGGGCTTGGGTCGATCGCATCAATTTCGCCCACGAAACCGAGCTGCTCATCAGCAATATGCGCACGCACCAATCCTCCATCAGTTCCACTTAAGCCAATCGCTTTTCCTCCCATCTTTGATGTCATCAGGACCAATCCTTGATTGACCTGCCCCAATAACACCATACGGACCACCTCTAATACCTGCGCATCAGTGACACGCAAACCATTCTCAAAACGGGTCGGGATATCCAATTTGGTCAGCCATTGAGTAATATACGGACCACCTCCATGCACTATTACAGGGTAGGCTCCTAAGGCGCGTAACCAGATAACGTCCTGCAAGACCTCCCGCTGATGCTCAAGTGTACTTCCTCCCAATTTTATCACGAGTGTTCGGTTTTTTAAAAAATCGATATACGGCAGTGCCTCAGTAAGTACTTGCGCAATAAGATGATGGTCGCTAATAATATCGCCTTCTGGTGTTCTCGAAAAAGAAATGGCCACTTAATATGCTCCTTAATTTAAGACAGCAATCAACGAACACAAAATGCTAACTAGGGATTCACGCCCAGACCAGCCAATCCCATTGTCTCCGGCAGCCCACAGAGCAGATTGGCATTTTGTATTGCTTGACCCGCAGCTCCCTTGACCAGATTATCCAGGCAAGAGACAACTATCAAGCGCTTCGTTCGTCTATCAACAATTGGATAGATGAAACAATGATTACTTCCATAAGTCCACTTAGTATGCGGAGGCTGCTCAACAATATGCACAAATGGTTCATTGGCATAGTATTGTCTATAGAATGAACGAATCTCCTCGCTTGTGAGAATACGCCCTTGCTCATCTTCCAACAAATCTGCATAGCACGTCGCCAGAATACCACGCGTCATTGGCGCAA
>DASYAN010000238.1:0-12652 GCA_036501345.1 Ktedonobacteraceae bacterium
TCGTGGAAAGACTTCTCGCCCTTCTCGCCCGCGATCACCATTCGCTCGTTTGCAACCGCTGGAGGTCGCATGATGCTTGCACGTCCTTACAAGGGTTTCCTGACATGCTTACAAAATTTCCCAGCAGAGTCATAAATCGGGTCCGTTGGGCGGATTTATACATTTTCTTGGCTGTACTAGTCCTCATCCCGATTGCTCACACCAGCTTCAGTGAACGTTGCCATTTCGCCATGTGTACGCAATGCAGCTTCGATGATGTGCATAGCTAGAACGGCACCAGTCCCTTCACCGAGACGTAATTCCAGGTTAAGTAGCGGAGCAAGGCTTAATTTCTCGAGAATAATTTGGTGTCCACGTTCGACAGAGACATGCCCTGCAAATAGATAATCACGCACGGCATGATTGAGGCCAAAGGCAACCAGCGCTGCAGCACCAGAAATAAAGCCGTCGAGAACAACCGGAATACGCCGGGCCGCAGCCGCAATAATTACACCAACTAGACCTGCGATCTCCAGGCCACCAACTTTGGCGAGAACATCAATTGGATCATTGGCATCAGGTTTATTGTGGGCAAGCGCACGTTCAATAATACGCACTTTGTTAGCAAGTTGTTCATCATTAATGCCAGTGCCGCGTCCAGTGACCAGTTCTACAGGAACTCCTGCCAGACTGGCTGTGATCGCACTCGCGGCAGTAGTATTGCCAATGCCCATTTCTCCGATTGCTAGTAGGTCAACACCCCGTTTGATTAATGACTCAAAGACTTCAATACCAACAGAAATAGCCTGAAGTGCCTGCTCACGGGTCATCGCCGGACCATGTGCCATATTTGCGGTACCCATGCACATTTTGCGTGAAACCAAATTGGGATGGGCCAGTTCAGCAGCGACTCCGACATCAACAACGGTGACTTCAGCTCCGGCATGTCGGGACAATGCGTTAATAGCGGCCCCCTCCCGAAGGAAGTTGTACACCATCTGAGGCGTCACAGCAGCAGGATAAGCACTCACGCCTTCAGCAGTGACACCATGATCGGCGGCCATGACAATAACAGCTTTGAGTGGGACAATAGGTAAGACCTCTCCCGTGATACCAGCCATCTGGATAGCAATAGCTTCCAAGCGCCCAAGGCTACCAGTTGGTTTCGTTAATTGGAGTTGACGGGCAGTAGCTTGTTCAATTGCAGCACGGTCAAGTGGAGGAATCGTTTTTGCCAACTCAAGTATATTTTCCATGATATATCTTACTTTCTTGTAATTTCCAATAAAAAGTCAGATTTTTACTGTAGAGGAGAGAAAGTATACAAGCGTCTTGAGGTCGGACATCTATGCCCTCCTGCTCTCTTCGCATGCGCTTTCTAACTCTTGTATTGTGACGACTCCCCCGGCTAAAGCACAGGGGCTTCACGCAATAGTCCCACGGAATGTACCTGTGGCGACAGGTTCACGTAGGCTCCGTCCGAGCCCTCGGTCAAGAATGTTGATCGCAGCATTTTTATCCCGGTCCAGCACGACCCCACAGTGCACACACACATGAGTTCGGACACTGAGATCTTTGTGCTCACCTTCCTTGTGACAGGCGCTGCAGATCTGGCTGGTTTTCCTTGGGTCCACTTCATAGACGATGACACCGGCCCATTCTGCCTTGTGCTTCACCAGTTCTATGAAGTTTGCCCATCCAGCATCGAGTATACTTTTGTTCAAACCGCCCTTAGCGGCTGCCCCATTGGGCAAGTATTTCCCATTCTCATCTTGCTTGGCCTTTGGCTTCCTCACCATGTTGTGCACACGGAGGTCCTCAAAGATGATTGTCTCGAAGGTATCGACCAGGATGCGAGACTCCTTATGATGGAAGTCGCGCCTCTGGTTACGAACCTTCTTCTGAGCCTTACCAACGAGCTGGGCAGATCTTTTCCGGCGATGGCTCTTGTTTTTCCTCTTGGAGAGCCGTTGCTGCTTTTTCTTCATCCGACCGTGTGACTTCCTGAAGAACCGGGGATTGTCCACCACATCCCCGTTTGAGTCGGTCATGAAGTGCTTGAGTCCCATATCAATGCCGATTGCCAGATCAGTGTATGGCAGCTTCTTTTGTGTCTCAACCTCGCAGACGAACACAATGTACCAGTGCTTACCCTCACGCTTGATGGTGGCAGTCTTGACCTTGCCCTCAAGAGGCCTGTGTTGCTTGATTTTGATATGGCCGATCTTTGGGAGTACGACTTTCTTGTTTTCAATCGAGATAGTCGGCTTACCCTTGAGCTTTTCAATCTGGGGATAGGTGAATGAGTCGTAGCGGTCATATCCTTGAAAGCGTGGGAAGCCAGGAGTTTTGCCTTCCTTGCACCGTTTGAAGAAGGCCTTGAACGCTTTATCCACCCGCTTGAGAGTATCTTGCAAGATCTGGGAATAGATCTCTTTGTACTCTGGTCGGATCTTTTTGATGGCGGGAAGCTGAGCCGACTGGTCATTGGAGGAGATGCTGATACCACTCATTCGGTACGCTTCGCGGCGTTCCTCAAGCGACGCATTGTAGAGCTCACGGTTACGGTCAAGGATGAACTGGAGAGCATCAGATTGCCTGCGTGTGGGAGAGATGCGGTATTTAAACGCCTTCATCATATTTTGACTCTCCTTTCTTGAATATATATATATCATATCACATATGTCAATAAATAAATATTCACACTATAAAACAGATGAATGAACACTTTGTCATATAGAAATGGTACCCCTATGCCCAAGCCCCAGATAAGGAACGGCGCTCTCATCCCCCGCATGAATGCTGACACTTATACGGATTTTCTTGAACTCGAAAAAGATGTCGGAGGCCATGGGATGCAAGTCAGTTGTTTCATTTTTGCCTCTCAGGTTCAATTTTTTCTGAGGGAAGCAGCTTGTGGAGCGGATTTACCACTTTATTCAACGATAGCTATCCCTCTTTTGGTACTTTAGCCTCCGTCGCACCATGATGCGGAGGATATTTCTGCCAAGAGATTTGCGTATAAGTGTCAGGCATGAATGACGGGGGTTTTCCCGCGCCCGACATATAATACAACATTCTCTTGCAAGCAGGAAGAGAGCTTCCAGCTTCAAGAGTGAAGGGATCAAACCTCTAAATCTCTAAGCTAAGCGCCAAAAATCACTACTCGACAAAATCCGTCTAGGAATGGTACATTACAGATAGATCTGAAAGCCTGCCGTATGGGGGCCGTCTCGTGAGAGACTGAGGATTAGCCAGCAGCAATGCGGGGTAACCAGCTCTATACAAGCTGGTTTTTTTATACCTTCTCTACAAACCAATATACTTCTATTCCACCAAAAATCTTTTATACCTACTAAGAAGCAAAGAAGCGTTATAGACTTGACAAAATTGATAGGACGCTAGTATATTATAGTCAAATCATAACCGAATACTTCCTGTATGGGTGGATGCTTAGAAATGTCTAGGGTTAGATACTGAAAAGGAAGTGATACATGAACCACATCAATGAATTCATAATTCATCAGTTTCGGGGTTTACGCGATCTTAAACTTGAAGGACTTAGCCAGATAAACCTTTTTGTTGGGGGGAATAACTCTGGAAAGACAAGCACATTAGAAGCACTATCTATTTATTGCCATCCACTTCATTGGCGTACTTGGTTAAATGCAGCAACCGTTCGGGAGATGCTGGGATACAACTTAGAGACGTTGGTTTGGCTATTTCCACAAGGAAAGGGCTTGAGAACGGAAAGTCGTAATGTTGTGTTTTCGGCAAAGGGAAATACTCCTCTCAAAAAGGTCTCAGCTCGATATGATGAATTTTCTGAGATTTTCAGTGATGCGAAACGAGTATTACCAAACGGAGCTATTGATAAACAAGATCAAGAATTCCCAGGAATTCATATTCATGCCACGGCTTCTGAGATAGGGAAAGAAACCAACAAAACTATCACATTTTCCTACCATCCCTTTTTCTCTCGTTCGGAAGAGCAAGAATTGCCCGCAATACCCGCTCGTTTAGTTAATCCATATTCATATGCACTTAGTGCACTACAACGGGATATCTGGAGTGATGTAGTAAAAAGTAAAGAAGCGAGACCAAGCGCTGCCATCCTCGAACAACATTAGAAGTAATCGACCCTTCAAGAAATTAGCCCTTTTAAGTACTCTATATCCAGATGACTACGCAGCACATCTGCTAATTTGTCATACTCATGCTGGCGATTAAAAGGAGCTTGCTCTGATTTCAGAAGTGGTATTGCACGACGAGATGCAAGTGCAGTAATCAGTCCTTCCTTGAAGCCATCATTTTCAAACAGGCCGTGCAGATAGCAGCCTGCACACCAGCCATCGGCGCTGAGCCAGCCATCATCCCCACTGGTATCTATGGTGAAGGCATGAGATCCCTGACGATCCTCCTCAATGGGCATGCTACGTCCCACATGGATCTGGTAGCTGTGAAAGAGATGTCCAGAAAGATGAGCAAAGAGTCCACGGGCTGATGAGACAGCGACTTGAGCCTGACAGCGTTGGGTTATTTTCTCATGCATTATTGGAAAAACAGTTGAGACAGGCAGAAGGTTGAGTCCTGGCTCAGCGTTTTTCTCAGGATTTTCTATTCCCAGCGTGTCCACGACATGTTCACCGAGCATTTGATAGCCACCACAGATACCCAGGATGGCAGCGCCTTTCTGTGCACAGAAACGAATGTGCTGGGCTAAGCCTTGATGCCAGAGCCAGGACAGATCGGACAGCGTATTTTTTGTGCCGGGAAGAATGATCAGATCAGGTTGTGAGGGAAACTCGGCTGGGCTGGCTGCTACATAGAGATGTACACGAGCATCGGCGGCTAATGCGTCAAATTCGTCATAGTTACTCAGGTAGGGGAAACGCACAACGACGATCTCGAGCCGACTACTATTGAGTTGTGACGATGGCTGCTGCAGCAGAGCAGAACCTTCGTCCAGTGCAACCGTATCTTCCTCTGCAATATGAATATCATTGAAGAAGGGCAACGTACCCAATATGGATATACCACTCCGCTCGGCAAGTAGTTGTTCACCTGGACGCCAGAGTGAGAAATCACCACGAAATTTGTTGACGATCAGGCCTTTGACACGCGCCCGGTCTGCTGGTTCTAGCAACATCAGGGTTCCCAAGAGGGAGGCAAAAATCCCGCCACGATCAATATCACCAACTAGCAGCACAGGAGCATCGGCAAGTCGCGCCACCCGCATATTGACTAGATCGTTAGCGACGAGGTTCAATTCAACCGGGCTACCCGCTCCTTCGATAATCACCAGATCATATTCTTGGCGCAGCTTCACCAGGGCTTGTTCGATTACAGGGAGAATGGTGGCACGATCGCGATAGTATTCACGTGCCTGCATACTTGCCAGTGGACGCCCCATAACAATAACCTGAGAACGCGAGTGGCCCTCAGGCTTAAGCAGGACAGGATTCATTTCTATGGTTGGCTCAATGCCAGCTGCTTCAGCCTGTACTGCCTGAGCCCGACCAATCTCACCACCACTCCGTGTGACCCAGGAGTTGAGAGCCATGTTCTGGGCTTTGAATGGAGCAACACGCCAACCATCCTGGGCAAAGATGCGGCAAAGGCCAGTTACAAGCGTGCTTTTCCCAACGGTCGAGGCCGTGCCCTGTATCATCAATGTTTTTGCCAGCTTCACAAAACCTCCTGCAGAGCTTGTATCAATCGTTGCCAGTCAAGTGCTGATCGCGTAGCAACACGAATGAACTGGGGAAGGCCAAACGATGAGCAGTCACGGACCAATATTTTGCGGGTCAGCAGATCCCGACGGATACGGGCAGCATTACCAACTTCTATCAAGCAGAAATGGGTACTCGACGGAACAACACGCCAACCAAGCTGGCTCAACGCTTGAAAGAACATTCGGCGTTCCTCGGCGAGCCTGATCAGAGTAGTTCGCATGTGATCACGGTCGGCCAGAGCAGCACAACCAGCAGCCTGGACTAAACCGTTCACATTCCAAGACGGTAGCTGTGCCTCCAGACGCTGTGTAACCTCCGGCGAGCTAACGGCATAGCCCAGACGTAGACCAGCCAGTGCATAATCTTTGGTTAGCGAACGCAATAGCAGAATATGAGACTGAAACTCAGTCGAGAGCAATTCGATGGCCGAGCGAGATACTCCATCTGAATCGTCAGGCAAGACGAAATGGTAGTACGCTTCGTCAATGACCAGTAAAGCGTTGATTTCATAACATATTTTAGCCAGACAAAGTATACCCGGCAAATCCAGATGAGTACCAGTAGGATTATTGGGATTACAAAGCCAGACCAGCATGGGTCGCTCAGCAGTCAGCCAGGTACAGAGCAAAGAGAGATCGGGACGAAACTCGGCCTCTAGCTGTGCACGAGCTTCTACTACACAGGCTCCAACTGCACGAGAAGCTGCTAGATACTCTCCAAATGTGGGACCAATGATAGCAGTTTTCTTCGCTGGGGCAAGATAAGCACGCGCAGTGGCCCAGATAAGCTCACTGGAGCCGTTGCCACAGACCACAGATGAAAGAGGCAGATCGATCTCGGCTAGTTCAACATCAAGGATAGTCTGACGCAACGCTAGACATTCACGGTCTGGATAACGATCAATAGGAGCATTAGCAATAGCCTGATAGATACGCGACGAAGGGCCATAGGGATTGCCATTGACGCTGAAGTCGAGGATCTCCTCAGGTTGCAAGCCTAGACGAGCCAGTTCACCGAAATCAAAGGCACCATGGATATTATTAGCCATAATAGTACTTTCGAGCAAATGCATTTTATTTGGGTATAAATTGCCGAGCGAACACAAGAAAATGAGTTTCTATAACTCGGGCAATGAATTAATATTGATGTTACTATATACAATCTGCCTCGTCAAGTATGATATAATAGAAAGAGAAGTGGCAGGGATGAAACTATGCCCGTAAAGATCCGGAAGTTGAAATCTGATCTCAGGAAGGCGAGTTTCCTGGAAAGGCCAGCAAAGGGGAGTCATACACGTTGGGTCTACCAGTACGACGAGTCGATTGGAGTAACATTAGCAGGTAACGATGGAAAAGATGCTCAGAGATATCAGATAGAACAGGTGTATGATGCTATTAAGGAAGCTAAAGAGGTGAACTAAATGGAAGCTTTGCATTACACTATGATCATTGAATGGGACCCCAGAGATGACATCTTTGTTGTTACTATACCTGAATTTACAAGATGTAAGACCCATGGTAATACTTATGAGGAAGCCGTAAAAAATGGGCAAGAAGCAATTGAAGTTTGTGTTGAGGCAGAACAAGCTTTAGGTAGACCTCTTCCACAGCCACAGACCTATGCAGCATAGCCTTTCTCACTACTGCTGTTCATAAGAAAATTTGTAATGCCTCAAAAGGGGAAGGAGGTATGAAATGAACGAGTTCCACTATTCTATGATCATTCAATGGAGTGATGAAGATAATAAGTTTATTGTTACTATACCCGAATTTGTAGGTGCCACTACACATGGAGATACCTATGAGGAAGCCGTAAAGAATGGCCAAGAGGTAATAGAGCTATGTATTGAGACAGAGCAAGCACTAGGAAATTCTCTTCCGCAACCTCATATCTATGTATCGTGATATTGACGACGTTTTGAGAATGCAGCAAAGCACAATGGTCACACCTCCAACACACCACACCATCCTCTCCGCACGCTTGATATCAGCAGGCCAGACAACCTTTTCGTTATCACCTAACGTATAGTGACCAACCTTCTCCAGTTGTATCCCCAGAGCACCAGATGCTGCAGACATTGGATGTCCAGCGTTCGGACTGGCAGTTTTACCCGCATCACGTCGCCAGATGCGCCAGGCAGTTTGTCGCTTGCCACCGAAGAGTGGTGCTAGACTAATAATGAGCAGGGCTGTGAGACGAGATGGTAGCAAATTGAGCACATCATCGAGTCGGGCTGATGCTTTCCCCAGATATTCATAGTGTCCACGATAGCCGATCATAGAATCGAGGGTATTGCATAGCCGATAGAGCGCGGCCCCAGGCAAGCCAAATAAAACATAATAAAACAGCGGTGCAACAACCGAGTCACTCAGGTTTTCTGCTAGCGATTCGATGGTTGCCGCAGCCGCCAAATCTGCGGTCAAGCAGGAACAGTCACGACTCACAAGACTCTGCAAGGCCAGACGGGCTGCAGGCAGATCTCCACGTTCTAGTGCATACCGCACTCTACGACCAGCATTAGCAAGCATGCGTAGGGCAAAAAAAGGCTTGAGAGCACCACCTTCGATCAGGGCAGACAACCAATACTTCCACCTCACCTGAGTAGAATTAAGGCATATATGCCCTACAAGAAATTGGACAAGCAATATAAGAGGAAGAACAAAAATAGCTGCAAAGATGGGCATTAGTAGGCCATACAGCAATTGGGCCAGACGACCATGAGGGGCCGCTTGCTCTAAACGACGAATCAGCTTGCCATACCACACAACTGGATGCCAGTCTACGGGCGGCTCACCGATCAGGTCCAGAACAACGGCCAGGAGAATAGGCAGAGCTTTCCCAGATATAGCTTTTCTGTTCAAGCTCTACTCATTCCTAATTTGTTTGAGAAAGACAATCTAAAAATAATCTTCGCGACGATGGTGACGCTGCTCACGCTCCTCTAAGCGGTCAATCTGGCGCTCCTCCCTCTGGAGTTCGTATTGCAATTGCTGGTCGCGCTGCTGCTCCTGAGCTAGTTCCTGCTGGACAAACTGGTTCTGCTGATAGCCACCCTGATTGTAACCATAAGGATTTTGATGATGATGATGCTCTAGGACATGTTTAGCAACTAGTCCAGCAAGGCCTACACCTGCCGCCAGAAGTATTGGATGGTTCAGTATTTGAGGCACCAGATGGGGCTGCTCACGACCAAGACGCCAGAAGCTTTGCGACATTGACTGGGGATTGTTGATATCCATGGCATACTGCGGCGGCATACGCTGAGCCAGCAATGCACGTTGCTCATAAGGCATCTGAGAAAAATGCTGCATATAGAGCTGTTGCTGCATATCGTCTGGAGCACCAGTCATAAATTGCTGGATATGTCCAAACGCCTGATAGGGATCGACGCCATTGTAGTTACCGGTATCATACGCCTGAGAATACTGTTGATACACGGGTTGATTGTTTTGATCAAATGGCCACATGGTTCTTTTCTTCTCTCTTTCGATAGCGAGTAGTCAAGACCTACAAATGTGATTTACCCATCCATGCAGGCAAACACCTTGAGAAAATAGCACATAGAGCAGATTAATGTCAAATAATACCCCATACAAGTAACAGAACTGTTGTCTCTTGACATTGTAAATCAATGATGTACAATTAATTTATGACCGATATTGATATTCGCAAGTTGCTCTGGGATAGTGTTGCAGAAAGTGAGTTATGAGCAATTACCTTAACTATCCAACGCCAGCACACGGAAGTATTCCTTCATTTCAAAATTATGAGGAAGAAGTAGCCTTCTGGGATAGCCATGATATTACCGAGTTCACCGAAGAAACCGTACCTGTCAATGTGCAATCGACCCCTGGGCTGACCAAGCAGCTCATGATTCGCCTGGATGCAGAAACTGACCATGCACTCGAGGCTATAGCTGCGAAGGAAGATATAAAAAAATCAACTCTTGTTCGTAAAATCATCAAAACATGGCTTTGTGAGCAACAAGAGGGCCAAGCCTCATAGTATATAGTATGAAAAGAAAGGCCTTAGAGGGATGCTTCCTCGTGCAACCGCTTGATATCAACCCCCAATCCGGCAATCATTAGATAGACGCGTGCAGCGGCAGTAGCAAGGCGTTGATTGACACGCCCCAGCACATCGCGGTAGATGCGACCAAGGGCATAGGCAGGGACAATGCCAAGGCCAACTTCATTGGTAACAGCGATAAGTGTCTTAGAAGCATCCAGCACAGTTAGGGTTGTAAGTAGTTCCTCAATAGCGTCCAATGCACCCTCGGTATAGCTGGAGCTGATGGCAGCCGTTTCTACATGGTCAGGATCTCCCTGCGAGAGCCAGTTACTTAGCCAGACTGTGATGCAGTCGAGCAGGATGACATCAGCTACGTTAGCCGCCTGACGTAAGGCTTCGGCGAGTTTGAGTGGCTCTTCGAAGGTGTGCCAGTGCGATGGGCGTGCTGCACAGTGGCGCATGATACGGTCGCGCATGTCTTCGTCGCTAGCAGTGGCCGTAGCAATGAAGGCCACCGAGCGTTCGCTGCGCTGGGCCAGTTGCTCGGCAAAGGTGCTTTTGCCACTTCGTGCACCACCCAGAATAAGAATGAGTTGTGCGTCTTTATTCATAGACATCGATCTTATCACAATGTCCACACCTTTGCATTAGTATACACCGCCTCAGCACCTATGTCAGCGCAAACACCAAATAGCCCTTGACTGAATGTGCTGTCAGATGCACTATCTACCTTTTTATTGTTAATATAGAAGTCAAAATTACTTCCGTTTGCAACTACAGCAATTAAGTTAGACTGATTCAATCCGGTGACCATTGCCGCACTGGTACCTGATACCAATGTTTTGCCACCAGAATTTCTACCACTACTAAAGCGATAGACACCGTAAGTTCCATCATGACAGACCTCAAAGAAATAACCATATTCTTTGTTCGTCGTGTCACGGAACTCGAGCCCACCACAATCTCCTTTGATAATCTGCATTTGGGCCTCGAAAGCGAAGTTACTGACTTGAAGAGCAGTGTAACAAACCTGGTAGTAGTTATTTGATCGCGAGGTAACATAGTAAGCACCACCAGTGAACTGACAACTAGAAGACTGATCCCATCCATAGCCTCTGCTGTCGTCGCTCAACGGATCATTGAGTGTCAGTTGCCCACTGTACGGCGGGTAGGGGTTAGAACTGGCAATCGCCGTTGCAGGCGGAGGATTGGGACTAGGAACTACTATAGGGGTTGGTAGCGGGGTTGCCGTTGGGACAGGAGTCGGCGTTGCCGTTGGGACAGGAGTCGGCGTTGTCGTTGGCGTAATCGCCAGACGGGCCAGCTTATTCTTTGAGAATGGGGTTGTATGTAAACTTGCATCAGATGCAGACATCTCAAGTGGCCAAAAAGGGTGAGCGACCAAGGTTATGATCATTGAGAGCAGAAGAGCTAGCACCAATGGCCTGATCTTGCCACTAGATCTTCGTACTATTCCAGATCCAAACCCATCAATATTTTTAGCCAATGATAAGGCTATGCTGCCAATTGTAGATATAATCCACTCATGACTTGAGCTTACAAGAACTCCTGTCAGCGATATCTCCTCTTGCTCTTCCTCAAAGGGATCGCTAATTAACTCCTCATCTGCCTTTTCCTTGGTAAGAGATGTGACCATAGCCGATTCAGAACTTCTCGTTTCTGAATTGTTCAAGTGTTCGGAATGAGATGAAGTTCTATTTTCGTGAATACGAGCAGAATGAGCAAAAGGAAATACAGGAGAAGGCGACACAGCCGCTTGGATTACTTCAAGAAACAGAGAGAAATCAAAAAACCGTTCAGCAGGATCTTCGGCCAAGGTCTTAATTACAGCTGTTTTAAGAGAAGGTGGTAGATCTGTTGCATCTTCAAAAAGTGGAGCATGATGAGCATTAGAATGATAGGCTTTCATAGGCGCGAAATTGATGTCTTGGGCATCAAAAGGCACGTGTCCAGTTATCAATTCATAGGCCAGACAACCCAAGGCATATTGATCACTTTGCGCATCGCAGGTTCCGACATATAGCTCTGGAGCCATATAACAGAAGGCATACTCTTCTGCTACACGGTCACGGATAATGATATCCAAGTCGCTGACAAGAGAGAAGTCCGTCAATATAACCTGATCATGAAGATCTAAGAGAATATTCTCCGGTTTGATGCTGCCATGAAAGATGTCGTGTTCATGGGCAGTAACAAGAGCTCTTCCTATTTGCAGTACCAAGGTTAATGCTTCCTCCAGCTCGAGCAGTTGGGGAGAGAGCAGGCTCAGACGGTTTCGTAAGGAACCCTTGGGCAAGTAGTCACGGACGACAAATGGTTGCTCCTTTTCGATCCCCATATCCACGATAGGTGCTAGATGTGGATCCTTAAGCTCTTTGATACGTTGAGCTTTTTGGAGCAGGTTCTTACAGTGAAACAGCCCAGAAAGCCCCGTCCTTTGAAGGCGGGGATGAATGGGCCTACCTTTTTTAGGGCTTGGGCACAGGGGTACTGGTTATCTGACAAAATGTTCATTTTCCACCTCCACTAGGATGAATATTTATTTATTGACATATACGGTATGATGTACTCATATTCTTGAAAGGAGCAAGTCACATGTTGGTCTACGAGTACAAGTTGGATGGCAATCAAAAACAATGTGCAGCCATCGAAGAGGCGATACGCGTTGTCCAGTTCATCCGCAACAAATGTATCCGATTGTGGATGGATGGCGATCGTCTCAACAAAAACGACTTGCAGACCTCCTGTGCTGTCTTGGCAAAAGAATACCCCTTCGCCCGTCGCCTCAACTCCCAAGCAAGACAAGCCTCGGCTGATCGTGCATGGTTGGCAATCTCGCGCTTCTATGAGAACTGCAAGAACCAGAAGCCTGGAAAGAAGGGCTATCCTCAGTTTCAACACAATAA
>DASYAN010000239.1:0-6065 GCA_036501345.1 Ktedonobacteraceae bacterium
CCTTCAGGTTTATCAGTCATAGCTTTATTAATTCCTTTCTTTATCATTACTATTGGTATTAATGTTATTGCTGCTTCTTTAATAAGCACTATCTATACTAAACATAACCGACTATCTTTGCAATTTTGCAAAATGAGAAAAAGTTGAAGGTATAAATTTCTCTCACCTTTCTAGCATACTCGAGAGTTGCGTTTCCGTCTACGACTTTTTATAGCCTTTTGGTAGCCTTTTGGTAGCCTTCACTCCCGATTCTGTTCTATTCTAGTGCACAAGCAGCAAGGAAGAGCCGATCAGGTAAACTTGATCGGCTCTTCTTTGTTCATGTATCTCTAATTGCTACTGCTTGTCAATTGCCTTGGAGACATAGCTACCAATGCTCGCTTTCGAGTTCATACATCACATTAGCAACTGCGGCTAGCGCTGCGGTCTCAGCTCGCAAAATACGTTGACCGAGGGTAACAGCCTGAACACCATGGCTTTGCGCAAGCCTGACCTCTTCAGCCGTCAAGCCTCCCTCTGGACCAATGAAGAGTACCACTGTCATAGTAGCAGGCATATTCTGACAGGTTTTAGGATGGATGGCTTGGAGTGCATCACGTAAGCTGGCTTCCTGTGCCTGTTCCCACGGCATTATGGCCACAGCACCCGATGGGATATCCTCAAGCGCATGTTTCAATGAACGGATTGGTCGCAGCTCAGGCAGACGTGCACACCCACATTGCTCGGTAGCTTCCTGAATAATGCGTTGCCAGCGCTGGATCTTTGCCGACCCAGCACCCTCTAGACCAGACATTGAGCGATGGCATACAATCGGCGCGAAAGTAGCAACACCCAATTCTGTCGCCTTTTCCAGAAGCCATTCGAAGCGTGCCGATTTGAGCAAGCCCTGGCAGAGCACGATATGCACAGGCGACTCGTTTTTACCGGTCCGACGCTCTAATACCTCTACCTCGACTGCAGATCGTCCGCTCCTGGCGATGACACTGACTAACTCATCGCCGCTATTGTCCAATAGCATCAGTTGCTCACCAACGGCAAGGTGCAGTACATCGCGTACCTGATGGGCCAGTTTTTCGGGCAGAGACACCGTTTCGCCTGGGACAATGGTGTGCGGCCCCTGCGTAGTAGTGATAAAGAAGCGATGCATGGCCTATCCTCGTTTTGTATAGACTAAGGCTAGCCAGTCATCGATCTTCACCTCTTCGACTAGTTGCAGACCTGACTCTAGCAACGGTCCCTCAGCATCATGACGGCGTGCCTCAATAATGCCACTTACCACTAACATACCCTGCGGGGCCAGCACTTGCGCAAGGTGTGGCGCAATCAAACCGATCACCTGTGCAATGATATTTGCTAGCACCAGATCATACTGTCCCGCCATGCGCTCAGCCTCCACCTCATCCAGCACACCTAGTACAACCCTGATACGGTCCTCAAGATTATTCATCGCAACATTAGCGGTCGCACATTCTGCTGCCACACTGCTGTTATCGATAGCATCAACGCTTTGTGCTCCCAACTTTGCGGCAGCTAGCGCCAAGATAGCCGATCCTGTGCCAACATCGAGAATACGCATCCCCGGCTGAACACGCTGCTCAACCTGCACCAGACACATGCGCGTGGTAGGATGGACCCCAGTCCCAAAGGCCATGCCAGGATCGAGTGTCACAACCACTTCGTGCTCTCTAGGAGTATACTCGCGCCAAGAGGGACGGATCACTAGGCGCTGCCCAATATGAGTCACATGATAGTAATCTTTCCAGGCATTTGCCCAATCTTCCTCATCGACCACGCGTGTTTGCAATTCACCCACAAAATGCGCTCCCAAGCTCGACAGGTGCCAGAGCCCTAGCTCTACCTGCTGACGTGTTGCCTCCTCTTTGCCATCGATGGGAATATACGCATGTATCTTGACAGGCTGCCCATAGAGAACACGATAGTCCTGCCCATCCTCTGTCAGCTCAAATGGTTCTTCAATTACAACTCCGTCAGAGGAATAACGCCTCAACAACTCACTTACCGACTCGACTGCTTCAGGATGCACCTGAACAGTTAATTCTAGCCAACGCATATAAATAAATAACTACCTTTCAAGTTCATAGACTCTTAAAAAAGTTCTTTATCTCAAAACACAGCAGGCTCCATATATTCCCCAAAAGCCAAGCGGAAGACATCCATAATCTCTCCCAAAGTGGCATAAGCTCTCACGGCATCAAGGATTGCAGGCATGGTATTCTCTGTACCTTCACACGCGTGGCGTAAGTGATCCAGAGTACGTCGAACCTGCGCTTGATCACGTTCTTGTCGAACACGGTCGAGACGTTCGAGGTGTGCCCTCTGGCCCTCGTAATCGACATACAGTGTCGGTACTTTGATCTCTTCCTCTACCTGGTAGTCATTGACCCCTACAATAGTTCGTTTGTGCTCATCAATCTCTTGCTGGTACCGATAGGCCGACTCAGCTATCTCTCGTTGGAAGAAACCATTCTGGATGCAGGATAATACCCCGCCGAGAGCATCGATCTTTTCCAGATAAGCCATCGCAGCATGCTCCGTTTGATCAGTCAGTGCCTCGACAAAGTAGGAACCACCGAGAGGATCAACCGTGTTCACGACCCCACTCTCACTGGCAATAACTTGTTGAGTACGCAGGGCAATCAGAGCTGCTTTCTCTGTAGGCAAAGCTAGAGCTTCGTCAAGTGAGTTAGTATGCAGGGAATTTGTGCCTCCCAGGACTGCCCCCAGAGCCTGAATGGTCGTACGCACAATGTTATTTTCAGGCTGCTGAGCGGTCAGCGAGACGCCTGCAGTCTGAGCATGGCAACGCATCATCCAGGAACGTGGGTCCTTGGCTCCGTAACGCTCACGCATCAATCTAGCCCACAGTCGCCGCCCTGCACGAAATTTAGCAATCTCCTCAAAGAAATCATTGTGCACATCGAAGAAAAATGAGAGACGCGGGGCAAATTCATCGATCTTCAGGCCGCGTTCTAGGGCAGCATCCACATAGGCCAGACCATCAGCAATAGTAAAGGCCAATTCCTGCACAGCGGTCGCTCCGGCCTCGCGAATATGATAACCACTGATACTGATAGTATTCCAGCGCGGCATATGGCGTGTGCCAAACTCAATCGTATCTACCACCAGACGCATAGATGGCTCTGGGGGAAAGAGAAATTCCTTCTGGGCAATATATTCTTTGAGAATGTCATTCTGCAGCGTCCCACCTAGTTTCTGCATAGGGAAACCGCGCTTCTCTGCATTAACGATATACATTGCCCAGATCGCACAGGCGGGACTATTGATAGTCATAGAAGTTGTGATCTTATCCAACGGCAGATCAGCAAACAGAATTTCCATATCGGCCAGCGATGAAATAGCGACACCGCATTTACCAAATTCGCCAGCAGCTAGCGGATGATCGGTATCATAGCCATAAAGCGTTGCCATATCAAAGGCAGTCGAGAGGCCTGTCTGTCCCTGTTGGAGCAGATATTTGAAGCGAGCATTGGTATCTTCAGCAGTGCCAAATCCGGCGAACATACGCATCGTCCACGGCTTGGCACGATACATTGTGGGCTGGACCGCTCGTGTGTAGGGATATTCGCCGGGCAATCCAAGATCACGGTTATAATCCAGTGCCACATTATCCTCAGGAGTATAGACACGATTGATAGGAACACTGGAGGTAGTAATCAGGTTATCGTGTTCAGGAATGCGCTTCAATGATTGTT
This sequence comes from Ktedonobacteraceae bacterium, assembly GCA_036501345.1. Lineage (GTDB taxonomy): Bacteria > Chloroflexota > Ktedonobacteria > Ktedonobacterales > Ktedonobacteraceae > DASYAN01. The sequence continues at coordinate 3,735 of DASYAN010000239.1, forward strand.
TGACGGTCGTTTCTTCCCATTGCACACGCTTGACTGTGAGGCGCTCTAATTCTTCTTTGGCAAAGAGCGTGCCCTGTTCGACAACGGGCTGTGTTGTCTCTGTCGATCCCTGCTCAAGCATAATGAAGCATTACTCCTCTCTGAGTTCCAAGGCAAGATGTATCTATCTTCTACGCGGGACTTGGCTATTGTGCTCTCAGCCTTATTGTACCATAGGAAACCTTATTCCAAACCAGAACCCTACTAAAGAGGGGAGTCCGCCCAGACCCCTGTAGCATAGTTCAAACTGACCCTGTGTGCACCTCTCGAATCGATAGAGCACCAGGAAAAATGGTAAACGATACCAGAATTTTTCCTAGATGTCTTTGGATTGTCTTCCAGTCTTCGCAAGGTTGTCGTTGTCAAGAGTCGCTCTCTTGGCTATACTTCTAGCATAGAGACTGAGAGACACCACTCATCAAAGTATCACTTGCAAACCACCCGATGATACTGGTAAAATGATGGGGCTTATATGTCTCACTTGAGGTAGTTTAAGAAGTTTTGAACAATACTAAAACATGAATTTGGCAATGCTCTCATTTTGGATCAAAATGTTTCTACTCTAAATACAACATATTATGAGATAAAAAGTGTCTGATTAAGAAAGGTAATAATAGCTATGTCGCAATCATCTGGAGGAGATGATCCCAAAAAATTTTCGCATTTTCGGAGATCACAAGGCATTACTCAAAAAAAAAGTTTCGATGTTAGTAGACCACCCAAAGAAACACAAGATGAAAGAAGAGAGAAAATTTTCAAGGCTACTGATTCCCGAATAAGCCATTCTAACCGATCAAATGTCAAGGCCTCTCCTCTAGATGTTAGCAGGCAATCATTAAAAGAAATACAAGAAGAAAGAGAAGAGAAAACTTTAAACGTTTCCTCCACCCCAGACATTATCAAGCAATTATCAAAACGAAACGAAATGCGAGATAAAACAGCTGAAGCAGCTGAAAAACGACGAGAAGCTGAAGCAGCTGAAAAACGACGAGACAATGAAAGCAAAGACGAAGCAATACGCCAGATCACCCTGCAACAGAGCCGAAACAATCGTTTAGAAGCAAAGGAGAAGACTGAGCAGGATGCTCCTCCACAAGTTAACAGAATAGGTAACATAGAGCACGTAGAAGAAGCACTCAATAATGACAAAACGATCTATACTTATTGGAATAGAAAAGACAGTTCTATCTTCTTTACTAACGATCTAAGAAAGGTAGACGAGGAACTTGGAAAAGGTATAGCTAAACTAGAAATACAGCAATCTTTAGCAGATAACAGCAATATCCAACGTATTGCTCCAGAAGATGGACTAAATAAAGTAGAAAGATTTGACCTTGGATATAAAGTGGATATTGCTCCAGAACGAATAGACCAAACTCGGAATCCTCAAATCGATGAGACACATCCTGTTCAGACTCCAAATGACACACGTCCAACGCAAGTTCCAAATGATATACACTCGATTCAAGCCTCAAATGATACACAGCCTATTCAAACTCCAAATGATGTACATCTATTTCCGGTTCCAAATGATCCACCTCCGTCTTATAATCAAATCGATGAGGCACATCCTGTTCCAATTCCAAAGGATGAACTTCCGCGTTATGAGCAAATTTATGAAGATACACCTCCATCTTACTATCAAGTCTATCAAGAGGCACGTCACCAAGAATTTATAGATAGTCGCGTAGCTCTTAGAGTCGCCTTGCAAGAGTATCAGGCTTGGGCAATAGAGCAAAGAAGAAGAGAGATCAATACAGTTCCTGATAGGCAAAATCCCGCTGCTGTAGACATACCCAAACCATTGCAAGAAACTCAAGAGAGCACACCCGAAGCACAGAGTGAAACTAATCCAGTTCATAGTGAGCACAGCCACATTCCTGACATCGACGACGGCGGTGCTACTAGCTACGAGGAGGATAGCATCTTTCCCGAAATCAACAAGAAGAAGAAAAAGGAATTGTCGCTTTTTCCAGAAAAATCAAAAAAATCTCTGTTCGATTTACCAACCATCACAGATGAAAACAAAAAAAGGCAGACTACTCAGGAGACAGAACGTATCAGGCAAGAAAAGGCATATGAAGCACAGGAGAAATATTTCCAAGATAAGAAAATTCAAGAATATAATGCCTTATGTGAAGCACAAGCTATAATGGTCCCAGAAAACTGGACAGGTTGATAAGAAACTGGACAGGCTGATAAAATAGAATCACTGTATCGAGAGAGATCAAAGGCAAGGAGAAAAAAATGTCGGTACAACGAAAAAGATACAGTGCAGAGCTTAAGGCAAAA
>DASYAN010000240.1:0-15786 GCA_036501345.1 Ktedonobacteraceae bacterium
AAGGTTAAAGATGTGGCCCTTCGGGGCCACTAACCTCAATTTAAAGAGAAACTTAAGCACTCAATTTAACAATCGTCGCGCCATCGCCACCTTCCTGCGGAGGCGCCGATACAAAGGACTTGACCAGAGGGTGATGCTTCAATTGTTCACGAATGGATGTACGTAACGCTCCCGTGCCCTTCCCATGAATAAGGCGTACCGAGGACATAGCAGACATAACAGCATCATTGAGATAGGTCTCCAGTTCCTCCAGTGCATCCTCAACTCGCCAGCCACGTATATCCAGCTGGGCTGATACATCAGGACGATCTGCTAGCAGTGGTCTCGTGACACTAAGTCGCTCACGCCCGTCCGCAGATGCCTTACGTTTGCTGATACGTTCGATATTATCGACACTCACGCGCAGACGCATCGGTCCCATCTGCACTTCAGCCTCACCGCGATCAACCGAGAGACCCAGCAATTCAGCTGTCTGTCCAAAGCTGAGTACACGCACCGTATCACCAATCTGCAATGGCCCTTCTAGTCGTTGCTCATGAGGCTCGGGCTGCCGGGAACGTACTGGTTCGGGTACTCGTACTGTCTTCTCTTCCAGGCCACGAGCATGCCGACGCAACTCACCTAAGTGTTCGTGGTTCAGATTGCCACGCTTCACCTCTCCCTTGATCTTCGACAGTTCAGCCTGTACTTCATCCAATTCATGCTGCGCCTGGATACGCGCCTCATTCAGGATTTTTATGCGTTGCTCTTCTAATTGGAGGCGTTCCTCTTCAAGTTGCTTGCGCTGATATTCTGCCTCGGCCCGCTCCATACTGAGATGGAAACGCTCATCTTCGACTGCCTTGCGCTCGCTCTGCAATCCTTCCAGCAAGTTCTCCATACGCACGCCCGCACTGCCTAGAAATCTGCGTCCACCACGAATGATCCGCTGGTCCAGACCTAGACGCTCGGCAATCGCCAGCGCGTTACTGCGACCGGGTAGGCCGATACTGAGCCGATAGGTTGGTGAAAGCGTCTCAATGTCAAACTCGACCGAAGCATTCACTACACCCTTCTGCTCATGGGCAAAAGCCTTTAGCTCGGAATAATGAGTAGTTGCTACCGTCGTCACATGCCGATCCAGTAGGAAAGTAAGGATTGAACGCGCCAGGGCCGAACCTTCGCTCGGATCAGTACCAGCGCCAAGTTCGTCAAAGAGTACCAACATATGCTGCGGTTGCTGCTCCTGTCGTGTCACCAACTCCTCAGCCATCTTTCCACGAATATCAGGTGTACGACGTTTGCGCTCAACATCAATTTTACGCAGAATTTCGATGATCCGGCTCAGATGGGATGAGAAAGTACTCAAATTCTGTTCAATGCTCTGCTCGTCACCAATATCAGCAAAAATATCCTGGAATACGGCAACCTCTGAATCATCATCAGCAGGAACATGCAAACCAGACTGAGCCATCAGCGACAACAAACCAACGGTCTTGAGTGCAACAGTCTTACCACCTGTGTTCGGACCCGTAATTACCACGATAAAGAAATCCTGTCCCAGGTGGAAATTGATCGGCACCACTTTGTCGGTCAGTAAGGGATGACGAGCGTTACGCAGATCGATACGTCCCTCATCATTCAAGCGTGGCTCACTACAACGAGTCAAGCGAGCATAACGGGCCTTCGCCAAATGCATATCAAATTCGGCTAGCAGCTCGACTGCGGCTTTCAGTGCCTCTGCCTCGTACCCAACCTCTGCAGAGACCTCACGCAAAATACGTTCGATCTCTTCGCGCTCCTCTGCTTGCAATTGGCGCAGTTTATTGTTCAGTTCAACCACCACCATTGGCTCAATAAAGACGGTCGCGCCGCTAGACGATTGGTCATGAACGATACCACGCACCTGCCCACGTAGTTCGGATTTCACGGGCACCACGTAGCGATCGTTGCGCATGGTGATAATGCCTTCCTGCAACACATGTGCAAAATCACCGACCAGCGTACGCAGACGCTCTTGCAAGCGCTGATTAGTACCTCGGATATCCGAGCGCACCTTACGCAGCGTAGAGCTAGCCGTATCCAGCACCTCGCCATCTTCACTCACAATCGCCTCGATCCGGCGCACAATTTGCGGACGAAGAGGGATATCGGCACCAAGAACGGACAGCAAAGGAAACGTTGCAGAATCGAGCTTCTCCAGCACGCGTGCGACATAGAGCGAACTACTCACGGTCCTCATCACTGCTACCAGATCATTCGCTGTCAAAACTCCCTCACGTGCAGCACGAACCAGCAGTGGTCGGATATCATGAGCACTGCACACGCCGACATCAGCATGTAAATCGATCAGGCGCGAAGCTTCCGTAGTAAAAGCCAGACGTCGTCTGGCCTCGGCCAGTTCCGGTGTTGGCTGCAAAGCCTGCACCAGTTCTTTACTGGCAGAAAACCCGGCTTCATAAGCCACTTTCGCCAGTATTTTAGGATACTCCAAGGTATTAATACTTTTTCCGTGCATACTGTTGTATGAGCCCTCTAGCAGAACATGTCTTATCTAGCCTATTATGTAAGCTTTCCTTCACTGCACTACCATTTCTCTAGATAATTTTGTATACCTCGTCAGTACATATGCATTGTACCACTTTGGTCAATTTTGAAATTTCTCGACCTGTGAAATTGGCTCGATCTTGCATGCTTGATCAAGGATCGTCGGTCTAGCTTCTTGCCAGCCTTTCAAGCTCAATTCCCGGCTACCAAAACAAGCAATTTCACAGGTCGAAATTTCTCTAAAAACTAAACCACCAGCAATAGCATTGCAAAAAGCTAAAATTGTCCCTGGATTCTCCTAGAGAAGCGTGTAACCTTCTGTTACAATGAATTTAAGAGAAGGTTCTATTCGATAGGAAATGTGTGCAAATGAATAATACGACTAAATCACACCAAGAGACACACAATGATCCACACAAACCACTGAATTGCAAAAGCTGTAATGCTCCCTTAGCAACATCGGCAGCACACTTCTGCCCACATTGTGGTGCCCTTATAGTAACTTCGCCACTGGGAGCAATTATCATGTCTACCTCTACACCAGCACCAAGCGGGAATGCTATACAATCATCAAAAGGTGCTTCAAGGAGTTTATCAGCATCGCGTAAGACCTCGATGCCAATACCTATTATCCCAGTAGATAAAACTAATATGCCGTCGAAAAGTACTCCACCAACTTTGTTAACCACCACAAAGGCGGATACGCCCACAATCGCAGAGGAAAACAATACCCCTTCATTACCGTCTGTTTCTTCTTCGGAAAAGAGGAAGTTAGTACCCAGTACTACAACTTCCTCATTGGCAATGCCAGCTGCAAAGCAAGAAGCCGAAAATCCTAAACAACCAGAACCAATAGAGACACAGCCAACAACAGCCATGTCAGAATTAGAAATAGATGCAGAAAGTTCACAGATCGAGACACAACTCCGGAGAAAAAGTCTTCAGCCATGGGGACTCCCACCTGAAGCCATCCTTGAAGTGATTTCATTATCACAACCAAATTTGTCACCAATAAAGTCTTCTCAACCGTTATTATATTATCAATTTAATACGACAAATAGAAGGTTACAAATGTTACCAGCAGTTGTTAATACTTTTCCCCATTCTCAACAAAGGCGTCATAGACAGAGTGGTTGCTTTGTTTGGGCTCTCGCTACGCTTGCTTTACTGCTCATCGGCTTGACTATAAGCTGGTTTGCTGTGATCCGTCCGTCAATCCATAACATGGCCGAGACAGAACTTGATGCATCTCTATCTCGGGCAGAGGAGAATATTCCTCCCCCATTACCGCTCTTACCAGGCATGATCATACCTATACAAGAACATACTCTCACTGAGATACTTGTACTTAACCTGGAGTCATCAAGTCCTATAAAAAATCCAGCTACGCATATTACGCCGAGTAACATCCGTCTGGATTTTCAGCTCTACGGTTTTCCTTGCTCTATCAGTGTGGTTCCGAGGGTTGATAACGGACACTTTGTAGTAAGCGATGTGAATATTGAGGGGATTATCAGCTTTGTCATGTCCCCTGATGATATCACCACGCTCTTAGACACACACTTGACGCATGCCCAGGAGCTTTTCCAGCATTCAGTGACAAATGTCCAGCTCAAAGATCAGGAAATGGATCTAACCTTTACGTAGCCCTACCTTTACGACGTGATCTTCGTTTGCGATACCAGGCGGGGAACAGCAGCAAAGCGGGAGAAACACACAGGAGCATCCGTATTCACATCAACGCTACCTGTATCGCTACGGGACCCAGATGTGGGCGGATTGGACTGATGAACATTAGCAAAAACAGAGGAAAAATTATGTAAGAACCCATTATTATCCTGCCCCAGAGGCCAGTAGATAAGGGCAGCCCGTCCAATAATATTGCCACGCGGCACAAAGCCCCAATCGCGTGAGTCCGAACTATTGACGCGATCATCCCCCATCACGAAATAATCGTTTGGTGGCACAACACGATTGTCGATTGAGTCATACGGGTTGCCCTGGCGCTTTGGGTCAACATAAGGCTCCTTTAATGTGACACCATCCACTTTGACGGTTATGTCATCTATCGAGAGTACATCTCCGGGAATAGCAATGATACGCTTAACGTAATTGAGTGAAGGGTTATTAGGAGCAATAAAGACTATTATATCACCACGACTAGGTGGATGAAACAAGTAAGACACCTTATCCACCATGATACGTTCTTGGTTGTGTAAGGTTGGCTCCATGCTCGGACCTTGAATATCATAGTTCTGCACAGCCAGATTAATAATCACAAACATTAGGACCGTCAGGACTATCGTCTCCATTATTTCCCGGACGAAGCGATAGCGCTTCTCAAAATTCTGTTCCACTTTTAAATTGTCCCCCTGTGTGCATGTCTACTTTGATCAAACTGTATCAGACAGCTTTGACAACCGACAAGTCCTGACAGGACTTTCGATCTACCCAATTAGAGTCTATCACGAAGAGCTAATTATTGCAGACGATGCAGTCTGACCTGTCAGGCCATTTCAAAAGGCTCTCAAAACATGATCTATATCCCATGCGACTTTGCACAATTACTAGCACATTGACCGCGAAATAGATCCATGCTCCCCTGTCCACTGGATAAGCTTGGTGGCTGTGTACTATGGTGGATTATTTTCGACACCGATGTACTAAGTGCACTTGATAGAGACTACTTGAATATACTGGTATACGTTGCAGGATAGCCTTTGTTGCAATAGAGCCGATTTTGTGGGATCAGAATTCTATCACAAGCAGTTGTTGACACGATCGAAGAGGCAACAGAACATCCCAATCACCAACACCGAGTATCTATCTGTTACGAGGTCCAGATGCAGACGGGCTGGGCTCAATGGACCTTGGCAAAAATGGAAGAAAAATTATGCAAGAAACCATTGTTGTCTTCCCCCAGAGGCCAGTAAACAAGATTAGCTCGTCCAATGATATTGCCACGCGGTACAAAGCCCCAATCGCGTGAGTCCGAACTCACGGCACGATGATCTCCCAGCACGAAATAGTCGTTTAGTGGCACAACACGGTTGTCAATTGGATCATACGGATTGCCCTGGAGTTTCGGGTCGACATAAGACTCTTTTAATGTAATACCATCCACTTTGACGGTTGTGTCATCTACCGAGAGTACATCGCCAGGAACAGCAATGATACGCTTGACATAATAAGATGAAGGATCACTAGGAGCAATAAAGACTATTACATCACCACGAGCCGGAGCATGAAACAAATAGGACACCTTATCCACCATGATACGTTCCTGGTCGTGTAAAGTTGGCTCCATGCTCGGACCTGATACAGTATAGTTCTGCACAGCCAGATTAATAACCACAAAAATTAGGACTGTCAGGACTATCGTCTCCATAACTTCCCGGACGAAGCGATAGCGTTTCTCAAGATTCTGTTCCACTTTTAATTTGTCTCCCTGTACGCACGTGTACATTGATCAGGCTGTGAGAACATTTCTAAGCCGAAAGCTCTGCTACTACTGATCCCTTCTATAACAGGATACCTAATAAGAGCGGTTTTTTTCTAGGGACATTGAGGGACAACTTCTCCCAAAAATAGGGACAATTTGAGCAGAAAATGGGCCTCTTAATTGGAAAAGCATAGTAAAAGATAGCGATCCCAAGATCCCAAAGATAAGTCCCTCTAATTCCCCATTCAGTCCCATCACCCCTTGACGCGAGATCATAAGTGTAGTAGTGTTATCTGGAACGTTTGTTTGCGCAAGCCAGCCTTAAGGATATGATGGATGGCAGACGTTGATTGACAACCTGACAACGCCTTTGAGTTTATCAGACTTTTTTCAGCAACAAGTGGTTTAAGAACATGCCCCAAGATAAAATAGTTATTCGTGGTGCTCGTGAGCACAACTTAAAAAACATTGATGTGATCATTCCACGCGATAAGCTGGTAGTCATCACTGGCCTCTCTGGTTCTGGCAAGAGTAGTCTGGCCTTCGATACCATTTTCGCCGAAGGGCAACGACGCTATGTCGAATCCCTCTCGGCCTATGCACGCCAGTTCCTGGATAAAATGGATAAGCCAGACGTAGAACATATTGATGGGCTCTCACCAGCTATCTCCATTGACCAGAAAGGTGCAACCCATAATCCTCGTTCGACTGTAGGCACCGTCACCGAAATCTATGACTATCTGCGTCTACTCTATGCTCGAGTGGGCCACCAACACTGTCCCAAGTGCGGGCACGAGGTAAGTCAGCAGACCTTGCAACAGATTGTCGATGCCGTTCTGAACATGCCCGAGGGCTCACGCATTCTCTTACTTGCACCACTTGTACAGGGGCGCAAAGGCGAATATAAAAATATTTTTGAAGAGATGCGCCGCTCAGGCTATGTACGCGTCCGTGTCGACAACACAATTCTAGATTTGAGTGAAGAGATCGAGCTGGACAAGCAGAAGAAACATACGATTGAAGTCGTCGTCGATCGCCTCGTCATTCGCAAAAGCAAACCTCAGAGTCACAATGAGCGAGATACAGAAACAAGCCCACAACACTCACCACTCAAGCGCGTAGCAGAACGTCCTGCGCTCTACGAAGTAAATACTGCTCAGGAAACCGAGGCACATGTAGATGGAGTAACTGAACTAGCCGAACAGATACGGGTACAAGAAGAGGTTGATCCAGCATTTCGTCAGCGCTTGAGCGACTCTCTGGAGACAACACTCAAGCTTGGAAATGGAGTTGTTCTGGTCTCGGTTGTCGATGGTGAAGAGATTCTCTTCTCCGAGAAGGCAGCCTGTGTCTATTGTGGGATTAGTCTGCCAGAGATCGCACCACGCACATTCAGTTTTAATAGTCCCCATGGCGCCTGTCCTACCTGCGCAGGTCTTGGTATCCAGCAAGAGATGGATGCAGGGCTGATAGTCACCAATCCAGAATTGAGCATCCTGCAAGGTGCAATTGCCCCATGGAGTAAAGTGGTCAATGGCAGCCAATGGCATTCTGCCATCCTAGAAGCCATGGCTAAACACTACCATTTCGACTTGAATTCCCCTTGGAACCAACTCAGTGCGGAGATTCGTCAGCGTATTCTCTACGGCACAGACGAACCGCTGACCATTCGTTATACACCTCAGCATGGTAATACCCGCAGCTATACGGTCAATTTCGAGGGAGTGATTACCAATCTGGACCGCCGTTATAAACAGACGGAAAGTGAGAGCATGCGCGAGGACATCGAGAGCTACATGTCGGCACGCCTCTGCCCAGATTGTCGCGGTGCACGCCTTAAACCTGAGGCCCTGGCAGTTACCGTCGGAGGGCGTAATATTGTGCAGGTTACTCAACTGGCCATTGCTAAAGCACAGCACTTTTTCCAAGATCTTGAAGCAAGCAATGCAGAGACAATTCCTGCTGTAGCAGTTATATCAGATGATCATTCAAGCCAAAATGGTTCCTGGCTAGCTCATTCAACTGCCCGCATCTCTTCTGATGAACCCCTGGTTCTCAGTACGCTGACTGCACGCGAACGCATCATTGCCCACCAGATACTCAAAGAGATCCGTGCACGCCTGCAGTTCCTGATCGATGTCGGTCTGGACTATCTGACAGTGAACCGAGCAGCTGCCAGTCTCTCTGGAGGAGAAGCACAGCGTATCCGTCTGGCAACCCAGATTGGCTCAGGCCTGATGGGCGTGCTCTATATTCTTGACGAACCCAGCATCGGCCTGCATCAACGCGATAATGAGCGTCTTATCAATACCTTGACCCACCTGCGTGAACTGGGCAATACTTTGCTGGTCGTTGAACATGATGAAGATACCATGCGTGCCGCTGACTATATCATTGATATCGGACCCGGAGCTGGCGAACATGGTGGACAGGTAGTTGCAGTTGGTACATACCAGGAAATCCTTGCAAATCCCAACTCGCTAACTGGCGACTATCTCGCACGGCGCAAACGCATTGAGATGCCTCTGGAACGACGTGCAGGCAATGGCAATTCACTACTCATCAAGGGCGCACGCGAAAACAACCTGAAAAGTATCGACGTCGAGATTCCACTGGGCAAATTTGTCGCCGTCACGGGTGTCTCTGGCTCCGGCAAGAGCACACTGATCACAGATATTCTGTACCACAAACTGTCACAGACCTTCTTTCGCTCTCACAATCGTCCCGGTGAGCATGACGCCATCGAGGGACTAGAATACCTGGATAAAGTGATCGATATCGATCAGTCTCCCATCGGGCGTACTCCGCGCTCTAATCCAGCCACATACACCAATGCCTTCACAGGTATCCGCGAACTGTTTGCCCAGGTACCAGAGTCACGCATCCGTGGCTACCAACCGGGTCGCTTCTCCTTCAATGTCAAGGGTGGACGCTGCGAGGCCTGTAAGGGTGAGGGAATCGTCAGAATTGAGATGAACTTCCTGCCCGATGTGTATGTGCCCTGTGAAGTCTGTCATGGCAAACGCTACAACCGCGAGGCACTGGAGATCCACTACAAGGGCAAAAGCATTGCCGATGTATTGGATATGACTGTTGAAGAGGCCTCAAACTTCTTTGCAAACATTCCTTCTATCCATAACAAGATGAAAACACTCTATGATGTGGGACTGGGCTATATGCGCCTGGGACAGCCTGCCACTACCCTCTCTGGAGGCGAAGCACAGCGTGTCAAATTGGCGACAGAACTATCACGTCGCGCTACGGGACGCACGCTCTATATCCTGGACGAGCCCACAACAGGTCTGCACTTTGCCGATGTCGCACGCCTGCTGCATGTACTACAACGATTGGTTGACACAGGAAATACCATCGTAGTGATTGAGCATAATCTGGACGTGATCAAAAGTGCCGACTGGATTATCGATCTAGGTCCCGATGGTGGTGATGCAGGAGGCTATGTTATCGCTGAGGGAACTCCTGAAGAGGTGGCAGAAAACAAGCAATCTCACACTGGATACTTTCTCAAGCGCCTGTTTGAAGAGGGAATCAAGTCTGAAAGTGCACAGCACTCGAATCCGCTTGTAGTGAGTTAAAGGGGAGACCAGTGAAAACCTATCAGTACACAATTATTCTGCATCCTGATGTGGAGGAGGGGGGATATACAGTGACAGTACCAGCCCTACCTAGTTGTGTCACGCAAGGTGAAACGCTAGAAGAAGCCATTGCAATGGCGAAAGACGCTATACGTCTTCACATAGACACTCTTATTGCAGATGGAGTGCCTGTACCAGAAGAGCATGAGCATCCCCAAGCAATCGTTATTGATGTTGCCGCTTAACCCTTTGAGGAGCAAGCTTTCTTTTTATGCTTTTTTCCCCGGGAAAGATGGGAACTCCAAGTGCGGCAACACACTACTGGAAGGGTCTTGCGATGAGTCAGAGGGTAATGCCGTAGACTGATCATTCTCATTAGCAGTAGGGGCCTGCATGATGGACTCTTCCATCTTATTATCCCTTCCGCCTCGTAAAACCCCTGCTTTTAAGCATGGGGATATAAGAGGCGTTCCTTCTATGGGGCTTGAGCACAGGGGTACGAATTGTATGACAAAGTATTCATTGTTTGTACTGTACTATGAACACTTGTTTATTGACATATGTGATATGAATATATGCATATTCAAGAAAGGAGAGCCAAAGTATGATGAAGGCGTTTAAATATCGTTTGTACCCCACATGCAAGCAAGCTGGGACTCTCCAGTTCATCCTTGACCGCAAACGTGAGTTGTACAATGCGTCGCTTGAGGAACGTCGTGAAGCCTACCGAATGAGTCATATAAGCATCTCCTATAATGACCAGTCGGCTCAGCTTCCCGCAATCAAGGAGATCAGGCCAGAGTACAAAGAGATCTATTCCCAGATCTTGCAAGATACTCTCAAGCGCGTGGATAAAGCATTCAAGGCTTTCTTCAAACGGTGCAAGGAAGGCAAGACTCCTGGCTTCCCCAGGTTCCAAGGATACGATCGCTATGACTCGTTCACCTATCCGCAGATTGAGAAGCTGAAAGGCAAACCAACCGTCACGATCGAAAACGGGAAAGTCATTCTCCCAAAGATCGGCCATGTCAAAGTCAAAGAGCACAGGCCTCTTGAGGGTAAGGTCAAGACAGCCACCATCAAGCACGAGGGCGACTACTGGTACATTGTCTTCACCTGCGAGGTAGAGGCACGGGTGAAGCTTTCCTATACCGATCTCCCCATTGGGATAGACATGGGACTCAAGCACTTCATGACTGACTCGAACGGGGATGTTGTGGACAATCCCAAGTTCTTCAGGAAGTCACATGGCAGACTCAAGAAAAAGCAGCAACGGCTCTCAAAAAGGAGAAATAAGAGCAATCACCGCAAAAAGGCAGCTCAGCTTGTTGGTAAGGCTCATAAGAAGGTCAGAAACCAGCGCCGAGACTTCCATCATAAGGATTCTCGTATCCTGGTTGAGACATTCGAGACGATCGTCTTTGAAGACCTCTCTATGCACAACATGGTGAGGAAGCCAAAGGCTAAGCAAGACGAGAATAGAAAGTATTTGCCCAATGGGGCAGCCGCTAAGGGCGGTTTGAATAAGTCAATACTCGACGCTGGATGGGGCAGCTTCATAGAACTGGTTAAGCACAAGGCAGAATGGGCCGGTGTCACCGTCTATGAAGTCGACCCAAGCAAAACCAGCCAGATCTGCAGCGCCTGCCACAAGGAAGGTGAGCATAAAGATCTCAGTGTGAGGACACACGTCTGTGAGCACTGTGGGGTTGTGCTGGACCGGGACCATAACGCTGCCGTAAATATTCTTGACCGAGGGCTCGGACGGAGCCTACGCGAACCTGTCACCACGGGTACATTCCGTAGGACTTCTGCGTGAAGCCCCCGCATTTCTGCGTGGGGAGTCGTCACCTGATCCAGGTTGTATATCATCTAGGTTCATCCGCGTGCCATCTTGGCGGTAGTCAATCCAAACAATCAAAGCAGCCATCGTCACCACTACCAAGACAATACCGATAAGTTTGTAGACACGAAAGAGATTGAGAGCAAGAATACCAAAGATCATCGTCAACCCATAGAACACATAACAAATCTGTCTGGCATTGAAACCTGTGGCACGTAAACGATCATGCAGGTGCGTTGAATCATAATGCCAGGGACGTTGACCATGCCTGACACGATTAATAATGACGACTGCGATATTCACAATAGGAAATCCCATGACCATCAGCACCAGAGCGACCTTTGCTCCCCCAATAATTGAGAGCACAGCTAGCCCCAAGCCGAGGAAATTTGAACCGCTATCACCCATCAAAATCTTCGCTGGACCCCAATTATGTGGCAGAAAACCCAGAACAGCCCCCGTAAAGATTGCAGCGAGAATAGCAATTGTATCCTGCCCCAGACGCCAGCTAATAATGGCGAAAAACACTCCAGTAATTGCTACGATTCCTCCAGCCAACCCATCCGAACCATCGATCCAGTTCACAGTATTCATCATGCCCACCATCCAGAACCAAGTGATTAGCATAGCGGGTATAGCCAGCAAACTGATTTCAGGACGATGAATAAAGATGATCACACTCGCTTGCTGATACCAGGGCAAAACGGAACTGGCTCCCGTAGCCTGAAAAGGATTGCTAAAACCAAATAACAGCACCCCATGAAACAGTCCATCAATAAAAGGACCCATAATAATAATCACAGCCAATGTTTGAGCCAGCAGTTTAGGCAAAGGTTTCAAGGGTTTAATATCATCATAGGCATTTACTAGTACAATCAGAGCTGATGCTACTAAGAACAACCAATACATGGTTGCCTCATCGTGGTATCGATTATAACTAACATATAAGGCAGGATTGTTTATATAAAATATCAATGAAGCAACAATAAAAGCGAGATAGATCGCCACCCCACCCAGACGAGGCCTTGGATCTTGCTTCCTTCCCGGCTCAGCTGGGCGAAGCAAGTTCTTCTCGCGACAAAAAGATATCACCCCAAACATCAACACATAAGAGAGCAAGAATGCAGTGGCTCCTCCGAACAGCAGCAACAAAAGGTCAGAGAGTGATTGAGTTTGAACCGAACTCGCCAATACCATAACAATGGCCCCCCAATGGTAAATAACAGCTAACGTTGCTGATCAATATAGCGAGCAATCAATGCTGTCCGATTCGATTATACGGCCTCTATCAGAGTTAACGCAACGAATCCACCTTTATGTACCATGAAATAAATGCTCTTGCATAAATAACTGCATTTTTGCATTTTCTAATTTTGAAAAAATTTCACTTGCAAAATCCGATCAAATCCAGCATGGTCCTTTTGACAGGTAATGGTAGCATCAGGCCATAAATCATAGAAGAGCTGTGTCAGTTCTTCTCGCTGCTGATAGCCAATTTCCAGTAACAGCACTCCTGCCGGTTTAAGCACACCACATCGGTGTACTTCTTCGCCTAGTCTACGTAACAAGTCCAACCCATCTGGGCCACTAAATAGTGCTTGATGTGGTTCATAGAGATGCACATCGGGCGAGAGATCTTCTACCTCTCTGGTACCTACATAAGGTAAATTGGCCAGCAGTAGATCTACAGGTTCTGGTAGAGACGATACTAGATCACCCTGGAGGAGCCTCACTCGTTCCATGACGTGATGTCGCTGGCAATTGAGGCGTGCTATGTCCAAAGCATCATAGGAAGTATCACTCGCATAGATATACGGCAAACGTGGTTCCTCTACGGCAATAGTAATAGGAATAGCACCGCTACCAGTTCCAATGTCAGCAACTACTGGCACATGCTCGCTAGCAATGCTGCATTTGATAATCTCAAGAGCCATCTCGACGAGCAGTTCAGTCTCTGGTCGGGGAATCAGTATCCGTTTATCAACAAAAAAGTCCAGACCATAAAACTCTTTATGCCCAGTGAGATAAGCCACTGGCTCGTGCTGTTTTCTGCGTGTAATCAATGTAAAATACTGTTTTTCTTGTATAGGGGCAATTTTCCGTTCAGGATAAGCATAGAGCATTGTACGTTCAATACCCAATACATGGCATAATAATATCTGCGCATCCAGCTGGGCATTGCGTACAATTGGATACCCCAGCATACCCTTTGCTTGTACTAGCGCATCTTGCAGCGTAGTCACATTCCTTACCCTTTCAACCATTTTCCCTACATTATTCATCATAAAGGCTGACGACCCATATAGCCTACATCAAGCGGATGCCAGAAAGCAATGTGTTCTTCACCGAGGTGCCAGCACAAATAGGCCTCTTTCCCACTGTGTAAAAACAGAAAATCAATCAGCCCAATAGTCGGGTCCTTCAATTCACATCCAAAGGCTTCTAACTCATGCAATGCATCGCGCAGAATGGTTGTTTCGAAGAATAGAGACTTCTGTACCTTCGACATCCGGTCATGCAAGTGATGACCATTTCCCATCGCCTGTGCACGAAGAGCCACCAGATCTTCCTCCAGAGAGCGAACCTTTAGGTGACATTCTTGAATTGTACGCAATACTATGCTAATCTCAGGCAAAAGCGCTTCGGCTTCTTCACGTGTAAAGTAGTGAGTCATGCATTGCCTACCCCTCTGAGCTCATGAGACGCTACTAAAATGCAATACAAATTTATGTGAATCCATTACTAAATACCACAGTTAGAAGACCAAATGATTAATAAGCGCATCTACTAAAATACTTGCTTCGAAGCGAACTACTCCTATGACTCCTTTGTCAATATCACTATTCGTTGCATACTAGTTGCTCTCCATTGCTATGAAAGCACGGGAAGATAATATTCGTATTATACACCATGGAGAGCGTTTCATAGCTCACTTTCTCCCACAGATGGGCGAGGTCATGTGAAAGATCCTGCCGTGGAAGAAACCAAACCACGTAACCTACGCCATCACTACTGCTCCGGGACTTTGGATTAAATAGTCTCTATACTAGTGGTATAGAGATATGTTATAATCTATTTAGTAGAAAGAGCTGCACAAGAAAGTGACAAAGAAAATGGCACAAGAGATAGCTACACAAAAGAAGAAGAGAATAAAGCAGATATCGGTTAAAAATCTTTTTGGGATATTCAACTATACTATTCTGCTCCACCTGGAAGATAGGATAACTATTATTCATGGGCCAAATGGTTTTGGAAAGACGATGATCCTGAAGTTGCTAGATGCCTTATTCAGCCAAGATAATTATATATTAAGAACAACACCTTTCAACGAATTTCGTATTAATTTTGATGATGATACAAGTTTCTGGGTTATAAAAGGTCTTCAAGAAGACATAGAAATAAAAGAAGAACCCTTAGCTTCACAAAAAATTACATTTTGTGCTACCGGAGAACAACCATTTACACCAACGCATTTACAGAACTTTTTAGTTCAGTTTAAACATCATAGTACAAGAAATACGATAATTCATCATGGATTGGAAAATACTCTATCAAGAACAAATTCTGGTGAAGAGCAAAATATTAGTATTACAACGCCAGAAGACTTATTAAATGGTTTTCTACTAACTGATTTTCAAAGAGCTTTTCACCATGAAAAAGAGCCAGATTGGCTTGCGGACACAAGGAAACTAGTCTCCGTCCACCTTATTGAAACTCAACGCCTGTTGAATGTGAGAAAAGCTTCCCAGAACCCAGATAAAGATGATAAGGAGCAGCCACTAGTACCCACAGTAAAGATGCATTCGGAAGAACTTGCCGATATGGTAAAAACCAAACTTGCAGAATACGCAAGCCTATCTCAGTTATTAGATAGGACGTTTCCTGAGAGGGCTTTTAATCCAACCACGGCACAAAGTAATAGAGATGAAAATGATCTTCGTCTTCAATTAGAAGCACTAGAGGAAAAACGCTTAAATTTGACAGCTGCAGGTCTTCTAGGCCAGGGAGGAAGAACCGCATTTGCGTTAGGAGACCATGTAGATGAAAGTAAGAAAAGCATGTTGTCTGTCTATATCGAGGATACGGAGAAGAAACTGAGCGTCTTAGATAGCCTCTTTGAGAAACTTCATTTGTTAACTGAGATCATCAATAAGCGTTTTCTTTACAAGGAAATTACTATTGACAAAGAGCGGGGTTTTGTATTTATAACCTCGAAAAATACTACTTTACCACTTGAAAACCTCTCATCTGGTGAGCAACACGAGCTGGTTCTCTTCTATGAGTTACTTTTCAAAGTAGCTCCTGGTTCACTTATTCTTATTGATGAACCAGAGTTGTCTCTGCATATTGTTTGGCAGAAGCAGTTCCTACAAGATGTCCAG
>DASYAN010000241.1:0-22081 GCA_036501345.1 Ktedonobacteraceae bacterium
ATGTCTTAGCTCACGTTTCTAGAGAGGTAAATACGTTCCATCATGTGATAGATAGATGGATCTTCTTGGGCAAGCTGTAGGACTGCTTCGTACTTGGCGTATCCTCCATCTAGTCCTTTCTCATCACGTGCTTCTCTAATAAGACGAACAGATTTTTCTCTGTTTTCAACATTTATATCGCTATTACTGGAAGTGCTGTATAAGATTACAGCTGCTTTGGTTATAATAGTATTCTGTATTTTTGCAAAATATTCTTTTGTGAGAGTTATTCTGGCAATATCTGAGGTATCTGTGTTGTTTGAATGTTCAGTGTAAATACGTTCCATCATGCGATAGATAGGTAAATCTTCTTGGGCAAGCTGTAGGACTGCTTCGTACTTGGCGTATCCTCCGTCTAGTCCTTTCTCATCACGTGCTTCTCTAATAAGGCGAACAGCTTTTTCTCTGTTTTCAACGTTTACCTCGCTAGACCTGGAAGTTTTGCTTAAGGTTCCAGATGCTTTGGTTATAATAGTATTCTGTATTTTTGCAAAATATTCTTTTATGAGAGTTATTCTGGCAATATCTGAGGTATCTGTGTTGTTTGAATGTTCAGTGTAAATACGTTCCATCATGTGATAGATAGATGGATCTTCTTGGGCAAGATGTAGGACTGCTTCGTACTTGGCGTATCCTCCGTCTAGTCCTTTCTCATCACGTGCTTCTCTAATAAGGCGAACAGCTTTTTTTCTGTTTTCAACGTTTATATCGCTAGTACTAGAAATGCTGTCTAGGTTTGCAGTTGCTTTGGTTATGATAGTATTCTGTATTTTTGCAAAATCCTCTCTTGAAATGGTAATACTGCTAAGGTCTAGTTTGTCTGAAGATGTGAGAGATGTGAGATCGGAAAGCTCTGATTGTCGAGGCCTCAGTTTTTCAAGTTCTTTTTTTAGGCTGTCTGATAATTTTTCCTCTTCTTCTGCATTGTTTTCTAGAATTTCTAGCTTATCTATTAAACTCTCAGTTGCTCCCAGAAATTTCTTAAGATCTTCATCTGTAATCGTTTCCTGTTTACGTAAACTTGTAAATATATTCATTAGTGGGTCTATATCTTTCTTACTAAAGCCAACTCTCTTTGCAAAATTCTCTTCTCCCAAATCTTCTTTAAGATGTTTATAAAGTGCGTGCATTTTTCTATGTGCCGATTTAAAAATAATTTTGCACTTATCCTTGACACTACTATTATCAAGTTTAATTTTTTTCTGCCATGGAGCCTGCTCAATATCTTCTTGTCGTAGTATCCCTCTCTTTCGTTTTCCTGCAGCAAAATCAGGCGGAGAAGGAAGCCTTTCTCGTTCTTTCCCTTTTCTTGTCTGTTCCCGAATTTCCTGCCCTTCAATTCTACCTGACCTTCGTAATTCGCTATCCATCTTTTTCTGGTTTCCTTTCAAATATTCTACATCCTTTGAGAGTATTTCTTAACCCAAAAGGCCCTCTCATGAACAATCTTCTCCACTGAAGATAGCTGATAGGAGAGGTTTTTTCCAGGGACAAAGCGGCCATCTTGGGCCAAAAGCGGACATCTTGAAAGGGTAAAAGCGGACAGTTTCTGGAACAAGAGAGGACGGGTGAACAAGAGAACCTCTGTCATTTTCCAGCTATGCAATACTCTCTACCTTGCTCTGCCAAATTCAAGCAGGGGATGCTCTTCATTGAAGGGCTTTTGGGGGTTACGAAACGCCCTCTATGATCTTAAGGTCAAGAACTATAATGATCTAGTAGAGAGTGACATTTGTGTGCTAATTCTTATGTGTCTTCCTCCTATGCCTGATGAATGGCTGCACCAGGATGAGGAATGTTTACAGCTTTGCAAGTGTTGCTATTACTGGCGTCCATTAGATGATATAGAGACAAGTAATCTCAATACAAAGAGGATCTTTATCCCTAAGAGTCAGGTTTTTACTGTAGAGGCCCTAACAAGGCTAGTAGATGAAGTGCAGTTATAAGGCGCAATTATGATAAGAAGCATACCTGCAAGTCTCTCCCTTGCTCACTTGAGCCTCGATAGTTTCATCTCCTATCTCCAATCAACTGGTTGGAGGCGTGTTGAGTATAAAGATCAGCGCAGGATCGTCTTTGCTCATGATGAAGGAGAAGGAGAAGCCCCATCTCTGGTTGCTTTACCTGCAAATGAGCAATTCAGCGATTTTTCTACTCGTATAGCTGAGGCAATTATGCGAGTAGCTGACGTTGAGCAAATTATCCCACAAGACGTGGTTAGAAAAATCCAATCTTTAGAGAAAGAAACATCACGTTATCTCCAAAAAGCGATATTGTATCTTTCTCTAAGGGTGCCACTTTTGATGACCGAGAATTGAGCTTGAAATTCTCGTCTCAGAAAGCCAACCCTTAGCCAAGGATACAGCACCTAATTTTTTCACTCATGATCATCTCCTTAATTCCTTATTCATACTCACAGTATATCCTATTTGAGATAGAGGCTATCACTTACATAACTCGACTTTCCGCTGCTTCTTCGGATCGAGGCTATCAGCCAAGTTCCTTATTTTTAGACAGAGTTGTTTCGTTGTTTGTCTGAAAAGAAACAAGTATGGTCTAGTTGTTTCTTTTTGTTAGTGCGTGTAGGTATTTAGGTGGCAGATCTCAATGTTATAGTTAACATATGTTGACTATCCAAGTGCTAAATAGTTATACCAAAAATTACAGCAATTAATTGCTGTAATTCATATAATTGCCTTATTAAGATTATTTAATCCGTCAAAGTTACAAAATTCACCTTTGGAACATTTGGGACAGTTGTTACTCACTTCACAAGTGGTGAGCAATTATAAGAAGATATTGAGATAGTCTCTATATACATACGATTTCTTGTATCTTTTCTCTCTATCCCGTTGTACCAAGATGCCAATATCGACAAGCTTGTTTATCAGCTTTCTTGATCCTTGCTCTGTATATGATGTCCACTCTCCAATAGTATGGACATCAACAATTGGTTGCTTATATAAATGAATAAGTATGTCTGTGCCAATAGATGCCGATTGCCCTAGCTGCTGTATACGCTGCATATCTCTTTCTCTAAGTTCCGTAATTTTTTTCACTGTCCCAATAGCATCCGAGGCAATTGTAGCTACACCGATAAGAAAAAATTTCACCCACGGAGCAATTTCACTTTTGTTATGATAATTAGCAAGCAAAGTGAAGTATAGTTCCCTATGCTTTCTAAAGTATTCTGAGACATATAGTACGGGTTTTTCTAGCAAGCCTAGCTTATGCATATAAACAGGAATAAGTAACCTCCCTGTTCTCCCGTTTCCATCTAAAAATGGGTGAATTGTTTCAAATTGAGCATGTGCTAAGGCTACTCGTACAAGTGGTACTATAGTGTTCTCTGCATGAAGAAACTTTTCAAAGTCGTCTAAACATCTTTCTAGCTCATTTGCAGGAGGTGGAACGTATGTAGCAGTATTAGGAGTTGCTCCTCCAATCCAATTTTGGCTAGTCCTAAACTCACCTGGACTAAATCGCTCGTCTCCTGTATCAGTTAATAAATGGCTATGCATTTCTCGTATAAGTCGTAGTGACAGAGGTAATGTGTCTAGTCGTTGTAAGCCATAGTTCAGAGCTTGTACGTATTGCTGTATCTTTTTCACATCTGCTGGTAAGTCTTCTGCAAGTTGTGCTTCATCTTCCAATGCATCAATAAGGGTAGCTCTTGTACCCTCGATTTGGTTAGATAATGTAGCCTCTTTGCGTAAGTACATAAAGAGAAAAAAATCCAGGTCAGGCAATAATTGTGTAATGCCATCTAGCTTTCCTAAAAGATGAGCTGCATTCGCATGAAGCACCTCTTCATCTGTATCAAACCGAAGTAGTTCTTCGGAAGGAGGAAACTCACTTGGGATAAAGGCTTTGTATCCGGTAGGTTGTAGTATCCATGTTCCTAACATAGTTGTTTCGTTCTTTCTTTGAATAGAAACAAGTATAGGCTAGTTGTTTCGTTCTGTCAATGTGCTGATAAGAATGTCTTCAGCGCTATTTCTACGTTCTTGTACTAATGGTAATTGATTGACCGACATGATTGACTAGTGTATACTCCCTCTCATAAAGAAGCATGCAGGAACCAATCAGCCGCATTCTCGTTTACGATTCGCCTTCAGAATACTGCAACCACCATTGCTGGTTCATGAGCAGAATCAGAGGAAGCGTATCTATTTTCGTGTTCAGTTCCTACTTCATACATCACATTTTTGTATAAGCGCACAGGTATAGGCCAATCGAATAGGAAAATAGAAAGCTTATAATCTATCTAGATAAGACTAGAAAGGCTCTCAATGTCAACCACAGCATTTCCTGAATTGCAGCAGATGCTTTCTGAGATGGATCAAGCCCTTGCTGATGAACTTGAAAAGCAACAACGCTTCAAACGGGTAAAGCATCGGGCTATCAATGGGATATTACTCACAGAAGAAAATGGACAGTATACTTATCAGTTTACGTTGGTAGAGCCTTGGGAGCTGAAAGACGATGCACGCCTGATCCTCGTGAATGAGGCTAACCAGAAAATCCGATGTGATGTTGTAACGGCTAATGGAATAGAAATTACTATCGTATCAGATAATCCTTTGCCTCCAGACTTCTTACGCCAAGTAGATCTCTGCGATGACTCGACCGAGTTGCTGTGTCGCTTGAGAGAGGCTCTTAAAAAGGCTGATGAAGGTTCAGCTAAGCTTGGCTCAAAAAGCTTTGGTCTGCCTGAAGGTGCTATTGGCTATGAGCCTTCCACCGTCCGCTTTGGCAATATAACGCCTCATCATAATCAGCTTCGAGCAGCAAAGATGGCTCTAGCAGGAGAAGTAACCTACATTATTGGACCACCAGGAACGGGCAAGACAGTCACCTTGGCAGCTATCGCTCTAGAATATTTATTGGCTGAACGTACTGTGCTTATTGCTGCCAATACAAATATCGCAGTTGACAACGCAGTTATGAAGCTATGTGAACTGTGTAAGAAGAGTCAGGCACGTGATTTTCTGTCTCAAGGAAAGGTCATACGCTACGGTGCGGTTGAAAAGGAAGAGCTTAAGACAAGCCCTGACTATGAAGATGTATATCTGCCAAAGATTGCACAAAAACTAGGCCAAGAACACGATCAGCAGCGTAGGGCTTTAGAGCAGGTTATTGCTCAGATCGATATTAACCTGAGTTCCTTAAAGCAGAACCTTCAACAACGGGAGCAGGAATTTCTGACTGCTCAGGCAGAAATAGATATCCCACTAAAAGCAGTGCAACAAGAATTGGTTCCTTTGCAGCAGTCAGAAAATCAACGTATCTCGAAACTCTATGCCGACAAGGAAAGGCACTCACGAGCACGAGAGGAGGTAAAAAGAAAATTGGCAGAAGCTGGGCATCTCGTTGCTCAGTACAGCGTGCAAATTGAAGTGGCGCAAGTCAAATACTCGCTTGAACAGCAGCGCGAGAAGGAACTGCTCAATCAATTGGTAGCAGCCCGTAATATGAGTCGAGTTATGCGCCTTTTCAAGGGAGTACATCTACAACAGCTCGAGACAAAATTTGCTGAAGTAAGTTCCAATGTTCGGGAGCAAAAGCAAAAACTTGTCGATTTGCAGCACAATTTGCAACATACGCAGACGGCCTATGATACCTTTAAGCAGAAAGAGCTGCATGTTCAAATGTCTCTTCAGGAAATTGAGGATCAGCTTGCTATGCCGACCGTGCACCAGAAGAGGATTGCATATCTCAAAGAACAGGAACAGGCATATCAATCTCGACTTTCTATCCTCAAGGCCTCTCATTCTCAACAGGTGCAAGCGAATCAGCAACAACAAAGAGTGCTAGAGGATCAGCGTACACAGCACACTCAGCAACTTGCTACTATAAACCAGAAATTGCGGCATATTGAGAAAAACATTGTAGAGAATGCAATAATAATTGGAATAACATTGAGCAAGACCTACATGCATCAGACTATTGCCGATCGGCGCTTTGATGTAGTTATCCTGGATGAGGTCTCAATGGCTTCATTGCCATCAGTATATGTGGCAACCTCGCATGCCGACCGTGCCATCGTATTAATAGGCGATCCTCAACAATTAGCTCCAATAGCTAATGCAGAGACTCCTCTAGCAAGAAAATGGTTAAAAAATGATTTATTTGCACGTAGGGGAGTTTCATTAGATACAGCAATGCAGGGACGTATGCATAGTATGATGCTGGATGTGCAGTCTCGTATGCATCCCGCTATCTCGGCAGTAGCCAACCGCCTCGTTTATCAGAATAGGTTGAAAAATGCGCACAATATATCTCAATTGCAGACTATTGAACCATTACCGGCTTTTCCTCTTATTTTATGTGATACTCATGATGCTAGTCCAATAGCCATGCATCCGCCAAGTGGCTCTTCCCGAAAAAACTATTATCATGCTCTCTGCTGTCTCGCAATTGCACGCCAAGTATTAAAGACATTATCTACACAGGAAAGCATTTCAGGGCCATGTATTGGTATCGTTACACCTTATAAGGCTCAAGCTCGGTTATTACAAAGTCTCATTGCAGATGCAGGTCTACAGAAGTTGCTACAAGCTGGTACCGTTCATAAATTTCAAGGGCTAGAGTTTGGGTGGTCTCCCTCTTGATTGCTGTCACTTATACGCAGATCATCAAGGAGAAAACTGACGTGCGAGATGAACGCCTTGGAGGACGGTCTGAACGCGTATCCAGCCTTTCCATAAGGTCTGCCATCCTGACACTTATACATAAATCTCTTGGCAGAAATCTCCTCCGCATCATGATGCGACGGAGGCCAAAGTACCAAAAGAGGGATAGCTATCGTTGAATAAAGTGGTGAATCCGCTCTACAAGCTGCTTCCCTCAAAAAAACTGAACTTGGGAGGCAAAAATGGAGCAACTGACTTGCATCCCATGGCCTCCGACTTCTTTTTCGAGTTCAAGAAAATCCGTATAAGTGTCAGTAAATTATCACCCTGTTGGTTTCTTGCCTGCGTGACTCACAAACCTCATGAACTTCATCAGGCTACTATGAGAGCCAGCCTGCTTTCGCTGAGTCTTTGGTCGTTTGAGTCTATGATCTAATTGCAGTTTCTGTCGTATTTCCATGGTTGGCAATTGTGGAGGTGGTGGCTGATCGAACTGACCAAAGTATAGATTTTGGATATACTGGCTTGAGTTTTGCGGAAATTGTGGCCCGTTTTGTGAGTGTTGTCCTGGACTCGTGGGAAATTGTAGCAGAGTTTCTTGGCTGACCTGCGAATATTGCTCAGGAGTCTTTGGTTGTGAATACGAGTCATCCGCATCATACGGCAGATTATTCATAAGCGTCCTTTCTTATACAACATACTATCCATGCATGCAGCGATACATATGAATGAAACGAGTGAACGGGAGATAACGAGGGTAGCCAATTGGCTGGACTGGCACACAAGGGTAGGACCCCCCATCATCTGGTGGATGCACAAAGGACCCCCTTTCGCAGTCGCATAACAGGTTTTTTAGGCCTAGACGTATCCTGTAGTGGTTTAGTGCGGAGACGTCCTTTTTTCTTAGGGATTGGAAAAGGAGGTATCGCCACATTATCTGGTGGTCGAGCTCAGAAACGTGGCCGAATTGAGCTCAAATGATAGTGCCTCCACCGTTTAAGGTGGCTCTACCTCTCCCCGAATACAACGCGATTAATAGCCATAGCAAGACGAGGAGAAAAGACAGTCTCGCACCATTACAGGAATGAAGAGCATAAAAACCAAAAATCACACGGCGTAGCCTGAGAAGGCAATCTATGCATTCAAGAGACTTAAAAGCTC
Organism: Ktedonobacteraceae bacterium; assembly: GCA_036501345.1. Lineage (GTDB taxonomy): Bacteria > Chloroflexota > Ktedonobacteria > Ktedonobacterales > Ktedonobacteraceae > DASYAN01. The sequence goes on from DASYAN010000241.1 coordinate 7,836, forward strand.
CTGACCCAATGGGAAACGGATAGACTACCCAGGAGAACTGTCCACAAAGCGGCAAACCCGGGCGTTTTTCTGCCTCATCCTGACATCAGCTTTGACATCAAAGAGCTTTTACAACAGTTTACAACGGTGTATCCCAATGAACGATCAAAGCCCTCTCGCTAAGCTCAAACTCTGCTGAGAAGCCGCCTCACCTCTCTATTGCACAGTTTCATTACTACTACTGCACAACTGCCATATCACTAACTTTTGATAATAGCTAAGAAAAGAATTGCTCAACACGAATAGCTCTGATATCAGGAACGACTCGCGAAGGAATGCCTTCTTTTGCTTGGAACATGCCTAATGAATGATACCCATGATTTTCAAGCACAAACACTTCAACTGAGCATGCCCTTGGGTCAACGATCCAACACTCTTGTACTCCATATCGTGCATACGTATAGGTCTTGGTTAAGCGATCATAAGTAGCTGTTCCTGGTGATGCAACTTCAATGGCTAAATCAGGAGCGCCGATGATACGCTTTTCTGCCACTTTTGCGACGCTTTTACCCAGCAGAACAAGGACATCAGGCTGACAAACCGTCTCAGGTGCAAGCTCAACATCCAGAGGAGCATGAAGCACCCTGCCGAGACCAGCAAAGTCAACATATTGGCAGAGATAGAAAAACAATCTACCCACGATAAATTGATGGTTCGGAGTCGGCGATGGGGACATCAGTAACACTCCATCCATGAGTTCATAGCGCCGCCCATCATCCGGCAAAGCAGCATAATCTGCATATGTCCACTGTCCCTGCACAGGACCTGGAACCAGATTAGCGGGCAGTACTATAGCTAGCTCATCTTCTGTTACTGCCATCATTCACCTGCCTTTCAAATCAGGACAATCACTCTTTAACTAGAAGTATACCACATTGCATGAATATATGAAAGCCTCTCAAGCAAGCTATCCGCCTATTTTTAGGTCACCTCCTGACAGCAGAACTGACAGCAGAACCGCTACACTTCCACAATCTCTTGTAGACTCACATGGACAAAATGCAGTCTTATCCAAGCTCAAGACACGGCTCAGACAACTCAGCAGCAAGCTCCAAAAAAGGCCGAGCTAAAATTTATAAACTTATCCAACAGCACAGAAAGTTTTCTGTACTGAATAGACAAGAAAGCGTGAGGGCGTTTCGTAACCTCTCTGTTTTTTTCAAACACATCTCATGCGACACTCAAAACGAGTACCTATCTCAAGGATAGCTGAGAAGTTGGGAGTTTTTCTAGAGAAAAAGAGACTTTTGGAGAGCGAAAAAAGACATTTTCAGGTTTTAGCTCATCTCTGGAGGGAGCAATCCAAGTTACGAAACGCCCTCAGCCACAAGCCACCTACGAGATTGTATGACAGTGGGCTCGGACGGAGCCCTCGTGAAACTGTCTCTCAGGGTATGTTCCTAGAGACTACTACGAGAAGCCCCTGGATTTATCCATGGGGAGTCGTCACATACGTTTGAGATTGCAAAAGGACGCAACGTTTTCTTCTGCGATAGAGAGACTATGATGTACAAAGCCTGTTTCCTATTTCAATCAGACGTACTTTATTAATATCAGCTAGGATATGTTATAGTAGAAAAACGGGCAAAAATTATTTATATCAACTTAATGGAGTAATAATTATTAATATGGGTAATAAAAATCATCGTGTATTATACAGTTTCAATACATTTCATTCCTAGTTGGCATTATTTGTACAGTTGATATTGCCAATACAAATGTATGTAGTTGGTTGTTGCTCTGACATTTTTATTAGTTTTTAATTGCTTTTCTGGATAGTATATGTTATATATCTATAGGAGCAAGATCTTCAAATGATCTGGCAAATGGAAAGATTTTCTATTTGTGGCAAGAATGATGCTACCTACTTTAGGATTGGTAAACGTAACAGTGTGATTTGAAAGGAAAGATTATGAATCAGGCTCAGCAGCAAGCAACAATCAAAGATATTCGCCAGCGTCATGGTGTGACAGCACAGGATCTTGCCGAAATGGCTGGCGTTCCTCTAAGAATTGAGTATTTGATGGAAATTGGTTGTCCAGTTAGCCAAAATGATGCAGTAAAAGTAATGCGAGCGTTATCTGCGTTAACTAGCGGTCATCCCCTAACGAAAGCTCAGCCGAAGGCTGCACTGAAATCCCTCTAATTTCAGGAGTGTATTTAGGTTTCTAAGTCTCCCCACTTATAGAGAAACATAAGTATCAGTAACGTTCACTGGAAGTCTAGCGAATCTTTGAATAGCCTTGATAATTCTTGGTACTATTCTTTTGCTTCTCTTTGTCAATTCTGCTATCATCATTGTGTTCTTGCAGATCATCGCAAGTGCCAAAATGACCTTGTTGATTATGGTGAAAGGCCAGACGAGTGCGGCAGCAGGTTTCTGCATAGGTCCTATAGATGCGTCAAGCAGGGATTTAGCAAGCGAGGTAAACACGCTATAGCGATAGAGAACGTGGAGAACAAGTATCCCCAAACGCTTCTCGAAGCAATGGGGTAGGGGATGCGAATGAGGTGTTTACATCTCTAGTAGTGCATCCTGTGAGGATTGTCATTCCCCTCCGAACCCGAAAAGCAAGTGGTCAAGAGAACGCTATGGTTTTCGGAACTATGTAGAGTATTGTGCCATACTATTATCGCACTGACGGCGATTATCGTCCATTGGATCAATGAAGCTCCAAAATATGGACTTTCTTAGTCTCAGGGATCAAGATCTGCTATCACACATTGCTTCAGTATAGCCAGCTTTTTTTTCATTCTCATCACCTTTTCTCCAGAGACAAATTTTTCTTCCCTTTTCATATTAGTAGGCTCCCTTTGTGCTTCAAACACTTATTGATCATAAATTGGCGAACAAATTGCATTAAAAATAGATGTAAAGAAACAAATAATGCTATGAACTATAAATCAAATCTCTTCTAAATTATTTATAATTACTGGGATTGACATAGTCTAATTAGAAATTGTAATCTAGTTGAGGGATAGTACAATTCAAGCTGTACAATCCAATTTATAGTGAAGAGTAGGACTTGCCAAATTGGGAGAAAGGTTGTTCTTCATGAAGACACTAACTGCAAGTACACCAAAGGGTGTCTTTGACCTTGAGAGTCAAAGTCTATCAGAGTGTCCCGTTGATGCTGTCGAGTTGACTGATGAGGATCTGGAGCAGGTCACAGGTTCTTGGGGATGCGGGGGATGTGGATGGGGTGGTGGTTTCTCCCCATTCTGGGGTGGTGGCTTTGGTTTCTCCCCATTCTGGGGTGGTGGTTTCTCCCCGTTCTGGGGTGGCGGTTTTGGCCGGAGTTTTGCCTTTAGTGGCTTTTCCGGCGCTTTTGGAGGATCGCGTTTCTGGTAATACGAAGTGCACTTTGCCACTACGTAGCGTGGTTTTTGCAGGTTTCTGTAGTGGCTTTTAGCAGACCTCATAGGAGGTTAGTTGCACATATCGTTAGTTTGGTGATATGCTAGGATTGGCCAATTAGCAGACTAACAAATCTATTGTAGAGAAAATGGGCGATCATAAAGATCGCCCTCTCATTTTGAGAGGAGATATTTCTTGGCTAAACAATATCCAAATCCACCCGCGTTGCAAATCGATCCTAAAAAGAAATACACGGCGATTCTGCATACGGTCAAAGGTGATATCACGGTTGAGCTGTTAGCAGCTCAGGCACCGATTACGGTAAATAATTTTGTTTTCCTGGCTCGCGAGGGTTTTTATAATGATACAACTTTCCATCGTGTGATCGGTGGCTTTATGGCCCAAGCAGGTGACCCAACCGGAACAGGCACAGGTGGTCCAGGCTATCGTTTTGATGATGAGCGTAGTTCACTTGAAATTCCACATGACCGCGAGGGTATCCTATCAATGGCGAATGCTGGTCGCAATACCAACGGCTCGCAATTCTTTATCACCTATGGTCCTACCCCGCATCTGAATGGTAAGCATGGCGTATTTGGTCGCGTCGTTGAGGGGGTCAGTGTTCTGCGGTCCCTTCGTGAGCGTGATCCACAGCGTGATCGCAATCCTGGTGATGCTCTGATCGGTGTGGATATCATTGAAAGTTAGTCTTCCAACAGTTTCATTAGTAATAAGCCTCATGCTGTACATAAACAGCATGAGGCTTATTACTGCCTCCGACTCTAGCTGATCTCCTATATGGGGGAGGCACATTTGCTTGAGTAGGTCAAAAGATCTAGGACAGTAAATGCTCCTTAAAGCTTAACATTTCCTTCTTTTGTTACAAGAACTGGATTTGGTAATGGTAGAATAAATTTACCGCCAGCTTGAATATAAGCTTCTTCTCGCTCTCTCATTTCAGGAAAAAAGAAAAACCAAGGAAGACATAACATATAATCAGGATGCTCTTTGCGTGCTTGCTCTTCAGAGATAATCGGAATTCCCACAGATGCAATCTTCTTTCCCCACTTTTCCGGGTTTCGCTCAACAGCTGCTTTGACTAAGTGATTATCCAACCCAGCAAATTGTAATAGTGTATTGCCTCGAGTAGAAGCTCCATATAAATAACTTGTTTTGCCTTCCCTTACTTTTTTCTCAATAAATGTATGGAGTATTTCAGCGCGTTTTTTTACGCGGACTGCAAAATCAGCATATATCTGTGGATCATCAAGTTTTAATTGCTGTTCTTCTTCTCGCATATCAATGACCGATTGTTCAACAAGCCGAACACCTTTATGCTGAATGTATGTCCTGAAACTTCCTCCATTAATAGTATTTTGCTCCACACGATATACTTCCAATCCATGTCTTTCTAATAGATTTTCCAGAGCAAGCAGAGAGTAAAATTCTAAATGCTCATGCACAATATTATCAAAAGCATTTTGCTTCAACATTGCAACTAAATAGTTCTGTTGAACAATAAACACTCCTTTATCTGCAAATAAGCGAACAATATCTGAAACAAACTTGTTTGGATCATCCAAATCATAGAAGCAAGAAATAGCTGTAATGATATCGAACTGGCCAGAAATTTTTTGCTTGACTGCCTCATAACTGAAAAAATCATTGATAACTTTTATGCCCTTTTGCTTACACTCTTTTGCGAACTTCTTAATGGGCTCGCATGCAACCCGACAATAGTGTTCTGGATAGAAGGTTAGCAGTGTGCCATCATTGGCACCAATATCAAGTGTATTAATGACGCTGTGTGGCTTTTCCACTTCTTTGATTGCTCGTTGCGCAATCTCTGCAAGATCTGACTTGATCGTAGTATTAATTCCCGACTTGTATCCATAATTCTCTGTATATAAAGAACTGCGTGGAGTTGTATGTTGCAGCTGTACCAAATAGCAATCCTCACACAAGACTACATCGAGAGGATATTTTTCTGGCTTACTATCTTCTGCCGTAAAAACAGCAAGATACTGGTCTCCGAGAGAAAGTACATTGGTTATATTGCCGGAATGACATACTCGGCATCTCGTAATAGCTCCCATTGTATCAGCTCCTTCTGCGTACATTATGAATAGCAGGTCTTGTTTCTCTTGCCCTGAATTCTCTTTTACTTCCACCATTTGGATTTTCGACACGTATTGCTATCCTACTGACTTCAATTTACAGTGAGGAGAGTATAGCAGAAGTTTGTATGCTCCTCATAGAGAGAAACAGGGACAATTCTCACTTTTGCTGGGAGAATTGTCCCTCCTTTCCTCTTGAAGAATTGTTCAGATTTCCGCTAATATACTCTACTAGTGCATTAGAAATAGAGGGTTAGCACTACAGCGGTTTCCAGAAAGATTGAACCTAGGTGTATGTCATTGGTTGGTGCACTCTCAGTACTTCTGCAATCTGCTGTTAAGAGTCGGATGAACTAGCAGAGAAAGGACATGCTTAATGTTGTCTAAGAGCAGCAAGTACAGAAAGATCGGTGTCTATGGACTCGGTTCTATATTGCTTATAGCCATGACAGTGCTTCTGAGAGTGGTTCTCATCCGTAATGGGTGGCCTCCAACTAATAGCGATGAAGGCCTGATGGGAATTGTAGCTTTGCATATTTTCAACCGGGGCGAATGGCCCAGTTTTGTGTACGGGCAAAACTACATGGGAACTATCGAAGCCTACTTGGCTGCTTGCTTCTTTCGACTTTTGGGTCCATCTCTCTTTGCTTTGCGCCTGGGTTTGATAGTCCTGTATGCTGGGTTTCTGCTGGCGCTCTATCTGCTTGCTCGTCTGCTTTACAGTGGAGGCATTGCACTGGTCAGTGTCTTCTTCTTGTGTCTGGGGTCCAGTGACACACTCACTCAGCAACTTCTGGCTGAGGGGTATCTCGAACCACAGCTTTTTGGAACACTCTCGCTCTTACTGGCGAGCTGGCTTGCGCTCTCTTTTCATTCAGACATGAGCTCGAAAGAGCGTCACAAACGCCTTGTTGCCTATGGAGGTCTAGGTGTTGTAATCGGTTTAGGCTTCTGGAGCCACCCGTTAGTGCTGCCCTTTGTCGGTGCTTCTTTGCTCTTGCTGTTCCTCTTCTGCCGTCGCGAATTGCCTACTGAGGCTGGCCTCTTTGCCGTCCTTGGCTATCTGCTTGGTGCATTTCCCCTCCTTCTATTCAACATCCAATATCCCCGTACTAGTTTGTGGAAGACGCTTTGGGATATTTACAAGGCAGGTGGTACGGCAATTGCGCATGCAAGCGGAGATTTCAGATTATCTCTACTGGGAACAATCGCTATTAGCATCCCTACGGCAACTGGTGCTAATCCTCTCTGTCCACTGTCTTCTGAACCGGGCCAATGGGTTCATCAAATTTCGTTATCATGTGGAATACTTCAAGGATGCTGGGGATTGGGTGCCATCATCCTACAGACTTTAGCAGCTTTTACAATCATCAGAGAAATACAGAAGCACCGTCGGGCCTTCTCTGCCTCGGGATCTGCTACTGACAAGGAGTGCCTTGTGCGCTGCACTGCTCGACTAATGTTATTAGTGAGCGTAGATCTGACTGTACTTGTCTATATAGGTAGTCCTGCGCCGACACTTATTCCGACCCTCTCCTCACGCTACTTGGTCGGGCTTTTGGTGGCAACTCCTGTCATTGTTGGCTTCCTCTGGCCCAGACTCTCTGAAGGCCAGTCTGCATTGAACCGCTTAATGAGCGTATGGGCGATTGCCATGATGGGAAGGATGGCTGATAGGATAAAAATTTATCTCTTGTGTATTATTAGCTTGGTATTGCTTCTGGGGACCGTCACTACCTTTCAGCAGATTCCTGATGCGCAACAACAGCAGCAACGAGAGGATACGTTGATCAGTGCTTTACTTAGTTTTCACACTCCACACATCTACTCTGACTACTGGACCTGCAATCGCCTTATCTTTGCGAGCAACGAACGCATAATTTGCGCCAGTCTCGATAAAAACCTGAATACATGGGTAAACCGTTATCCACTCTATCCACAGATAGTGAATGATGATTCTCAAGCTGCCTATGTCTTCCATATCGAGCCAGATCATGCTACTGGCATTTCCCAGGACCAGGTTTTCGGAGATGGTATTACTCAGGACAAACTTTTCGCATCGCGCTTCGGGAAAGATTATCATCGCTTGTCCATTGCAGGATATGCAGTCTATCTGCCTGCGGGAAGGTGAGAAGGGGTATGCTCGATCTTTTCTAAGAGCTGCACATTTCCCCTTCTTCTTTCCAATATTGAGCATTTCCAGGACAATTCGCTGGTGACGCTTTGGCAACAATACACAGCACCATGATAGGTTGCCAAGTAGCAACATCTGCAATAGTTGGATTTCTCTTGGTCAGGCTGTGCAGCAATGCTGCACAGCAGAGATAAACGTGCTATGAGTAAGTGGGCGCGTCTGCTCGAACACTCATCGACGGGTACGCAAGAACAGAGCCCAAGTATAGAAAAGCATCACCGGGATGAGCAACAGGCGATAGCCGACCAGCATGCTGAAGTATTCCATACTGCCCCCGACCAGCATACCCAGGAGGTTCGAGGCAAAAGCGATGTCTGCAGTCTCACTATCGCGAAATGAGTTGGTGAAGATGATGTTGGCTAGAAAGATTGGGGAAAAGACCAGCACACTTGCCAGCACATAGCGCAGCAGCGGGTTGCCCAGCAACAGGGCTTCTGGCGGCACAAGAATATTGAGTAGCAGTGCTCCAAACAGTAGCAGGTAGAATGGGGTAATGCGCTGGATCTTGAGTCGTTTGTTCACCAATACGGCTAGCAGCACACTGCTGAGGATGGCGAACATAACTAGGGAGTTGACCAGCCAGGTACTGCCAAATAGCAGTGCGAAGGTAGTGAGGCTCTTGACCTCCAGCAGCATGAAGGCGGCCCCCAGAAAGAACATGTGCCAGTTAAAACGCTTTAGGGTGTACCGAGGTGCTAACGCTAGAGTGCCTCCAACAGCGAATAGAGCAACTACAGCCAGCCCCTGGATATAGAGTAGGGGAAAGCTGCGGTCGTACAGATAAAGGAAAGGCCAATCATCGGTTGCTGTTGGGAGCGAGGTCACTGAATAGTAGCCCTCACCTGTGATGGCCATATTTTGGTTCGATTGCCATTTGCGATAGGGGCCAAACTCCTTTTTCGGTAAGGTTGCCAGTCTTGGTCCTGCCATAATGACTGTAGCATTTCCCAGGCGGCCATAGGTAAAGACGAGCGGTTTCTGATTGAAGGTATTACCAGCCATGTTGACCAGCTTTTGCACCAGCCACTGGTCACGGTAGTAGTTGTAGAGCACTACCATGCCATTCTTAGTCAGATGGGCTTGTGCTGTCTTGATGGAATCCTGGGTCAACAGAAAACTCTCCAGTCGCAAGCTTGTATTACTCGAGGTGAGAGTGAGTGAGTCAGTTTCGCCGAAGATGATCAGATCAAAGTGCTCGGTGGTATTCTGCAGGAAGTTACGACCATCGTTGATAACGACATGCACACGTGGATCGCTGTAGGGATGGTCTGGATTGTAGAGAGCACCGAGGTGCTGGATCGTGGGGTCGATCTCTACAGCCGTGATCGATTTGGCGCCGTAAGCCAGTGCGGTGGCGACATCAGATCCGCTACCCGCGCCCAGGATTAGCACGTTGTTGAATGATTTACCGGGAAAGACTTGGTACATGCGTCGGTAGAAGGGCTCCTTGTATTGCCAGGGAATCATTACCTGATGACCAACATTGTTGACGCTGATACCATAGCCATGCGGGTTGGCAGGGTAAAGCAAAATCTTGTAATAGGGTGACCAGTAAGCACCTTGTTGCATGAGAAAGACAAGAACCAGACTTACCAACAAGACCAGGGCGTTGGGAATAATTGACCGCCAGCTACTCAGCAGCAGAACCAATAGTGTCAAGATACCAAACCAGACGAGCGGTGGCATACTAAAGTAGGCAATAATAGAGAAGAGGGCAATGCCTGCCAAGCTGCCGATGATGTCAAAAGTGTACCCAGTGAGTGGCAGAATCTCTCTGAATAACAGACCAAAGGAGCGACTCAGAGGGATGAAACAGGCGGTCACTAGCCCAAATATAATGGGTAGGACAATGAAATTTTCCTGGTACGTGATACCATTCCCAAAATAGAGCACCTGGGTTGACTGAATACGTATATCGTAGCGATTCACCATAACGATATAGATAAGTAGCAATACCATGATTGGGAAGGGTGGAAACCAGAAACGTTTGCGACGTGCTGTGAGCATGCCCAATCCAATACCAAGGATAGAGGCTAGTAGAATAAAATTAGTGAAATAGCTTAGATAACGGACATAGGACGGTATCCAGCGGATGCAGGCTAATTCAAAGAATAGCATGGTAAATGCTAGGAGCAATATACGTATACGCGGATTGGCGATAAACATGCGTTTTGATAGAATGAACCACCTTTTTTGTTTTCCATCTTCATCTTGCTTGCTATGTTCATCTCGTGCTTCTGCCTCAGATCCAATCTTGTAGTTACTCATTTCGTAGTGCCCTTCTAGATAGATATTCTCCAATAACTTTCCTTCAATGAAAGCTTGCTGTAGCTTTGTGTGCGGGGATCTAGTTATAGAGAAAAGATAAACTTATGAGGCTATCTTTTCAAGGGAGAAGGAGGGACAATTGTGCGCCGTGTAAGTGAGAATTGTCCCTGTTTCCCCCTGTACGGGCGTGCAAGCTTCTCCTATACTGATCCTTAAACCCTGTCTAGAAAGGATTGTTGACATATTACAGAGTTAGGAATATCTTTGTGAGCACTGTCTTCTCTGAAAAACCAGTGGCATCCTTGGCTGATAAGCTGCCAGTAGTAGCACGCTTGGTGCCCCTTCGCTCGTGGCTTTTGTGCTGGGAAATCTATCCTATTGTGCTGGTAGCGGCTTTCCTGCGGCTCTATCAGTTCAATACTACCGAATTTGAGGCCGATGAGGCCAATTACTTTCAGATGGCACGCTATGCTGTTACCCATGGCTTGATTCCCGCTACCTCAAATCTAGCTTCTATCAATATCTATAATCCGCCTGCTTCCATTGACCTTTTCATGCTTCCAGCAGCATTCACGAATGATCCATTGTGGGTAGCGATCAGCGTGGCTATTGTAATGACAATCTCAGTTGTGCTCACCTATGGCTTCGTGCGCTGTTACTATGGTCGAGTGGCTGCAACTATTGCCGCGCTGATGTATGGAACACTCTTTCGAACTGTCGTCTATTCGCGTTCTATTTGGAACACAAACCTCCTACCACTCTTTGTGTTGCTTTTTGTGATGGCCCTATTTAGGGGAGTTGTTGCACGTCGCAAAGGCTGGCTCTTCCCAGCTCTGTTCCTGCTTGGTCTCCTTATTCAACTCCATGCTACTGGAGTCTTGATGATTATTCCCTTGGGCATGGCACTGCTTCTGGCTCCTGCCACCATCCGCTGGCAGGATCTTGCACTTGGCTTGCTCTCTGTTTTCGTCTTCTACTTTCCTTATCTGGTGTGGGAAGTCTCTAGCCGTTTTTACGATATACATATACTTGTACAAACTTTTCTGCATCCCCAGCAAAAAGCGGTTTTTGATAACCAAGCCTGGCTGCTGTATCAGACCCTGTTCAATCCCTATGATATTCTTTCTCCCCAGAATCCATACCACTGGTTCAAAAACATTCTCCCATATCTGGACGAGTCCTCAATGCTCTGGCAGCTAGCTCCTTATCTTACCTGGATCAGTATACTACTGATCTATTTAGTTATTGCGTGCACAATCATAACATTGGTACTAGCGGTTTTGCCACGGGGCATATCGAGCGAATCGAGTATAGCGGACACGAAAAATCGTGCCTTGACCGATGGCGACCGTGTGTCCTTTGGGGGTGAATTGAGTGATGGATCGCCATTGGTTGGGATGCATCCGTGGAGACATGTTCGTTGCTATTGGTCACGCCTGCGCAACTCGCCATATCGTTGTGGGCTTCTTGTGTTGGTTTGTTGGCAAGTGGTACTTCCGATCATCCTTGCGCATCATTCGCTTCCTTTATATCAGCATTATTTTCTCTTTCTGATGCCTGGTCCCTTTATTCTGGTTGGGATCATCCTGGCCAAAACTGCTGGGTGGTTACGGAACCCAAAGAAAGTGATAATACCTGGATATATCCAGCGCTATGGGACGTATATCACCTTGGCTGGTCTGATGATGGCGGCCCAAGTGATCGGAGCAATGCTGGATACAAGTGATACCTTCTATTCAGCATTGCTTATGAGTGGCCCGTTGTGGCAAGTTATCGCAGTGAGCTTGTTGGTGACGGCCTCGGTTTTGCTCGTCTATAGCTTCGTGCGCCGCTACTACGGTCGAGGAGCGGCAGCGCTTGCCGCACTGATGTATGGAATACTCTTTCGAGTTCTCGCCTACTCACCTTCACAATGGAATGTAAAGCTCCTGCCACTCTTTGTCGCGCTCTTCGTGATGACGCTGCTTTGGGGGATTATTGCACGTGGCAAGGGCTGGCTCTTCCCTGCCCTGCTTCTGCTTGGTTTTCTGATGCAACTCTACCCTGCAGCAATCCTGATGATCGCTCCTGTGGGCATTGCAGTGCGATTGGCTCCTGGCACTACGCGCTGGCGCGATCTTGTCCTTGGCTTGCTTTCCCTCTTGATCATTGACCTCCCTGATCTGTTGGGGAACATCTCTCTGGTTGTTGCCAGTGTGGTCACCACACTGGTACTGGCGCTCTGGTCATGGAACTCATCGGGTGCAAATATTGATAGTCATACTGGGCTCCTGATCGATGGTAACCATGTGCCATTTGGGTATGAACTGGATGATGGATCGTCATCGTTAGGGACAACATATTCATGGCGTCCGTGGGGATATGTTCGTCACTATTGGTCTCATTTGCGTAACTCACCTTCTCGTTGTGGATCTCTTATATTGCTCTGTTGGCAATGGGTGCCACTGATGATCTTTTTTCATCAATCTACCACTTTTGCTCGGCAGTATTTCCTTTTCTTTCTTCTGCCTGCTCCCTGTATCCTAGCTGGTATCTTCCTGGCCAAAACTGTGGATTGGTTACGAAGCAATGAGGGAAAGACTCTATACAGGTACATGCGCCATTATGGGGTGTATGCTCTGGCTGGTCTGATCATCATGGCCCAATTTATCGGAAGTACGGCGGGCATCTTCGATATCGATCTTGGTCACTATAGCAATGGTTATGCTATGCCGGCGGTCCCCGGTTATGACTTGCGCTCCCTACGCACTGCCATCACTGCGGCTGATCAGCTAGCACAACGGAATCATTTGAAAAGAGTCTATATATCGACAGATTGGACTACGCAGGATCAGCTTCAATTGCTAAGTACCCAGATGCATACCCCTGTTACCCTGTTCGATGCGAATTGTGTTCCGCTTCCCAGTCTTGCCGAGGGACCTGCTGTTATGCTGATAGGGCCTTACAACTATTGGGTGTATGATCTGGCAATGGAAGTTGCAACAGTAACGTTGAAAGGCATGGTCGGTAAACCCATCGCATCCGGTGGCTCTCCATTTGGTCTCTACATTGTCACTCCTAAGCCAGAACAAGCCATCCCGTCTACCCAAAAATTATCTATCAATCATGGAAATGACTTGGAACGTGGCATTTCTGGACAATATCTCAATGATACCGACTGGCTGGTGACCCGCTGGAGCCTGACGCATTCGGCTTCACCGGACTATCGCACAACATATACATATACGATGAGACAAGTTTCACCTTTACCTAGCTCTGGCTATACGATGACCCAGTGTCGTTTCACTGCCATGCGAGCAGGCGATCAAGTCCTCATTCCCTTTGTTCAAGATAATCCCTCACAAGACAAGCATAGAGCCACCATGCCGAAAATTAGTGTGGAAGCGCTATTTTCCGAGACAAAACCAATCTACTTGCACGATGGTCCGTTCACGTTTCTATCCTTTGCTACTGCAGAGACTTGACCTGTTCAGTAATCAATGTTTCCTGAAGGTATCATTGGCTGCAACGATACCTCCAAGAATGCCCTTTGGGATCTCACAACGTCCACATCCTAGCGTTAGTATAAGCTGCCTCAGTGTTTCCGTTAGCAGAAACGCTAAACTGTCCCTGGCTGTATGAGCTGTCTGTTATAGTAATAATATCCTGCTGATTGACATAGAGATCGAAAGTGCTCCCGTTTGCAACTGCAGCAATCACATTAGATTGATTTAGTCCAGTCACTATTGCCCCGCTAGAACCTGATTGCAACGTTTGGCCAGAAGAAAAACCGTCCCAGCGATACAATTGATAAGACCCATCCTGACAAACTTGAAAAGAATAGGCATGTGCTTGGCTCATCGTATCACGTAGTACTATTCCACCGCAGCTTCCCTGGATAATTTGCATTTGGACCTCCAAGGTGAAATTGCTGGCCTGGGGACTCGCATGGCAGGAGTCGAAACCATTTTGTGATGTCTCGATGGCATGGTATGCACCTCCTATGAACTGGCAAGCCCATCCACCATTAGAGCTAGGAGAAGATGTATCCTGCCATCCATAGCCTCTGCTGTTATCGCTCAACGGGTCATCAAGTGCCAGTGTTCCACTGGGGGGATAGGGGTCAGAGTTTGCTGCTGTTGGAGTTGGAGTTGGAGTTGGAGTTGGAGTTGAGGAAGGACTAGGTGGGTTTGTGTTGGAACCAGAGCTAGCAGGGTTTGTGTTAGAACCAGAACCAGAACTAGGAGAGTTTGTGTTAGTTCCATTAGTCGCATTTGAATTGGAGCTATTA
>DASYAN010000242.1:0-7500 GCA_036501345.1 Ktedonobacteraceae bacterium
ACCGCTGGCTAGCAATGACCCATCAGGACTGAAGGCCACCGAGCGCACCCAGGCACTGTGACCCTGTAAGACCTTGAGGCACTCACCTGTGCTGACGTCCCACAACCGGATGCTGTAGTCGTTGCTGCCGCTGGCTACAAGGGGTGATATGCGCGAAGCTGACATGAAGTGCAAAGGAGCCGTTTGCTTGCTTCCAACTCAGCGCTAGACAGATACCCCTGAAGTCCCCTCCCTCTTGCGTTTTCCTCCCACTGCTGGTAGACTAGCTCGCAGCAGAAAAGTCGCAGCAGAAGATGCCTTCTGCTATGAGCTGACGATCTTGCTCTCTTTTCAAGAATGCTCGTTCACGCTTGTCTCTCTGTTGAAATACAGAGTACATAGAAGACAATACCAAAAATGAGAGCCCAAAACTCGCAGCAGAAAATTTTGTAACGGGAAATGACGAAAAATGACAGAGCAAACGAACATTGTTCCCTTCCCTCAGCTTAGTAATGGGGAGTGGATCGAAGGCTATCACCAAGCGTGTCTCACCAAACTCGACGAGGCGACCATTGATGCGTACCTGCGTGTCTTACGTCAGTTTACGGAGTGGGTCGCCAAACGCCCAGGCCATGGGAAACACTTTCAGCCTAGCCAGCTCACAATGACGGTTGTCGAAGGCTATCTGTCGTTGCTCAAGGAACAAGGATATAGTGTGAGCCATTGCACACGTGTCAAGTCGGTCATCAAACACTTTTGCCAATGGTTAATTGATGAAAAGGAAGCCTTGAAGCGGAATCCGACCTCTAGAATTGAGATCAAGGCACAGCAGCAGCTTGCTCCTCGTGTCCTGGAGCCGGATCAACGGTTTGTTCTACGTAATCTCGTCGAGAAGGGCGATGACCTGCGTGGAAAAGCGCTCTTTGCATTGGGATATTGGGCAGGATGCCGTGTGAGCGACGTTGCGCATCTCCTGATGGAACATACCCATGTCGGTCCGAAAATCGGCTGGATACATGTTGGACACAAGGGAGAGAAGTTTCGCGATATTGATCTGCTCAATGAAGCACGCCGTCCCCTCTACGACTATATTCAACATGGGGGACGTGAAAAGGAAAGTCCTTATGTTTTTACCTCCCAGCGAAGCATGCACCTTACCGAAGATGGTATTCACCATTGGTTTCGCACCTTGAAACGGCAGGCGAACAAAGAGGAATGGGAATTGATTCACAACCTTAGCTTTCACGATTTGCGACATGATTTCGCTCATCGTGCTCGTGATGCCGGATGGACTCTCGAAGAAATTGCCTATTATCTGGGGCATGTCACGATGAAGGGTACACCTGCGATCCAAACGACAGTCCGGTATACGCAGGTCAGTCGTGCACACGTCAAAGAGAAATTGAAGCTGATGAAGGGATAGATCCGATGAGAAGGGAGTCATGAGCAGTGACTCCCTGATGACATCACTAACTTCTGTTGCAATAAATCAATGCGCCAGCACCAATAAGCCCCACATCTGTACCCAGTTGTGCTTGTACGATCCTTACAGCTTCACGGGGCACTTTCATTGCCCGCTCCTGGACAATGCCCAAAGCTGGTTCCATAAGGAGAGGTCCTATCTGAGTAACGCCACCGCCTAGAATAATGAGATCTGGATTAAAGATATGAATAACATTGGTAAGGCCGATGCCTATTGCCTCTGCCGCATCTCGAATGATCTCACACGCTAACGGGACTCCTTTCGTCGCTGCCTCGGCTACCAGCCGAGCATCAATAAGGTTCTTTCGCCCGGACTCATCAATGGCATCATCTTTGTCCAACGGCCTTGCTGCCTGCTCCGATATGCTAGTAGCATGGAGAAACCTCTCACTCATCCAATTCAGAAAGGTGGTATCCTCTGCAAGAGCCTCGTTCGCCCGTCGCGCAATCGCGGTACCAGAAGCAATACTTTCTAGACAACCAATATTGCCACAATTACAGCGAGGACCATGTCGATCAATCGTCATATGTCCCAATTCGGCTGCTGTTCCGATTATGCCACTCATGAGCTTTCCATCGATAATCACCCCTCCACCAATACCAGTACTAATAGTCATATAGACCATACTCTTGGAACCACGCCCTGCCCCAAATATATACTCACCTAAAGCTGCTGTATTCGCATCATTTTCGATAAAAACAGGCATATTGTAGTGCTCCTTGAACAGGTCACGCAGTGGAACGTTATGCCATCCGGGAAGATTTGGTGGGTCAAAGACCATACCTGTATGACTATCTAGTGGTCCTGGTGAGCTAATACCAATGCCGATGATCTGATCCGGTTTGGTGCTTGCCTCATCAAGTGCCCTTTGTAAAGCATCGTAGATGCGTGGGATAAGACGGTTGGGATGAGTCTCCTCTCCTGTCAGCAAGTTTACCCTTGAAAGCAGCGTGGCTCCCTGCAATACAGCCACACGCACTTGTGTACCACCTAAATCTACACCCACTACCAATGGAAAATTCTCTAAATTGGTTCTCTCACTCATTCCGTTTCACCTCACTTAGTACTATGAGACTTTGGTTTTCTCTGATGCTTACCTAAGATGCAATCAATGACATTAGCGGCAGCACCAAAGGCAACTGGAAAATCCATTTTACTGCGTTTAATCTGTACTCCAGTCCAGTTCACATGGAGACTAGAATTTCTTGTTCGCTTGAGGATGACTTCCATGAAGTCATGGTACTCCCGAACAATGTCTCCATCAAGCAAAATCAGTGATAGATTGAATATGTTTATTAACGCTCCAAGTGCTGGAGTAGCTATCCATTTAGCAGCATTTTCAAGAGCGGCCTTGCTGGCTTCATCACCATCCTGAGCGGCTTGTATGACATCTCTAATGCCCACGATATCTCCATATTCGGCTAGTCGAGGAGTCTGATGAGCGTTCGTGTCCCTAGCATAAAGTGAGTATCCTTCTCGTGCATCTTTCACAATAGCTGGTTCAGCAGCCACTGTTTCTAGACAGCCACTTTGACCACAAGCACATCTTATTGCTTTTTCTTCATTAACCGCTACTAAATGTCCGATTTCTCCAGCAGCATTCGTACTCCCAAGGTAGAGGTGCTTGCCGATCACGAAGCCTGCTCCAATGCCAACCCCGATCTTGACATATGCGAAATTTTCAACACCTCGCCCGACACCGTAACAGCTCTCGCCGAGAGCTCCCATATTGGCATCATTCCCCAGGCGGATTTCTATCTTCTTTTCCAGTTTCAGTTGAAGTTCCAAGTAGTCTGGGATGTGTATATCCTCCCAGCCGGGCATTTGTGACGCTGAACGCATGGTCTGTGATGGAGAATGCACTCTCTCTGAGGCACGGTCCAAAGGGCCTGGCGTGGCTAGTCCAATCCCAACGACTTGCTCCCATGTCACGCCGCTCCTCCCCACTATTGCATGTAACTCCTCAGCCACACGAGTGAGGCATATTTCCGCGCCCAAGTTGGTGTCGAATGGACTAGACCACAACTCGACAATGTTAGTGACATGCTGATCCGTAAGGAGAATCGCAAGATGAGAACGATCAATATCGACACCAATGATATATCCGTTATCGGCCCTCGCGTCGATAGTGACAACTTTCCCTCTACCCTTCTGGGTAGCACTCAACTGGTCACCACCCTCACTCGGCACCTCTTTGTCTTCAAGATCATTCCGTCGCGTTATTTGTAACGTCTCCACGACGCTTCGGATTCCTTGCGTCACATCCTTGAATGCAGCATCCTGGTCACCCCATTTTGTAATAGGTTTCGTTCCGACGGGGAGGGCTTGAAGTTGTCCTAGCGGGGTATGTTGCCAATCTACTGGTTTGAGAATAATAGGGATCACCTGCACTGCTCCAGATTTGCGACGTTCGAGAGCGGTCTGTACTACCTTGTTCCAACAAGACTTCGAGGAGAGAAAGCTACGGCTAACCAGAAGGAGGATCAGGTGTGCTTCATTGAGGTAAGTATCGATCTGTTGTTCCCTATCCGCTCCTGCTGGTATCTCTTGATCATGCCAAATGATAATGTCTTTTGCATATTTTAGTGAACTGAGATGCTCTACCAGTTTCCTACACAGATCCCGGTCTGTGTATGCGCAACTGATGAAGATTCTAATACCCATCATTGGGTGAGTCGTTTGCATACCTGCATTTTTCCTCCCAGATGTATTCCTAAATCCCGGTGTGGCACTTTATCCTTGTGCGTAGAAGTATGGACATAGAGTTACTGGCCCATGCCGCTTCATCGTCTCTAGATAGATCTCATATATGACGGAAAATCTCCTCTGATTGGTGAAATAAGAGAGAAAACGCAATTCGGTGACACTTCATTGCACCTTTTCTATACAGAAAGCGTTTCTTCAATTGGCATCCGTTCCGAGAGATCTAACCGAAACAAACCGTATGGAGTCACATGACTATAGATCAAGGGAGTGAGTGCACGAAGATCTTCCTTTTTCATCTGACGGAACTGTTGTGGTTCGGCTAATACTCTCTGGATTAGCAAGGTGTTCACATATACGAGGCTTATTTGGAGTAAATGAAGTGATAAAGCTGCTATCTCTTGCTCATCAAGCCTATTTGTTGCGAATTCACCGCTTTTCCCGAAATAGATGAAACCGTTTGCTCCATTCCAATTCTCTATGACATTGAGGCCCTCGTGAATTTCCCGACGCAGTGTCTCTGATTGTAAATACTGACACAAGAAAATTGTCTTGACTGCGCGACCTAGCTCAGCAAATGCTCGGTAGGTGGGATGTTGTAATTCGGTTTGGGTAAAGCGACGTAAAATAGCTTCCGTCTCTGCCGTTCCTAAACGGAGGGCCGTCGCAAACTTGATCATCTGGTCATATTGTTCGCGAATAAGGTCCCAATTGATGGGTTTGGAAAGAATGAGTTGGAGGTTGGGATACGCATCTGGTTTCCCAGTTTCAGGACGAGCAAGCTTCTGAGCATAAATATTTTTCAAGCGAGGCATGAGCTTGAAGCCTAAAAGATGGCAGAATCCAAAAGCGACTTCGTTCTGCCCATGGGTATCGACGAACTGTTTTTCCACCTTCATCTGGGTACAATGCCGCAATACTCCTTTAATCATTGCTGCTACCTCAGACGATGAACAGGTTTTGAGTTGCGAGTAAATACAGGTTGCATGCTTTTCGACATGCCAGTAAATCATAATACCTTTCCCGCCATACCGCATATGCCATTCAGTCATCAAATTCTGGTCCCAGGCCCTGAATTGTGTCGAGTCAGAGGCACATGTGGTGGTCCCTTCTCCCCAGATCTGCGGTTGACGCACCTGAAAAATCGCGTTGGCGACATCAATAATGGCTGCTCTCAAATGCTCCTGATTGATGTAACGGCGGCGAGTGTAGATCAACTCATTATGGCTTTGTCCATGATCTCCCTGACTGATGCGCTTGAGACCCGTATTGGTTCCTATTCCGTAGAGGCACAGCAAGAGACGTATTTGCAAGATCTCTCGATCGAGGACTTCACGAGATGCGGGGCTTTTGAAATGCTGGGTGAAGCCGATGCGCAAATCCGCTTCCTTGAGGATATCCAGCAGTGATGTGATGCCCCATCGTTTCACGATTTCTGCTTTGAGTTTGCGCAGATTCTGTGGTTCGGGTTGGGCATCCAGCGGAGTAAGACTGATCCATCCGCCTTTTTTGTCGAGGATGCGGACGTGGTCAGACAACGTTGGCAGAGTCTGATCGAACGATGTCAAGGCGTCAATCATCTCTTGACGTAAGGTGTTGATAAACGCTTCTGCTTGCTCAGGATGCCCTAATGCCTCGTAGTACTCCGTGCGCTTGTCCTCAAAGTCCTTGGGCAGGTCATCGTCAGGGTTGCGGTATTTGTTGGCTCCCACGACCCAGAGCTCGCGACTCCGCAATTTCTCTTGCAGTGCATCCAGCACGCACAGTTCGTAATTCACACGATTGATACGCGTCTCGCCTTCTTTGTCTTTTTCTACGACCAGCTCGCGCCACATCGGACGGACCACTCCTGCAATGGGAATAGTTTCGTCTGTCGGATAGTAGACGATTGCAGCGCTTGCATAGCGTTTGACGAGGGCAAGTGCATCAGCGACAGGCTGATGGGCAGTATTATTGGAACGGATAGCAAGCATATTGACAAGCAAGGGTACCATCCGACGATAATGATGGCTGTAAGAAGCACGCATCCGCTGATAGACCTGCTCTTGATACTCCCCTTTGGCCTGGTACTCTTTGAGGATCGCCTTGCATTTGTCTTCACTCATCACCGGAAAAATGCCTGCTCGAATGGTTTTCTCTGGACCCGCAAGCGAGGCTTCCGCAACCCGACGCAGGAGCCGCTGTTTCCCTTCGACGGTTTGGATCTCATCAAGGTACTGCTTTTTGACGTGCTTCTCAGCCTTGGCTCCAATACGACGAATGACCACCAGCAAGAGATCAACCAGACTATCTGTCACTTCTCCTGCTCGTTGCTGGCAAAAAGCTGCGAGCAGTGTGTACCTAGTAGCATCGGGATGGCGGCGCAGTTCATAGAGGGTATCGGTAGCTGCCCGCTGTCGATACAGCGTCACCACTTTGGGGGAAATCTGCTCAAAAAGGTCTGTCGGAAGCGCGAGGTGTGTGAGCACCCGTACCTTATCAATCTCGTGGAGCACACTCTCCAGACCAACCGCTCCAGGATTCGTTTTCAAATCCTGCCAGGTAATGGGAATTTGGCGTGCCTGGGAAGTGGTTCGCGCTGGCTCATCATCGTGGAGTTGCTCTTCCTGTTCAGCCTAGACGGTGCTGTGTGCAAGCAAGTCATCGAGCAGCGTGCGAGTGAGGGGGGGGAAGACGCTGCATAATCTGCGCAAACAGGGTTTGCTCATAGGTCGTGCAGGCTGAACGAATGAGCCGTTCCATGCGATCAGTCGTTGGGGGCTCAATTTTGAGATCTCGAAACCGTTTGATCACTACAGCCTTGAGGTGCTCCATGTTCTGATCGGAAGCCAGCTTTTCCGCAATGAGCCAGTTCTTCATCTCCTCAGTATCAAGTGCCGTCCCTTCCCGAAACGTGAGGTGCTCCCGAATCTGTGTCCGATGACCCTTAATGGTTCGTCCCTCCCAATCATACTGGGCAAAGAGCGCTGCATCAAGCTTCAGTTGGCGAGCCACATAATCAACAATGGCCCTTGGGATATCACTGCGAGTTGGAGGAAAACGCCCTTCATACTGGAAGCATTTGAGCAAAAGTGCACACCCAAGTCGAGTTGCACCAGTCTTGCTAGCCAAAACTGGGAGGTCCTCTTCAACGAGCGTAAAATGCTCAATGAGTTCTTCAATGTCCCACTGCCGCTTCATCTATTGCTACCCACCTGGTAGATTGGCTGAAACTTCGGACGCAAATCCTGGGCTGAGGCCCCCTTGGTCGAAGTTTCAGCCAAAAAATGTTTGGGTGAAAGTTCGACCTCATTTCGGAGAGGGGTTCTCTGGTTCGTCGGAAGAGGGCTGTTTTT
>DASYAN010000243.1:0-23240 GCA_036501345.1 Ktedonobacteraceae bacterium
CAGCCGACATGTCCGAGCTTGAACCCATTAGGAGCAAAGCTCTCATTTGGCTGGGCATTTTCGTCCTCAGACATTTCTTTCTCGAGGGTTTTGTCTCCCTTCTTTCTCCTATTGTTACAAAACGATTTTGATGTATAGGATTAAATGAGTCTTGAAAGGGCAATAAGCGTATGAAAAATTCAGCATCTCTTATTAATACCTGGGTTCAGCAAGTCTCAGTTCTTGGGAAGATGGATCATCTGCAACAAGCCATCCTACGAACTCCAAGTGAGACAACCAGTCCCCGTGAAGCGCTTGCTCTGGCCTATCAAATGCTTACAGACAAGCAAAAGATCGCCTTCATCCTTGCTGGAGGAACACCTTCACTGTTTCGCTATCAACAATACCAGCAGACAGGCCCTGATACAGGTCAACTTCCTGTTTTGTGTTAACAGCAAGCTCTCGTTTTGAGTGTAATATGAGCTATGTTCTAAATGCTTTATAGGCAAAAACAAAAATTACGAAAAAGGAGATTTTACAATGAAAAGAGCGTGGAATAAACTTACAGGAAAACCTGATACAGGTAAAAACCGTACAGATACAGGACAAGCATCGAAACGACGATTCGATTTTTTCAGAAATGCGGCTGAGCGTGAGGCTTCGTCGAGTGCACCACGACCGGCGGAAGCGCCACAACAGGGACAACGAGGACGAGACAGAACTAGAGAGCGTAGGACATCACTTCCTGCGGATGCACAAACACCAGGGCCGACAATAATACAAGCGCCAGCAGCGGTACCATTTCCGCAAGATATGCCACGAGAACAACAACAACGAATAGTAGCAGAGCAACAAGCAAAACTAGATCGAGCAGCACAGGGTTTTCTAGCAAACCGACCGGGTGCGATAGTAATACAAAGGCCACGGACAGCACCACCACAGGGGGAGTGGCGGCCAAGAGTGCTAGTGGAACCACTACCGGTATTCGACAGACTTACTTCAAGGGCAGTAAGAGTAGATAATAGCGTAACAAGTGATACTGGAGTTAGTGAGATTCTGTCTGATCATTCAGAACGATTAACAAAAATGGAAAAAGAACTAGATAAAAGGTTAGAAGCACAACGGGCAAGAAAAGCAGCATTAGGAATAGATAAAAGAATGCAACAATTATTACAACGAGCACAAGGGGATGAAAATGTACTTACGCGTGGTAGGATGCAAGAATTACAAAATAATCAGCAATCACAAACGAGGGAAATGGGAGAGCTAAACGCGAGGATAGCAGGACTAGAGAAGGCTTTAAAGGATGTACAACAAGGAAATGATTGGCTAAAGGGACAATTGGCATCAGAGCGGGATAATATAATAAGACGGCAAAGAGCAGTAGAGAAGAGAGTGAAATATACAGAGGAATTAACTGAAGTATCAAGGAAAATAGACGACTTAACAATTAGAATAGGTGAATTAGGTGAAGGAGATAGAAGAGAAAGAGAACGACTTGGGAGACGAAAAGAGAGATTTGTAAGAGACAGAGATGAAATACGAAGCAAAATGGCAGAATTAAGCGAAAGAGACAGAGAGGGAAATGCACGAAATGAAAGGATAACAAGAGAAATAGATAATTATATGAGCAATTTAGATGAAGGACGAATAAATGCAGAGATAGGAAGAGGAGTAGAAGAATATATGCGCACTTTAGATGAAAGGCGACGAGCTGAGAGGCTACGAACTACAAGCACGGGTGCGGACAGGAGTAGGCCACGAGATGCAAGCATAGGTCCGGGCACGGTTAGGCCACAAGGTGATGGGCAACGAGCTAGAAGCGCGGATCCGAGGGTGAGGCGAAGGCCACAAGGTTCATACACACTACCTGATAGTGGCATATTACAGGAAGCACGAGCATATGGAGCACAAAGTGAAATGGAACGGAGTATGTGGGAAGCAGAACGGCAAAGAAATACAGGGAGGGAGACGGTTAGGCCAGAGCGACGAGATGCAAGCATAGGTCCGGGCACGGTTAGGCCACAAGGTGATGGGCAACGAGCTAGAAGCGCGGATCCGAGGGTGAGGCGAAGGCCACAAGATAGTAGTGGTATATTACAGGGTGGGAGAGCAGTAAATGATGCAGGACATAGCTATGGAGTAAGTGAGTTAGGAATGTCAGAGGCAGCAAGGCTGGTAGAAGCAGCAAATAGGGTAGGAATTGATGAAGACCATCCAAATGTGGACTGGAGAAATGTGCAATCGGAAGATGTGAGATGGGGAGATGTAGCAAGAAGGGCAAGAATTACTATAAACTGGCAAAGGTTGAACTGGAACGAGCTAGGGGATATGGTACAAGCTAATAAGCAACAGGACCGTATAGATTCTGGAGTGGACTGGCGAGAGGCAACATATCAGGCAGGAGCTAATGTGGATGGGATAGAGGCTCAAGCAAGGGTGCGAGGAGCTAATATGGACTGGATGGACTGGCGAAGGGCAGCAAAGAGGGCGCAAGAGGCTAGTAGTGCTCAAGCTTTACATCCATCTGGCATGGCATATACTAGGCCATATAATGCTAATTATGGCGTATTACAGGATACAGGAGCATACGCGGGGGGGGTAGATAATGCATATCGTGCTCAAGGAGCAGATGAGTTAAGGAGAGGAAGGAGGCTAAGAAGAGATACAAATG
Source organism: Ktedonobacteraceae bacterium (assembly GCA_036501345.1). GTDB lineage: Bacteria > Chloroflexota > Ktedonobacteria > Ktedonobacterales > Ktedonobacteraceae > DASYAN01. Next base: position 2,654 of record DASYAN010000243.1, read on the forward strand.
CAGAAAAGCTGATAGATGCAGCAAATAGGGTAGGAATTGATGGTGGCCTGTCCACAGCTGTGGACTGGAGCTATGTGGACAGACGAAATGTGAACTGGATAGATGTAGCAAATAGGGCAGAAATTAATATAAACTTGCAAAATATTGACTGGAATGAGGTAGACGATAGGATACGAGCTAATGCGCAAAAGGACCGTATAGATGCTGTAAAGGACTGGCGATCTGCAGCACGTATAGTAGGAATTGATGTGGATGGGGTAGAGAGGCAAGCAAGGCAGCAAGGAGTTAATATAAGCTGGATGTACTGGAGAAATGAAGTAACTATGGCACAAAGGGCTAGAGATGCTTCAAGAGCACCGAACCCTTATGACTACTCTACCTCAACTGCTCAAGCTTTACATCCATCTGGCATGGCGGATGCTGGACCATATAGTGCTACTCAACCTGTTCAAGAAGCTTTCATAACTGAGATGACGACTCCTACTGCAACACCACGTGGGGTTCCCACACGCTATCCAAGTAATTTATCATACAATCCGTGGGCGTGACTCATGACTGTGGTGGTTAATAGCGCAAAGGTGCGGACAAAAGTAAGCGTGGGCCTGTGTCTGATACCAGCTTACAATTGCATTCTGACGCGATAGAACACACAACGCCCCGGTGCTCACATCGAACAGTGGGGCGTTACAGAAGTTTGGGACTCGAATCATTCAAAAGAGTTTATGTTCGATTGGATTATATTTTGATGTATAGGGAGGATAATGTGCTATTCTCATCTCAATGTCGAAGGCGAAAGCAACTACGAGGGAGCTGAAACAGAACCCTCGCGTATGCATGTCAGGGAGATCTCAACAAAGTTACCCTTAATTTGGTTTTGGTGTGGGCGGTGCACTTGCTGGAGGGTTTGCTTGTTTTTGTACACCATTGATCTTGATGGTTAGATTCTTTTGATCCGCTGATCCGTTGAGAGCTTGACAGGCGAGCTGTTTAACCTGACCTGGACCTTCGTTGGTCTTCAGGAATGTCTGAAGAGATGCAAACAATTCGTCTGGTGTTTTGCCTTGTAGCTCTTCGAGAGTTCCGGTATGGATACAAAAAAACCATTTGCCACTTGACAGCAAGTCAGTAGGTATGCCGGTAGTCCCGCCCACCGCGAACGCTAGTGTTTTCTGAAGGGTTCCGTCAGCCTTAGCCTCAACATTGCCTAATGGCAAGGTCACACCAGGTGTGAAAGGTCCATCAGCTGGAGGCGCTCCATTCAAGTTAAAAGTGAGTGGACAACTTCCCTGGTGAATATCGGCCCTATGCTGACCCTTTGGTATATTCTTCAGATTGAGGGTTATAGCCAAGACAGATAGCTGATTCCCTGGATTAGGTGGGCCAAGTGGCTTCGTTGGGCCGGGGCTTGAAGGATTAGCTTGCACCGAGTTATTTTTCTGCGTCGGTGGCGGCGATTGTGGCGACTGTGGTTGCAGTACTGTGAGATCGACAGATCCTTGTACCGATGGTCCCTTCTTTTTACCATGACCATGCAGAATGGCATCAGCTGATGGTACTATGCTAAAAAAAGATGTAATAAACATAAAAGATAAAATTAATGCTATGCCAATGAACCCTTTTGACGTCAGATGGTACATCTTTGCCATAAAAGAACTCCTTTCTTATTGCACATTCCTTGTCGGCATTGGTTTAGCCGATCTCTGGTTTCCCTTCCAGAGATCAAAGGCCTTCTCGAAGGTGAAAGCAAACTGCGAGGGTGCTGAACCAGACCCTCGCATATGCATGTCGGGGAGATCTGAGCAAGGTTTATCCTAGCTGTTTGCAAGTTAGGCGCCCTCTACACCATTGACCTGGATATTGGCTCCATCGATCTTTTGACAGGCGAGCTGTTTAACCTGAGCTGGAGGGATCTTCTTAAGGGCTGCTAGCAGTTTTGCTGGGGTTGGGTTCTTTACCTTGGCTAGCTGGGCGAGAGTTCCGGTATGAATACAAAAAAACCATTTGCCGCTTGACACTAAGTCATCTGGTATCTGGAGGGTCGCGCTCTCCTTGAGCGTTATCGTTTTCTTAAGAATTCCGTTAGCGGCCTGAACGTTTCCTAGCGGTAAGGTCACACCCGGCGTGAAAGGCCCAAATTTCGAATCTTGCCCATCCACTTGGAAAGTGAGTGGACAGCTACCCTGGTGAAGATCAGCTCTATGCGGCCCCGGTGGTATATTCTGCAGATTGAGTTTTATGGTCAATCTATTGTTTGCAGGGGTCAAGTTGACTGAGCCTCGCACCACTGCATTTTGCTTAGCATGAGCTGGTAGCACATTGTTTATTACGCTGAGAACTGTTGTGATAAGCACAAATGCGAGCGTGAGTGCTATCCCAGTGACCACTCTTGAGATCTGATGATTCATCTTTGTCACAAATGAGTCCCTTTCTTAGGCATGGTTCAAATGAACTTGACAGTTCAGACTCGATAGATTGAGAAGTCAATATCACATCCGAAGCGCCTTCAGGCTGCTGAGGATGCCCTTTTGCCCCTATCATCCTGGTAGTAAAAGGTCAAGTTCTTTTACGGCAGTTCGCATAAGCATTGACCTATCAGACAATGAAGCAAAGCCCAAGGCGGGCTACAAATTTGATCTTTTGGCGAACCGCTATAAGTCCTATTTGAAGAATACCTCATAAGAGGGAGTTTTTTCTACAATATATAGGGGACAACTTGAGCTGATAAAGGGGACAACTTGAGCTGATAAAGGGGACAATTTGAAGTGGCCCTCGTCATGTGGGGTCTAAACTGCCCAGCCCATGCCTAGGCAAACTGGGATGCATGCTCATTTGGCAAGGACTTGTCTAGTGCAGTGCAAAAAAGGCTGTGTGCTCGAACTGTAGAAGGGTACTCGAGATGTGCTAACTCGGGAAGCGTTAATGTCGAGGGCGAAAGCAACAGCGAGGGTAGCTGAACTAGAACCCTCGCGAATGCATGCTGGGGAGATCTGAGCAAGGTTACCTAGCCATTTCCCGGTTAGTTCGCCACGGCAGGAGGCTTTTGTACCCCATTGATCTTGAGGGTCAGACTAGTCACACCTTGTTTGCCGTTGAGAGCTTGACAGGCAATCTGTTTGACCAGACCTGGGCCGGTCTGAGTTTTCAGAAACTCCTGAAGAGATGCAAACTTTTCCGCTGGCGTCGTGCCCGTTATCTGCGAGAGATCTCCGGTATGAATACAGAAAAACCATTTGCCACTTGACAGTAAGTTAACTGGTATACCAGAGGTTCCGCCTACCTGGAACGTTAGTGTTTTCTTAAGGGCTCCAGTCGCATCGGCCTGAGCGATCCCTAACTGCAAGGTCACACCAGGTGTGAAAGGTCCGTCTACTGGATCCTTCCCATTCAAGGTGAAAGTGAGTGGACAACTCCCTTGGTGAAGATCAGCTGCATGCGGACCTTGTGGTATATTCTTCAGATTGAGGTTTAGGGTCAAGGTTGCTGAACGCGTTGGATTCGCTAAGGTCGCTGAGTTGGCCTGCAGTGAGTTCTGCGTTGCAGTCTTCAGAGCGAGCTTGACTGAGCCTTGCACCTTCTTAGTTTTCAAGGCAGCATCGGCTGACGATGCATTACCTATTACGCTGAAAACTGCTGTGATAAGCACAAATACTAGGGTGAGTGCTATCCCAATGGTTGCTCTTGATGCTTGATAATCTATCTTTATCATAGAACTCCTTTCTTAGGTATAGTGCAAATGAACTTGAGGGTGTTTCCAAACTGGAAAGTCCTTCTCCTGTCGCTCTTGTTGTTTGATGGCATCTTTTGGAAGAGTACCTGATGAAGACGTGATTTACCAGGACAAACCAGACACTTTTCTCTTGTCGTGTTGCAAACGGCAAAGTGTCGCATTTGTCTGAAAAATCTGGCCAGATTTCTCACTCAGAGCTATGTCTAGTTGGCTAGAAGTAATGTCCGGTATCTCATCTTTCCTTTCCCCTGAAAATAGCAGTTCGCGACCATTTTCATTGACTTGTGCCCTATGGCGAATTGCAGAAGTATTGAACCATCATAGAAGGTGGACTTACAACATGTATATGGGTGGCTCAATGTTTGCCTCTATCTTAGGATACTTAATAAGTGACATTTTTCCTGGGAACAAACAGGACATCTTAGGGGGGAAAAGGGGACAACTTCATAGAGCTTCCTTCTCTTGAACTCAGTTCAAAAAACTGCAAAGGTAGAGCTTCTCCAATATAGGTTATAATAGGGAGAGATAGGGAGTTCGCCCTGACCCTGTGAAGTAGATTAGATTTTACCCGCACAGAGAAGCTGGAGTATCGACAGTCCTGGGAGGCAAACCTTACTCCTCACCTCCATTTTTTCTCTTAAGCAGAATTGAGTATGTTTTATGATGTTGCGATACAGTACAAGTCTTACTCGCCGTTTGTGGATATATGCGTTACTTGCTATGTGCCTGGTATTTTTCTTTCCGATACCAGGTAAGGCACAGGCGATCTTAGTATCGTCTGACCCTGCTAATAGTGCTGTGTTGGCAGGTGCCCCGGCAGTGGTGCGTATGCAATTCAGTGAGGACTTGAACCCGACCGTTAGCAGCGCTGTCGTTGTCAATACGGCTAATCATCGCGTTGACCTGAACGATGCTCAGATTTCGTTTGATGATTCGCAAGAGATGGATGTTTCTCTCAAAGATTCCTTGCCTTCAGATGTCTATATTGTCATCTGGCGAACTCAATCTGCAGATGACGGTCAGGTGCAGCATGGCTCATTTCTCTTCAAAGTAATGGCCTCCAATGGTGACATTCCTTCATTGAAGGAGGGGACATATCCCGGCCAGAATATGCTGGGTGGAGGCAATACTACAGGCCAAATGGATGGTCCCACATTGTTCAGTCTGATCATCGTCACGCTCGTCGATCTAAGCGTGATCTTCTGGGTGGGAGCACAACTCTGGCGCACCTTCGTCTCACAGTCCTCCGATGGAGACTCAACAGAACAATATGCTATCGACCAGAGTGCAGACCGACGCTTTGAGCTTTTCTTCTCCATTCCTATATTGCTTGTGACCTTCGTCGCAAATCTAGGTGTGCTTATGGGACAGGGACTATTCCTTACTGGAGGGGACTTTACACAGGTATTTCCGCTCTTTGGCAAACTGATGGCCAATGGCCGCTTTGGAGCATTTTGGACCATGCGCGAGATCATTGTTCTGCTGGCTCTTGTGCTTGCTATGTCCCTCTTCTGGTCCCGGAGGCGTTCCCCCATTATAGATAGGCTTATCTCCTGGATAAATTTGGTGTTTGGACTTGCTTTACTAACAACTGTAGCTCTTTCCAGTCACGCTGAGGAGGCTACCAGTACCACCTTGGTTTATGCTGTACTGGCAGATTGGCTGCATTTGCTGGCCGCATCGCTCTGGATTGGCGGAATGATATACTTGGTTGTTGTCTATCTGCCTATCTTGAAGGGAAAATTGCTAGCCGAGTCCACACGAGCCCTGCTTACAATGCTATCTCATTTTTTGCCACTGGCAATTGCAGGTGTGGTCATTATAGCAATCACTGGTCCCTTCAACGCTACAGTTCATATGAGCACGCTGGATCAGTTGGTCACTACTGCCTATGGGCGAGCCTTGCTCGTGAAGATAGTGTGTGTCGGAGCCTTGTTATTGATCACTGCTATCCACGTGTTGCTCTTTCGTCCTCGTCTGAATAAAACCTTTGATGCATACCAAGTAGCGTTGTCAGAATCACAGGGAGCTGAAGTGCTCGAGGGAAGCGTAACTAGGCAGACCAGACAACTGACCAAAGTATTGCATTGGGAAGCACTACTCGGGGTTGCAGTTCTCATCTGTGTCGGCTCGATGAACGTCTTTGCTGGAACATTACCTCCAGTGGCAGCGCAACAAAATCAATCGCAAACGAGCCAGCAATTAGGCGCTCAGGGAGGACCATTCAACACAACTGTCTTAACAACAGATGGCAAATTGAAGCTGAAACTCACTATTACGCCGAATATTTTTGGCACCAACCTGTTCATCGTAGATGTTCTGGATAGCAACGGCAAACAGAACACCAATGCGATCGTCTCTCTTGACCTTGTCATGCTGGATATGAATATGGGCATAGAATCATTTAACTTACAACTAAATGGCAAGGGCGAATTTAGTGCCAAAGGGGACATTGGTATGGATGGGAACTGGGAAGTACGTTTGCAGGTGCATACCTCAGATAATACGGTTCATGAAGCCACAGTAAAGTTCTTCACGCTCTATTGAATTGCGATAAGATTACGCAGCGAGGAGAGATAGGACACATATTGGTACATAATGTTCCAGAGAAGTGATTCACTAGTCCATAGGCTTCAAAAATGAGAATTGTCCCTATTTCCTCCTAGTAGAACCGTGCAAAGTTCTGTTAGAATTGGCTCAAGAGATTAGAGGTTTTAGGGAGGTTACTTAATGTGTCCATCTCAGAATTTCCATTGCCTACGGTCCATCTGGTTGGCCTTCTTGCTTGCCACGGTAGCCATCCTTAGCCTCACAGGTGGGACAGCGAGTGCGCTAGCGAGCTTGACTACTGCGCCTGCTGCAGTTTTGCAGGCCAGTGCGGCAGCGATGAAGCAGTTGAAATCAGTTCATTTTACTTTATTAGACTCAGCGACTATGACGACAGCTACTGCATCAGGTACGCCGCCAATTGTGAGGGGGACGACCAATTCCAATGGCGACGAAGTGTTGTCAAGTCCGATTTCTTTCCATGTTTCCACTACCGTCAATCTTGCCAGTACCACTGCCAGCAGCAAGAAGAGCTCTGTCTCCGTGGTTGTCAAGGGAGGGCAGACGTACGTTCAAAATGATAAGGGAGTGTGGTATGTACTCTCTGGAATAGCGACAAAGTACGTCTACTTTTCTGTTCCCAGCTATACGAACGTGTTGGCAACTGTGCTTCCCTTTCTACAGAATGCCACTTTGACAGATCACGGGATTGAGAAGCTTAACGGCCAGAATCTGCATCATATCACACTAACATTGGGAGAGAATGCCCTTAATGCTTTTGCCAAGCTTGAGCAGGCTAGCAGTCAGGGAAACACTCAAGCTGCGCAGGGAAGTGGGATACTTGATGTCTGGATTGATGGAGCAACATCCTATATTCATCATATGATGCTCACATCTAATACATCTTTCGCTAGTCCTAATCTGGTGAAGCCACAGGGAACGCTCTCTTCTATACAAGGAACCCATCCTATAATCAAAGCAGCAAGGAACCTGACCGTCGATTTCAGTCAATTCAGCCAAATTATTTCAATCCCGACTCCTCCGAATGCGATTCCAACTACTAATCCATCTGTGTTATTGCCAAAGACCTGAGAGTAACTTGCATCTTCAATTGAAGAGGGGGAAACTGACCAAAGACGAGTCTCATCCCCTTCAAGATGCCCCATTTACCTCCAAGTTGCACTATTTTACTCTTTGCTCTGAGCTGCTTGCACGTCTGCTACCAAGGGAGTAGGATTAATACTATCCTCCACAATCCTGCCATCGCGCAATACTACTTTACGGCGGCAATAGGCGGCAATATCTGGCTCATGTGTCACAATCACGATAGTCATGCCACGGGCATTGAGCCGTTGTAAAATGGAGATAATTACGATGCTGGTCTGCGAGTCTAGGTTTCCGGTCGGTTCATCAGCTAGGATCATGGCTGGACTTGTTACCAGTGCACGGGCAATAGCTACACGCTGCTGTTGTCCACCCGATAGTTCTAGCGGGCGATGATTGGCTCGTGAACTCAAACCTACCAGTTTTAGCGCTCGGCTGGCTCGTTCTTGTCGCTCTTCTGCTGGGATACCAGCATAGATCAGTGGTAATTCGACATTGCCCATTGCTGTCATCCACTGCAGTAAATGAAAGCCCTGAAAGACAAAACCAATCTTCTGATTACGTATATCGGCCAGTTCGTTCCTGTTCATTCTGCTTACTGGCACGCCGTCGAGAAGATAGCGCCCCTGAGAGGGTTTATCCAGGCAGCCAAGGATGTTCATAAGCGTTGATTTGCCGGAGCCGGATGGCCCCATAATAGCAACCATCTCCCCACGTTTGATCTCTAGATTGAGGCCGTGTAGTACCGGAAGGGTTGTTCGCCCCATAGCATAATGTTTTTTGAGCTTCTCGAGACGGATGATAGCTGGAGCGGGAGTGGGAGTAGAGGTGGCATTTGTGGCACTACTCATCTTTTGCGTAAGTGGTAATGATAGTTCCTTAGTGGAAGTGTCATTTATTGCATTGCTCGTTTCTTGCGCAAATGGTAATGACGGTTTATTTTGAGAAAGTAGCGTAGAGATGAAATTTGCCGCTCTACTCGTGTTTTGCTCTTTGTGTTCCATAGCTTATGCTCCTCTCATTTCAGTTGTCCCCGTTGATACAGCCATTTGCGTTTGATCTAGCAGCAATATCACCAGTCTGGTCGGATCACTACTTGGTTGCGAATTTGCAGGCCAGAAATAGAAAATACATTAACAGAAACGCGCTATGAGGGATATGAGGAACTTTGGCAGAAATCTTTCCTATGGAGTTACCTTATGTACTTCTACAATTGTATCTTGGTAGCAGTATACCATATTCATTATTTCCTTGCCCTTTTTGCCCTCTTGACATGCGCTCCGCGTTGGGGTAAAAATGCTTGGAGGCGTCCATCTTTTCAGTGGCTTCTGATCACGGATCATCGCATCAGTACTATTCATAAGAGTAAAGTCAGTCAGAAGAGCTTGATCATTGGCATTGAAAAGGATATTCTCTGGTTTAATATTGCCATGAAGGATTGTTGTGTTGATGTGCATAAGCCAGAGCCTCTCCAACCTGTAATGCAATGGTGAGGGCATCACGTAATGCTAGTCGCTGAGGCGAGAGCTGCTTGAGACGGCTGCGTAAGGTTTTGTTGGGGAGATAGTCACGTACGATAAAGGGCTGTCCTTTGTCTATTCCCATATCCAGAATGGGTAGCAGATGTGGATGTTGGAGTTCTTTGATACGTTGGGCTTTCTGGAGCACTTCTTCACGCTCATGCGGAGAAGAGAAAAGAGACGAAGTGAACACCATGAGAACAACTTGACGCTCTGGCTCACTGGTCGGATAGGCAAGATAAGTCGCGTGGGAATACTTTTTGGCCAGATTTGCTGTAATGTTATACTGATGGAGCTCTCCTTGCATACATGGTTCTCTCTATTCAACGAGTATTTTGGAGTGTTTGAGCAGCCAAACTTATTACAAGCTCTTCGTACTCTGTCTCAATTTCTCTGGATCCGTGTAACTTGTATTTATGGCATTGGTGATATTGGATGCTTGCTTATTGCAACGATTTATATGCAATTTGATAACGTGCATACTTCTATCTTGCAAGCAGCTCAAGCAGCAGGAGCCCACCAGCCAAAGAGTGGAGCAAAGCTCAGATAGATCAGGATGATGTTGAGTGTGAGAATGATGATGCTACATAGAATAGCTAGCACAGTGGTGAGATGTGTGTTGACTAGTGAGCCCATCAGGTCCCGTCTGCGCGTGAACATCACGAGGGTAATTACCGGGAGTGGTAAGACGAAGCTTAGTACGATCTGACTAATCAGTAGCGTCTGAGTGGGGTTGATACCGAGGATGACAACTATGATTGCTGGGAGCATCGTGATCAGCCGACGGATCCAGATCGGGATAGTAAAGCCTACAAAGCCTTGCATAATAACCTGACCTGCCATGGTGCCGACGGTTGAACTGGAGAGGCCAGATGCTAGTAGCGAGACGGCAAAGATGATACTGGCAGCTCCTCCGAGCAGTGGTGTGAGTGTCTGATAAGCTGTAGTGATATCGGAGATGTTGCTCTGGCCGTGAGCGTAGAAGGTTGAGGCGGCCATGTAGAGCATTGCCATATTGACGAGCCCTGCCAGCCCCATGGCCAGCACGACGTCAGGGATGCTGCGTCGGAAGATGCGTCGACCCTCCTGCTCGGTGCGTGGAATGATGCGCTTCTGCATGAGCGAGGAGTGGAGATAGATGACGTGAGGCATAACGGTTGCCCCGATGATGCCAACGGAGAAGAGCACACTCTTAGTATTGCCTTCCCAGGGAATGACGGTATGCAAACCCACCTGTGCCCAATCAGGGTGGGAGAAGATGCTTTCGAGCACATAGCACAGAGCGATCACGCCGACTAGGGCGGCGATGACGGCTTCAAGTGGACGGAAACCATAGCGTTCTAGCAGCAGGATAAAATAGGTCGCGATGCCAGTGAGCAGTGTGGCGTAGAGTAGAGGAATACCGAATAAGAGGTTCAGACCAATGCTCGCTCCCAGGAATTCGGCTAGATCGGTAGCCATCGCCCCGATTTCTGAGACAATCCACATCATGTAGGCCAGCGGCTTAGAAAATTGTTGATGACATAGCTCGGCGAGGTTTTTGCCAGTGGCGAGTCCAAGTTTGGCCGACATGCTCTGCAGTAGGATAGCCATCAGGTTGGCGAGGGCGATGACCCAGAGCAGATTGTAGCCGAAGGCACTTCCCCCCTGGATATTGGTAACATAATTGCCTGGGTCAATGTAGGCGACGCAGGCGATAAAGGCAGGGCCCAGGAAGGGTAGTAAGGCTTGCAGACCATGGCGGTGACCATCGAGGACGGCCTGTGCTGCGGCCCTGGTTTTGTCTTCGCTTGAAAGGCGACTCTGACTGATATTCTTAGCCAGTTCTGTGGAATATGTTTTCATCGATAATTTCCTCTCATTTGTTGTCTCCAAAGCAGAAATCATGTATCTGGGTAAGCATAAATAATATAATTTTTTAAGCTAATAAAATTTAGATTAGCATAGGAAAAAAAGAAAGTCAAGGGTATTGGAAACTCTTTTTTGGATAAAGCAAAATGTGGACACTATGGGCCTGTGTTGATAAAGGGGACATCTATGTGACAAGTGCCGAGTGAGTAAAGTTGTCACCACCTTGTCAGTTCTCAAATCATCCCCTATCGGTTATCATAATAGCAGTTGGTGTGAATGAAGTAACCGTGCTTCAATGGGAATTAGAGTTCGTTGAGATTACATCAGCCTTGCTTTCTCGGTATCTCTCTTCATTCACACTCCTCATTTAGATCTCTCTTTGGGATAATGATAACCTCAACTCAAGCCACCACTACCATTGTGCTGATCTCTCTGGCGATGGCGTCCACCTCATCTGGATAGTTCTACCGCATATCTCCCTAGCAAAGCACTTACCAGCTATATTTCCCCACTGTCCTGTGCTATACTAAGCCGGGCTAAAGTCTTGAAGCATATTCATTGTAAAAAGGAGCAATCAACGATGAGTTCAGAAATATTTCGACCGGAAGACTTACTATCGACTGATGAGATCGAGGTTCGCACGCTCTATCGACAGTTATTGGATGGCTGGAATAAGCGTAGCGCTGAGGCTATGGCCGTTTTGTTCGCTGAGGATGGCGATCTGGTTGGATTTGATGGCAGCCAGCTCTCGGGGCGAGCGGAGATCGCTTCGACTCTTCAGCAAATCTTTGCGGACCATCAAACTCCTCCTTACGTGAGTAAAGTTAGAGGTATGCGCTTTTTGGGCGCTGAGGCTGCTGTCCTACGTGCGGTCGTGGGCATGGTACCGTCCGGGCAGTTAGACCTTGATCCCAAGCTCAATGCGGTTCAGACGCTCGTTGCCGCTAAGTATGATGGTAAGTGGCGCATTGTACTCTTTCAGAATACTCCGGCTCAGTTTCATGGAAGACCGGAATTGGTCCAGAAACTGACTGAGGAGCTACGGCAGTTGCTATAATCTTTTGGTGCTGTTCATGTTCATTTTGGACTCCTCCCAAGCCAGCAATGTCAAGAAGGTTTTGGCGTACTTGAAGGGTCTGTCACAATAATGGTGGCTTGCATGGTCTTTGGATGATTCTGACAGAAGTAAGCAAAGGTGCCTACGCTGTTGAACACAAAAGAGACTTGTTGGTTCTGTTGTGTGATGTTGTTAATGTTCAAAGGTCCTTTGCCACGACTGGTAATGGTGTGTTTGCCATCACTAAGGTTCTTCCACACGACCTTGGTCCCCTTTGAAATTGTTAAACTGGCAGGCTTAAAAAGGTAGTTCCCTTCACCTTGCTCAACGATATCCACCTCCTGTTGTGGCACTGATGGAGTGCTTGTTGCTGGAGAAGGTGATATACTTGCTGTTGGGGGTGTTACAATAACGATGGCTTGCATAGTCTTGGGATGATTCTTGCAGAAATAAGCAAAGATCCCTACGCTGTTGAATACAAAAGAGACTTGCTGGTTCTGCTGTGTGATGTTGTCAATGCTCAAAGGGCCTTTGCCATGACTGGTAATGGTGTGTTTGCCATCACTAAGGTTCTTCCACACAACCTCGGTTCCCTTTGAAATTTGCAAGGTAGCAGGTTTAAAAAGATAGTTCCCTTCACCTTGCTCGACAATGTCTACTTCCGCTTGCTTCGGTGGAGAAGAAGTTCCTGGGTTTGGAGAAGTATCGAATGTGGAGTTGTAATCCCACAAGGTGGGTAGAAATTGTGAGTCCTGCGGAATCTTCTTTTGAGCGTTGCCACTGCCACTAATGAGAGCTTTCAAGTCGGCATCGGTAATGCTGTTGGCAAAGTCCTGTTGACTTTGAATAGGTGTTTTGTCTTTGGTAGAGAGCAGCTTCTGCTTGGCAAGATCGTCTAGAGAAGCTTTGGCTGGCCATTGCTCGATGCCCTGGGGGACCTCCTGGTTTAGGAGCGAATCAAAAGCAGAGCTTTCTCCTTGGCAAACTTGGGTATCCTGAGCTGCATCGCTGTCCTTGCCGTCATTATAGTAAAATTGGCAAAAAACAGAAAATAGATCTTTTACTGCTTTTGGTTTGGCCAATGAATATTGTGTTGGGCTGAGCCAGAATCCTGCTGCTATGGTGAGTAAGGCGAGCAGGCTGATGGCTCCTCTTAGAGAGTGTAGCCCACACTTACGAGAAAAAAAGCTAGTATGGTGAAATTCGCTTGAGACATGCTCTCTTGGAGTGGGTATAATCTCTTTCTGTAACCCTGTCTCAAGCCAAGTTTGTCGTCCTCGGAAAAGGGTCTTCATGGTTTCCCCCAGACAAGAATAATAGAATACCTTGTTAGAACTGCGCCTTACAGCAGTTGGTAGAAGTACTGAGTAAACCGATGATATGTCAGAACTTTCTATAGTGTTAAGCTTAACTGACAAAAGCGGTTTTTGGCTAGGGACAAAAGCGGACAACTTGGCTGTTACTAGCGGACAACTTGGGAAATAAATTAGGACAATGTGAGGGCGAAAGAGTTGGGCTATGGTTAAGAAGAGATGGGGTCCAATGCTCGGTAACTCTATCAATAGAGCATTACTGCTTTGAGAACTGTTTCGAGTGACAAAATGTCCCCTCAGACAGGGACAATAAGGACAAGTTGAAGGCTGCAAAAATTTTGCACCAACTTGTCCTTTTTGTCCTTGGTAAATACTGTGTGCCTTGGGTATACTTGTGAGTACAAGTGGATCATCAATATGTTCTAGGTTTGCTGTGTTAGATGGTTTCATAGCAACGTGATCAACTTGGAACATACTTACAACCATCTTGAGAGAAATTGAGCCGATCTTTTTCTAGACCGGCTTGCCAGCTTGAAGTACATGTCTGGAGGATATTATGAAGACTTCTTTATATTACAGCTGTAAGATCCTGTTGACTAGAGGGGCTATCAACATGCTAACTCTTGCTATCATGGCCATAGGATTCTTGATCAGTCCGTCCCAGCACTCATTAGCCCAAAAAGTATCGTTCAAACAAGAAACGACGAAACAAACATTAACAAACCCGAAAACGGTAAAGCAAGTTTTTAAGGATTTTTGTTTTATTTACTACCATGATGGAAATGATAAGGAAGAAGATCAAGACACGCGAGTTTGCCAAAACCAAAGCTCTGCCTTTGCATCGCTCATGCGAGATGAGTCTCCAAAAGGTAGTAAGCAATGGGGAATTCAAGCTTCTCTGGATGATCTTGCCAAGCAGAATCTGCTTACCAAAAACGAAGCACCAATTCAAAATCAGCAAGACTTTGCCAACAGTATTAGCAATGGGGATCTGAAAGCTCTGGTTAGTGGTAGTGGTGATGATAAGAAAAAAATCCCACAAGATAAAAACTTTCTACCCAATTTATGGGAGTTCAAGCTCATGTCTGCATCTACACCCACACCCAATCCTGGTGCGACACCGAGCAGTATGCCTAACGGGAATCCAGGCATTACTTCTCCTAATCTGACTAATATTAATGTGTCTTGTCGTTTCACTACTACTTTGATGTGCACTGTGACGACGACTCCCAGTTGATAGATCCAGGAGTTTCACACAAGAGCTTCTTGGAACATAAATGCGAGAGGAGATCTCAGCCAACATACTCATAGGCCCCGATATCGCAACCTTTCTTCTGTGGTCGTTTCGTTCCCAGTTCGTCGGTTGGATGATTGCCCAGATCACAACTGCTCGGCGGAATGCGATCGATAGCAGGGCTGCTAGGCAGCAGTCTGTGAGTCCAGGGATGGAGCCAGGAATGCCCACCATTGTCTCGTAAGATCGCATCAATGCCCAAGCTAGAGAAATTTTCTGCCGCAAGATCTGTGGCATGCTTGAGGTATGGATCGACAAACACTGTACTGAAAAAGTTCTGTGTCAGGTTGTACCCGTCCGTTGTTACTACTCCTGCAATGCCAGCTTGTACAGAGGCCTGGTTTCCTGCGACAATGTTTCCTTTCATGGACAGATATGCACGAACATTTCCTTCGTCATTCACCCATACGTCGCTCGTCACTATGGCACCACCACTCCCCTGTGCGCTATTGCCGTATAGTGTGCAAAAATTTGCTGTCATATGGCCACCCTCATTGGCAATCCCGCCTCCATCTGCATAGGCCGTATTATCAGCTATGGTACTGTTGGTAAGGGTTAGTTGAGTATTCACTGATGAAAAGATTCCTCCGCCACTAAAAGACGTAGGAGGACTTTCAAAGGCGCTAGAGACATTGATCACGGTTGTCGTATTGTTAGAGACGGTACTACTGGTTAAAATCAGTGTTTGCGAGTTATAAATGCCACCTCCCTGACCAATTGGAGTGCTCGCCCCGCCTTCTGTTTGCTCTGTTGATTGTTCAGTTGTTGCCATCGCCGTATTATGGGTGATCATACTATCAGTCACCGTGAGATTTCCCTGATTATTAATTCCTCCACCATTGCCAGTTACTTCGTTATCTGCAATGAGACTGCTCCTTACAGTAAGGCTACCTTTATTTGTAATCCCTCCACCACTACCAGAGGCCCAGTTATTCGCCACAGTACTGTCCATCAGCGTGACCTTACCCCGGGTATCATTTATAATGCCGCCACCAGCTTCTGTCTGTAACGAATCGCATTGGGGAGCTATGCCATTATCTATCACACTGCTATTTTCCAGCACCAATGTTCCACTGTTGTTAATACCACCAACCGTATCGCAGGTTGATGCTGTATTGTATGCAACCAGACTATTGGTCAGGGTGAGCTTGCCACTGTTCCTGATCCCTCCGCCAACATATCCTGCCAATCCAGCTTTGCCTTTGAGAGACGTTGTATTATGATTAACACTAATATCATTTAATGTTAAGTTTCCATCATTGGTAATCAAGCTATTGCTTCCAGTAAAGGAGTTTTGCAAGCTTATATCTCCTATAGTAACCGTTGCACCGTGATGAATAACTATTGTAGAGTTGGTATTGCCGCTGATTCCAATATTATTTTCTCCTAAGCCGATAATACGCAGATTGCGGTCAATATCCAGGTTTCCATGTTGTAAATGAATTGTTTGTCCTTTTAAGCTACGGTCAAAGCGGATTATATCACCTGGCTGCGCTTGGCTAATGATCTGGCGTAACGATCCTGATCCTTCATCTGCGCCAGTGGTAACAACAAGATTGCGATAGTGCCATTGGAAGCTAAACAATACTATCGGAGTTACTAGTAATAACATAATACAGACTGCAATTATACGGATAATATAAGTGTGTATTTGCCGTTGAGTTCCAGCGTGCAAGAAAGCCATTTCCTGCTCACTCGGTATGTTTCGTTTTGCCCAGGCCCGTGCTTCTTTCAACTGGGAACCTCGGTAGAGCCGATCGCTAGATCTCTTACGCCGTTGCCATATCGTTGCATCCTGGCTGATCATTTGTTGCAGATGAATATCATCGCGAGTCTCGCGTAGCCACGTTATCAGTCTTGCCCACTCGCGGATTAAGGCTTCGTGGCTCACCTCTATCGTGGTGACGCCAGCTATTTCACTTGCCGTGAGTAGACGAGCTGTAATGAAGGCATCAATGGTTTCTCCCAGCATGCGGGTCTCGTGAGGATCATTGAGTACAAACTCTGAGAGCTGTGCGCGGCGGCGTGTTGTGTCCTGTTCAGAGGTACCGGGATCTATTAAACGCAGAAATATGGCCCGTGCTCGTGCACGATACTCATCTCCAGGTAGGGCAGCATAGGTTTGCTCAGCCCATTTTGCCAGGGCACCTTTCACCCCGCCAATACGTTTGTAAGCTTGCATCGTTAGAACATGCCCCTCGCGCAATTGGAAGAGCAGTTCCAGTGTAAAGGATAAGAGTGGCAAGGCCCCAGCTTGCTTCTGTGTCTCAAAGAGCAAGTCTCCGACCAAGTTGCCCTCGAACTCCAGTTGTACAGCAGGTAGGGTCGCTGGTTTCTCAATCACTGCACGCAGGCCTTGCAGATCCATTGGCAGAACTGGAATGCGGTGAGCCTCGATCAAACGACTCAGTGCTGGGTATAGCATTGGTCGATCGGCATAATCGGCACGCAACGTCAGTAGAACAATCACTGGCCCTGAAGGTTCTGTTGCTGCAGTCACGAGTAGATCAATGAACTGCTGGCGTTCCTGTTCAGAGACCATGTTACTAAACACCTCTTCAAACTGATCTACCAGAAGAACGACCTTGCTATCCGGCTGAGAGATCAGGGTTTGAGCTAGTAAATGCAAGCCGCGTGTTGAGTCACCTTGCAGATCCTCGTATATGGCCTTCAGACTGCTTTGTGGCATGTGGAGAGCAAAGGCAAGCGCGAGAGCTTCCAGCGGGTGTGCTCCCGGCACTATCGGTTTGAGATATATCCAGTTTGAGCTACCGGGCAACGCATCTTTTTGCAGACGTGGCAGCAAACCAGCCATCACCATGCTCGATTTGCCTGACCCGCTTGGTCCCACTACTGCTAACAGCCGTGTCCCAGAGATGCTGGGCACCATCACCCTCACTATTTCGCGCACAGTTTCCACTAACTCATAGACTAGGCTATCCCGTCCGAAAAAATCGCCAGCATCATCCTGAGTGAACGCCCGTAGCCCTTTATACGGATTGCGTGGCTCCCAGGCAAATGCTTGTGCTGACAGCGGCGGCGTCTCTGGTGTCGGGAGCAGGACAGTTTCTTTCAGACAGGTGACCAATTCATCCAGTGCACTGTGGTAGTTGCGTTCCCGAGCATCAATCACTGTAATTGTTACTTGAGGTCCCCAGGACTCTAAGAGTAGAGCTGTGATATCTTCTCCTTCTATCCAGAAACAGAAAATGCGTTGGCGGTATATAGCAGCCTGACGCAGGTGGTCTTGGACTATGCGTGAGGAACGTGTCCCTGACGAGACCACCACGATCACAGCAGAGGCTGCACGGACTGCATCCACAGCCGATTCTTGATCAAATATTGTCGAAGCTATGCTCTTTTGCTCATTGAGGCAGTGAATACCCCATACTTGTAAGTCTGCTTGCAGTCGTGCAACAAAGCTAACATCGGTAGGAGGGGCGGACAGAAAAACATGCATATCCAGCGAGGCAGGAGTACCAGTGGAGGAGGCTAGTCCAGGTTCTCTAGAGGAGAATGCAGCCAGCATTTCAGATAGCGGGAGTTTAGCAGACTCGCTAGGGGAGATGGCTGTGATTGTCTCTGCCAAAACGATCGTGTTTGATGTTGTTTCGTGATCGGACCAATTAACCTCATGATTTTCCTGATGATCTTGAGCGGCTTGTTCGAGTGCTTCTGCAAAAGCCTGCGTACTCCCAAAACGCTCCGTCTGATCCTTGGCTAAGGCTTTGAGCACAACGGCTTCTACTGTCGGAGGAAGTTCGGGACATCGTTCGCGCAATGGACGAGCGTTGACAGAGACCTGCTGGTGAATAACTTCCCAATAGGACCCTATAAAAGGACACACCCCACAGAGCCATTCATAAACCATGACTGCAAGCGCGTACTGATCACTGGCAAATGATGGTTTGCCACGTAGTTGCTCAGGGGCCATATATGGTAGTGTGCCAGCTAGTTCTTGCGTACTGAATAGCTGGGGTGAGGGAGCAAGCAAGGCCAGACCAAAGTCCCCTAGGAGCAGTCGATGGTGTGCACCGAGTAGGATATTTTCTGGCTTGACATCACGGTGAATAATGCCATGGCTATGAGCATAGTGCAGGGCCTGACTGATCTGTCTGACATAATCAACAACGGTTGTGAGCGGTAGACGTGATCCACATGAATGACGTTGGCGTAGTGTGCCACCTGGCGCATAGTCCATCACCAGGACAGGCATGCCCTGTTCGACGAAGAAATCGAGCACACGTACAATATGGGGGTGGATCAAACGAACGAGGGTTTGAGCTTCAGCCTGGAAGCGTTGTGTCTCCTTCTCTGAGAGCGAGACTTGTAGGACTTTGAGCGCAGCATAACTGCGAAGATAGCTATGTTTGCCAAGATAGACTTCGGCAAAGCCTCCTTTACCCAGCGACTGGAGGAGACGATAATTCCCCAACTGCAACCCAACACGATTGATCACCATCCCGTTTTCTCCCAATCCCTTACCACATGAGTTTCTGCCTAAATATCCCTATTCTCTTTCATTATAGCACACACATGGTAAGAAAATCACAGGATAGCTCTCCGATAGAGCTTTTCAATGGGGAAGATGAGACCAATACTTTTTAGTTCGACGTTTTCATCGCATTCATACCTATGGTATATCCATTCTTGATCTTTTCGTGTGTAGATCTCAACGAGCATAATATCCTGACTAATTAAAGCATATTCCTGAATTGAGGGACACTTGGTATAGTGAAGGAGCTTCTCATACCTATCTCTTCTCATAGTCGAAGGGGATAATACTTCAATCACTAAACGTGGGAATTCTATGTAGGTTTTTGACTCTTCTAAATCCTTTTTATCGCAACTGACCATGACATCAGGTAAATAACAAGCATTTTGTAACTTGAGAGTCATATCAGAGTTAAATGTAGTACATGGGCCGTCTCCTAAATGACTGCTTATGAGTGCAATAGCGTTCACTGAAATGATAGAGTGGTTAGTTGAACCACCTGCGAGGGCATACATATGGCCGTCCATGTATTCGTATTTTTGGTCTAAGGACTCGCGATCTAGGGCGAGAAAGTCCTCTATTGATAACCAGTCGCTTTCTCTTTGTACTGCCATGGTATCCTCCTCATTTCAACTTTTTGATTTCTATACTGTCTAAAGACAGCGTGATAAAGCTTTTCGAGAGTACATGCCGCTGCGTCTCAATAAGGTCTATGAGTTTCACCGCTATCCCATCTAGTCTTTTCATACGGAAAGGACGTAACCAGATCACACCAGCACAAGGCCGTTTTTCTATGAACACATGTCTTTTGAAGTCCTAGTCACGAGTAATGAGAACAGCTTTTGCCTCCAGAGCTGCTTGCAAGATCACGGGGTCCTTTGTCCCTGTCGGGCTCTTCCGTATTGTATGTCCAGCTTGAATGAGCGCCTTGCGTATATCCTCGGGTATATTCTCATCAATCCGGAATTTCATCAGGCTACATGCTCTTGAGCATAATCGTCATGGATACGAGTTGAGGCAAAAGCTAAGGCAGCATGAATTTGCTCTTCAGTGATGTGAGGGTATTGATCGAGCAACTCTGGAACTGTGTCTCCTAGGGCGAGTTGCTCAAGGATGAGTTCAACGCTAATACGGGTTCCTGCTATACAGGGTTTGCCTCCTAGAATATCTGGGTCCAAGCTGATATACTGACGATATTCAATGACACCTTCCTGCATTGCTTTTTTCCTTTCTTTTTATCTCGGTGAGTGTTGCATATAGCCGATCTTATGACTATTGCTATTATCTTACCATCTAGTGCATGTTTCGTCAACGCGAAATTGTGTAATTGTCAAAATTTGGGATTTTACCTGCTAAACGCACTTTTATCCAAAATTGTTCGTCTAGGATTGATTTGCTAGCCTTTGTTCCGGCCCTGCTAATGCCATGATGACTATTCTTACTGCTTCCTGTTCTCCGATAAGCTTGCCTAACTGTTCTTGATGCACACCCAATTGATCATACGCGGCATTAATAATCTCATGACTCGCGGTAGTCTTAGAAAGTGTTTGGTTAGCGCTGGAAGCGCCTTTAGACTCGGTGCTTGGGATCAAGGATGAGCTATTTGGTTGCGGGTAGAACCTGCCTTTTGGCTCTTTCCCCTTCAATCGCTTCGCTCTGTGGTTAGCCGAGCCATGAGG
>DASYAN010000244.1:0-15684 GCA_036501345.1 Ktedonobacteraceae bacterium
AGTCTGGTCTTTGGTAAGGATTTCCATGGCATCATTGGTGAACTGAACTTCTTTGGGCTGGCAGGAGTCGGCTATGCACCTAATGCGGATTACGCAGGGACAATTCCCCAACTTGCCTTCATGATCTTTCAAGCTATGTTCGCAATTATCACTCCAGCCCTGATTATCGGTTCATTTGTTGAACGTATTCGTTTCCGCACGTTGGTGCTCTTTGTCATTTTATGGTCAACGCTAGTCTATGATCCAATCGCCCACTGGGTCTGGGGAGCTGGCGGATGGCTGCACAATCTAGGTGCACTCGATTTTGCTGGTGGAGCAGTGGTGCATATCAGTGCTGGTTTTGCGGGACTGGCAGCTGCGATTGTGATTGGCAAGCGCCGAGGTTTTCAGCGGGGAGAAGCAATTGTTTCAAACAATGTTCCCTTTGTACTGCTAGGCGCTGGCCTCCTGTGGTTCGGCTGGTTTGGCTTTAACGCTGGCAGTGCCCTGGCTGCTTCTCCGCTCGCAGTGAGTGCCTTTGTCGTCACCAATACAGCTGGGGCGACTGCAGCTCTGGTCTGGCTGATCTTGAGCTGGGCGGAAAATAAGAAACCCAGTGCGCTGGCCACAGCAACAGGAGCCGTGTGTGGTCTGGCAGCCATTACTCCAGCAAGTGGCTTCGTTGGCCCTATAGCAAGTATTGCCATCGGTATCATTGCTGGCCTCGTGACATATCTGGCGCTACACTTGCGTAGCAAGCGAACGCTGATTGATGATACACTCGATGTCTGGGCAGCCCATGGTATGGGTGGTGTTACCGGTATCATACTAACAGGCGTTTTTGCAGAGAAGGCGATCAATGGCGCAGGCAATAATGGTTTGCTCTTTGGAAATCCGGGCCTGTTGGGAACGCAAATCCTGACTGCGCTTGTGACACTAGTATACGCCTTTGTTGTAACATTCATTCTGTTCAAAGTTCTTGCTCCACTCGGCTTACGTGTGTCTCCTCAAGAGGAGGAAGATGGCCTAGATCTCGCCATTCATGGTGAAGAAGGATATCGTCTGACAACCATTCAGGTAGCAATTGACGGATCAGCCACACCAGAAGTCATCAAAGCAGAGGAACGCATCGCACAGCTGGAAGCAGGAACAGCCGAATTATGCCTCCAACTGGAAACGGAAAACAGCGAGTTACGGCATCAATTGAAAACCGAAACAGCCGAATTACGCCTCCAACTGGAAGTAGAAAACAGCGAGTTACGTCAGCAATTGCAAACCGAAACAGCCGAATTGCGCCAGCGACTAGAAGCTACCAATAGTGGGGACCACATTACTCAACTCCAAGCGGAAAACGGCGAGTTACATCACCGATTGGAAGTGTTAAATAGCGAGTTACGCCACCGATTGGAAGCGGAAAACACCGAATTGCGCCAGCGACTAGAAGCAGCCAATAGTGAGGACCGCATTACTCAACTCCAAGCGGAAAACGGTGAGTTACGCCAGCAATTGCAGGAGATATTAGCACAGATCAAGGAGTTGGCAGAACAGCTGACAAAAGGCAGCCACAATGGCAGCAACTCTTCATCTAGTGATAGCCTGAACGGCGGGACACGCAACCAGCGTAGGACAAACATCAAAAAGAGTGAAGGCTAGCTGGGGCTAAACGGCACTCAACCAGATCCGTTGTCATCTATTAGCGGATCTGGTCTTTTTTTGACTCTCAATTGTTGATTTCATTGGTCAACTATGTCAACTTTATACATATATATAAAGAAAATTAATGATATTAATAACCTTACAGAATAAGAAAACCTATGGTATTGTTGACTTAAGGCCCAACGGGTTAACGTGCGACCATACTGCGTAGACTGCAAAGGTATGAGGTTGTTGTGGATTACTTTAAAACCTGCCTTGACAAGTTGGGCCTTCTATTCAAGATGACCCTTGTGAGCTTACGAAGTTTACTTGTTGTATGCAGTCCATCCCATCAGACTATTTGATAGAAAACTTGATCCAGTCAAGTAACTTGAAGTGTCGGTACTTCACTGAGTGTAGAGCTAGTATAATCGTTGAAAAGGAGAAAATAGATGGGACAACAGGATATCGACCCAATCGTCCGAGTCTCACATGTATACCTAGACTATGTCAATGGACGCAATCGAGGGACTACCATCATCGAAGATGCGAGCTTCTCGATCCAGCACGGAGAGAAATTTGTGATTATTGGACCATCAGGATGTGGTAAGACCACACTGCTCAATGCGATAGCAGGTTTCCTGAAACCATACCAAGGTCAGATCCTTGTAAAGGATGAGCCTATCAATGGTCCTGGTCCTGATCGTGCAGTTGTCTTCCAGAATTTTGAGCAATTGTTTGCCTGGCGTACCGTTCTGGGGAATATTGTCTACGCACTCCAGGTCACCAAGCACTTATCCAAGCATGATGCTATCGAAAGAGCACGCTCTTACCTGGAACTGGTTGATGTTGCGGCAGCAGCGGATAAATATCCACATATGCTTTCTGGCGGAATGAAACAACGTGCAGCTTTAGCACGAGCACTGGCCCTTGAGCCAGATATCCTGCTGATGGATGAGCCATTTGGAGCCCTTGATGCCATCACACGTAATCAGTTGCAACTAGAATTGAACGACATTTGGCGCCGTACCGGAGTGACCATTGTGCTGGTAACACACTCGATCCAAGAGGCCGTCTTCCTGGGACATCGCGTTATGGTCATGTCGTCTTCTCCTGCACAAATTCGCGAAATCGTTGATACCAGCCAAGCTGATAAGTTTGGCAGCACTACCTTTACAGACATCTCGACGCATTTGCGCTCGCTACTCATCCGAGACGAAACAGCTCAGGAACGTGTGGCAGAGCTGAGTGCCGTCGAATGAGAAATGGAGGAGAGAGATGCGTTTGAGTCTAGCTCAACCGACAGTAGCAAAAGCGTATATAGTACCCAGTTGGGTTCGCTACATTTTGATCGGTATAGGTTTTATCATCGCTTGGCAACTGTATGTCTCATATGGTGGTGTAAATCCGTTACTAGTTGCATCACCCATTGCAACCATCCAAGCATTGATTACTGATACTAGCAATGGTCAGCTCCCAATGGCAACCTTCAATTCACTGCAGAACCTAGCCATCGGTATGGCTATTAGCATAGCGCTCGGTCTTGCACTGGCCTCATTATCCACGTTTTTCCGTTTCGGGCGCGATATACTGACTGTGCTGACCGCTGTCTTTAGTGCTCTGCCAGGAATTGCCATTCTGCCGCTCGTCATGCTCTGGTTTGGTCTCACCCCTACATCGATTATCGTCGTGGTTGTACAAAGTGCACTGTGGCCGATTGCCACTAATACTGATACTGGCTTCCGCACAATTGGTACAACCACACGGATGGTTGCACTCAATCTCGGCCTGAGTAGATTTCGTATTGTGCGTGATGTCTTGCTGCCTGCAGCTCTACCACACATCCTGTCTGGTTTGCGGCTGGCCTGGGCATTTGGTTGGAGAACTGTGGTGGCCGCTGAACTGGTCTTTGGCATCGCTGGCTCAGCTGCTGGACTGGGCTGGTATATCAACAATGCACGTTACTTCCTCAATACACCACCAATGTTTGCGGCCCTGGTAGTCATCTCGCTGATGGGTATTCTCGTCGATGGGTTCTTCTTCTGGATCGAGCGCAAAACGGTGATTAAATGGGGAATGAAGCTAGCTCATTAGCAATTTACCGCTAGTGATCTAGAAAACGTAAATGCTTGTAAATTAATATAATTTAATTAAGGAGTAATCTTATGGCCAAACGATATGAGCAGTTTGCTCTATTTCTTGTTCTAATTGTACTGCTTACAACTGCCTGCGGAAGTGCGGCAACTGCTAATTCATCATCATCGTCATCTGGGCCTTCATCTTTCACCATCGCCTACCAACCTGGTCTCAGTTCTCTAACCCTAGTTATACTGAAACAACAGAAAACGTTGGAGAAACAATTTCCTCAAACCAATTTTCAGTGGAAGGTGGTGAATAGCGGCGCGTCTGTCCGAGATGCAATGATTGCTAATCAGGCACAATTGGGTTCTTTGGGTCTTCCTCCATTCCTGGTAGGTTGGGATCACGGCTTCGATTGGAAGGTGCTCGCTGCTACCAATAGGGCGGATATCTGGCTGGTGACAAAGGACCCCCGGCTCAAGAGTTTGAAGGATTTTACTCCCAACGATAAAATTGGTGTGGTTGCTCCTGACTCACAGCAGGCCATTCTCCTGCGCAAAGCGGCGCAAGACCAACTGGGGAATGCTCATGCCTTGGATCATAACCTTGTCTCCATCGCCTCAGCAGATGGTGAGCAAGCCTTGCTCGATGGACAACTTGCTGCACATTATTCAGGGGCACCATTCCAGAATCGAGAGGTTGCAGCTGGCGGACATATCATTCTTCACAGCAGTGATGCTTTTGGCCCTGTAGGTGCTGGTCTGGTAGTGCAACGAGAAAGCCTTTACAATCAGTACCCAGATTTCAGCAAAAAACTGTACCAGGATATTAACGCTGCCACAGCATATGCGAAGACTCATCACGATCAGACAGCGCAATATCTCTCGCAAGATCAGGGAGGCGGAGGCACACCAACTCAGTTCAAAGCATTGCTTGATGATCCAAGCTTCGTGTTTGATACAATTCCGTCAGGTCTTGTGAGCTATGCCACCTTTATGAAATCCATTGGACTGATCTCAAAGGCCCCTGGTTCGGTCAAGGACCTTGAACTGCCCACGGTCTACGGCATCGGGAACTAGGAATATGGCACCGATGTGTCTACTTTGTCAAGTCGAGCAGTTCAACCTCTTCACTGAGTCCAAGATGGTCGAGCTGCTCGTAAAACGCTCAAGCTCTACGCATTCACATGTTGCTCCTGATACCATTGGACGGTTGCACGGATGGCTTCATCAAGAGGGGTTGCATAGAGGCCAAACGCTTGCTCAATGGCGCTGGCATCTACAATTTGCGGCTCAGTATATTGGTAAAACATCTCGACAAACTCATACATGGAGGGATTAAAAAGGCCAAGGGCCTGGATAACCAGCTTGGGAAGAGCTTGGATGCGTACGGGCTTACCGAGCGTTTTACCGATCAGCTGCGCCATATCGCGCTGCGTGACAACCGGAGTAACAACGGGTACATGCCAGACCCTTCCGAGGGCTTCGTCACGTTCTCCCAACAGCGCCAAACCTCTAGCCACATCTCCAATATAACTATAGCAGTGAGGAAGATCAATATTGCCTAAGAGTTGGATCGATTTTCCAGCCAGTGCAGCGGGAAAGACGCGATCGCCCAGTGCCGAATTGAGGACACGTGGTCCAAAGAAATCAGCCGCCCGACCAAGTGCAATACGCACTTTTCCATCGTCATGGGCTGAAATATATATTTCTGCAACTTTTGCTCGCATTTGTCCTTTACGCGTGGTAGCAGCATTTGGACTACTCTCTTTCATGACTTGTCCATGTGTTTGCCCATACATATAAAGCGTATCAGTCACAATCAGCTTTGCTCCAGTAGGAGCAACGCCCTCTATCATGCTCTCTTGTAAGCGAGGAATGATAGCAACTTGCTGCTCATAAGAGACGTTCGCACAATGATAGACAGTAGCAGCCCCTTGACAGAGATTGCGTACGACATCCGACTGCAAAGCATCGCCAGCGACCAGTTCAACTCCTGCCGGAACTTGCCCCTTGCCGCTGCGATTCACCAGACGCACTTGCTTGCCTGCTGCTGACAATTGCTCAGCAAGCGTGATACCCACCGGGCCAGTTCCAAAAATGACATGCAATTCATTATGTGTGTTTTTCATGGAAGTTTCCTTTCTCTCTGCCGTCCAGCGTACATCTGAACGATGGTATAAAATTTAACAACATTAGATAACTGACAAAGAATAACGGACTTTTCCCTCCTTCGTGTTACCTTACCGCGAAGGGCGAGGTTCATGAAGGCCAGGAGTGGCAAGGAAGCAATGCAAGAAGGTCCTAAAGAGTGCAAAAAGCCTATCCGGCGCTTTTTTGCTTTGTAATCCAGGCCAGCAGTGCCTGGAGTCCCTGATGCAGTAAGAGCCTGGCTCGTGGCTCTCCTCCTTCAATGCGCTCAACCAGAGTCAGGCTAACCATGCCATGCACCAGACTCCAGGCAATCTCAACTGCGCCAAAAGCGTCCTCCAGAACGATACCGCTCGTCTGCGCCCAGTCCTCCAGCGCTGCAAGCGGGACCAAGCCAGCATCGCGCCCTGCACGCGCCGTTTCCTGAATATTAAGCGGAACGCCTCCCAGCCCATTCATGATTTGATAGAGTTCCGGGTTGCTTCGAGCAAAAGCCCAGTACACATCAACAATTTTGAAGATACGTTCCCGGCGATCCTCTGTCGAAAACCGGGCTTGTTGCATACTGGCAATGAGTTGCTGAAAGCCATCACGCATTAACTCCAACAGAATCTCCTCCTTATTAGCAAAGTACTCGTAGATCATCGGCGGACTATACTCGATTGATTCCGCTACTTTGCGTATAGTAAGCGCGGGCCATCCTTCTTGCCGAGCAATCTGGTGAGCAGCGGTCAAGATACTCTGCCTGGTAACTTGCTTTTCACGCTCGCGTCTCTCTTTGATACCCATTTATTTATCCATATTAAAAAATTTAACGTTGTTAGAAACAACAATAGCAAAGTACCATACCAAAAGTCAAGGGCTTTTCTAAAGAGATATTGTATCCTTCTCTAAGGGTTGCCATTGGCAAGCTGAAAGTAGAGATTGCGAGAGGTAGAGCCTCAAGATTGCCGAGTCCATTTGGCGTGAAGGCGCTGAATTTGCAGATAAAGAGCGGCTTCTGCACCAACGTGACTTCCGATTCTTCTTGACTTTCTCTTTGAGGGCATGCTACACCCTCTCATATCGGCAAAAATGAAGGTCTTTGTCACGCATCTGCACCTGTATACATTTCACGCAGCGCCGTCTTCATCGAGTTTATTTTTCGGAATACCTGTATCAACTGATGAGCAGGTGTTGCTCGTTTCTGGAGTAGGTAGTGCAGTGGCTCAAGAAAGCGAAGGTCTGAATCCGTACTCAAGGCAGATGCAGCAGCTAATAGAACGGCTCTCGCTCCCTTAAGAATATCGGCATCATCGAAGCCTACCCGTGCTGAAAGCTGATGGAGTGCTCCATCGGGGATGATTGCACGCCCTAGCAGGGTGTCATCAAGAGCGAGTCCTTTGAGTAGGGTCAGGAGAGCAGCATAGATCGAGAAATCAGCACAACTATCACAAGCCTTAAACTCAATCCGACCAATCTCAGCGGGATAGCGTGCCAATTTCGTCAGGGATGGGTCACTGATGAGCAAAGCAGTCGGGTCAGCAAGAAAAACCAGCACAGCTGGACGCTTTCCTGTCCGCAAAAAGGTTCTCACTGAGAGCCCTTCCCACAGCGTTCCATCATAGAAAGGCGAACTATAGCTAAAGGGCACAATATATGGGCTGTAATATGTCAGCTTACACCCGAGATCAATTATGGCATCGGCAGACAATCCCTCCACTGAGAAGCTCAAGTCAGGCCCATACGTCAGCATCGAGACTAGTGAGGTCCGATCTTCAGGTGATTGGTCCAAAAGCATTTGCTCATAAGCATCGAGAGGAGGATCTGGCATAAACACCGTCCTATACGGATGATGACTAGCTAGTACTGGTACGAATCCCTGATGTGCGGCTACATCTCGCAGCAACTGAAAACTGTTCGTCAATTCGTCCACTGCCCCCCGGATAGTGGGATGGATGGTGGTACGTATCTCAATACCCTTTGGCAGACAACCAATCATCACACCTGTTGGACTGAAGCGCTCAAATCCCTCAATGTACCAGCGCTTTACCCGAATGCCTGCATCCCCAATACGCAGGTGCTTTTCATCGCCTGCATACTGTGGAAGCTGATCAATGATTACCTGGAGATCGACAAACGTGGTCGAGATAAAATCTACAAACTGCCCATCCCGATCCAAAAAAGCTACCTCATGTTCAATACCAAATCTAAACATATATTATCCTTCTCTATGATTTACTATCCTATTTACTTTATCTCATCTAGCTGCCTTCTTGCCACCAGAAATTTTGTAGATATATACCCTGACAGCTATTGATCCTCTTGCTCAGAATGCACCGTGGGCACACACAAAGCAAGTAAGCACCAAAGCAGATCAAGGAGGTATCTCCAGTCCATTTCACAGTCCGTCAGTTCTGCAGAGAGATGCCCTCATCAGCAACCACAAGACGATACTGTCCCAGGTTGAGTGACGACGGAGATTTTGCCGCAGATGCTGATATGAGTAATCGAGCTGAGAGATAAATCATCTCGCTGAGGATGAGAAAGTCGTAGAGGGACAAATACAGTCCAGTCCGACCAATCCACAAATACATTCCTCCATGAGAGTCACAGGAAAGGCTGAAAGAAGCGGCCTTGGCAATAAACGACTCCTCATCAGAGGGAAGCGTCTGTAAAATATCCGCAAGGCGCAGGAAATCTGCACGTGATAGGTGCATTGTCACATGATCCCAGGCTAGATGAAGTGTTCCATGTTCACATTGCCCAACATATCGATGCGCTTCCAGCTTTGTAAGCAGATTGAGATACTGACACATACTGTTTGCTCTTTCTTTATGGTGAGGACTTTTTCGACCTGTCAAGAATGAGAACATGTATCTGCCCTTTCTCCAAGTCAGGACAGGCCAAGGCAGTCCATATCTTGTGTCTTGTCAAATATTAGGTTACGCTAATATCAGATTAATTTACTTGGATATTAGCGTAACCTAATATTATCTGTCAAGCGGAAAGCAAGCATGAGGTACTTTAGGAATTTTGCAAAGCAGAGATACTGGTTGTCCTCCTGCAATGTAACAAAGAGGATACCGGAATACTAATTGATACTACACATTGCCAAAGAGCATTGCGGCAAGAAAGACCAAGAGCCCTCCCCCAACAACCTGCAGGAGTGAGAGCCACCAACTAGTATTGAAGAATTTGTAGCGGATGGCTGCAATCCCAATCAGTTCAACAACGACCACTACATATGCAAAAATCAACGCCAGATGGATATCTGGAATCAGAAACGGCAGGGTATGTCCCGCTCCGCTAAGGAAGGTCATCAGGCCAGTAATACCCCACGCAGCAGCGCATTGCCACGTCCCATCAATTCGCCATCATCGGAAAGTGCTTCTGCAAATGCCATACTGATCCCAGCACCAGTTGCCGATGCCATGCCAACCAGGAAAGTTGTCAAGGGATTATGAGTAGCAAACGCCGTAGCAAAAATAGGAGCCAATGTTGAAACCGATCCATCCATCAAGCCAACAAGTCCCGGTTGGACGATGCGCAGGAGGAAACCGTTCGAGGCTGCCTCATCATTTTCTGCCTGACTAGGGACTGATGCTGGGATGGCCAGTACGGGATCAGTCGTTTTCTCTGGCTGGTCGAGGACATGAGCAGGCTGATGTGATTGAGGAAATACAGTTGTTCGCTCTGGCTGGTTCCGTGGACGGGTCACATGTGCATGTACCGTATATTGGAGATGATCCAGTCCCTGGAAACTCACATCGAATAGCTGTACCTCCTCCTCTTGAATCGGCATTCCAGATTCCGCAGGGACCTGTACAGAGGATATGATGGAAACAGGTGGTGTCTCCCGTGTCTGAATAGCAGGTATATGACCAGCGGTGATCGGGGGGGCTATCCGCCAACGCTCTGTAGAAGTTGGCGCTTTTTCTGCCCAACCAGGAGAGGATGAGGTCTCATCAGAGAAGGGACCAGTGGTCTTGAGGGGTACAGAATATTCCTCCTGATCTGCAAGAACCTGGGAACAGGCAACAACAAGGTCACTTACTCGCTGATACCGTTGTGCGGGATCACGTGCCAAAGCATGCGAGATGATCTGATCAATCTCTGGCGGAAGATCCGGGCGTAAAACATGCAACGAAGGAATTGAAAGTTGGAGACGTGCCATAGCAGTGAGAAAAGGATCAGTTCCTCTGAAAGGGGGCTTACCACTCAAGAGTTCAAAAAGCACCATGCCCAGGCCATACACGTCTGCACGGGCATCGGCAACATGCCCTTGCACATATTCTGGAGCAACGGACTCAGGTGTCCCGAGAAACGTTCCCGCAATTGTCATCAGATGCACGTAGGGATGATCGCTCTGCTCGATGCCCTGCAGAGCAATGATCTGCGTCAGACCGCATCCAGCTACTTGCACTGTTTGGGGAGTAGAAAAAAGAATAGACTCGGGCTTGAGTGCACCATGGATAATATCATGCTGATGAGCATACTCTAGACCTTCAGCAATTTGCTTGAGGATTTGCATGGCAAAATGTGAAGTGCAAGGGGCTTGCCACTTGAGCACATGCGCAAGTGATTCCCCTATACCAGCAGCAGTGACCACATAGGGAGCTCCTAGGTATTCGCCATAGTCATATACCGGCAAAAGATGCATATGACGAAGGGTGATCAGCTTCGAGGCAATCTGTGTAAAGCGTGCCATGAAACGATCACGAGCCTGATGTGAAAACATCTCAGGAAAAACATACATAGTAATGGCTACGGGATATTTCCGTTCAAGATGCCGGGCAAGGTAGCGAACCGTCGTCTGCCCGGTGTCCAATACATGCTCCACCTGATACTCTCCCACGATCTGCCCAACAAAGTCGTGGACGGCAAGTTGATATGTAGACATACGATCTGCTGACTCCTCCAGATTTCTTTTTACAACACAGCCACTCGGTGACTGCCCAATAAGACAAGGCAGGAGATAGATGTGATCAAGAAACTCTTCTGATGCTTGAGTCTATAGGATGTATCACAATGAGTCAATGCAGCTCACTCAACAGTAGGACTTATAGATAAGGAAGTTAAGACTATGCAAACTATTCCTGCGAAATCGCTTCCACGGAGAAAGCGAGGAGCACAATTAAGTAATGTGGTGCCGAGCAATATTCTCGATCCAGTATTTGTGAAGCGAGAAGAGGAGTGATTTCCCAAGCGGGTGGGGATGCAAGAAGGAATGTGAGCCTTATTACCTTCCTGCAACCTGACGCTCCGAGAGCCATAATCACACGGTGGCATTGCCTTGTGTCGGAGGCACAACAGCCTCACGCCGTGTGCTCAATGTGTTGTTCAATAGGAGCAAGGTACTCGAATTGTCACCAGCCATTTTGAGTTCCTGGACAATTCTGGTGGCTTCTTTCTCTTCTTCCACTTGCTCACTGATAAACCATTGCAGCAGGACCTGGGCTGGATAGTCCTGCTCCTGGACTGTGAGTCCATAGAGGCGATGGATCAGGGACGTCACATGTTGCTCGTTCTGCAAAGCCTGGGTAAAGGCATCAAGAGGAGACTGGAAGCTTGCGGGGGGCTGATCAATGGCCTGTAAGACCACTTCGCTACCACGGTCCAGAATAAAGTCGAAGAATTTCATAGCATGCTTCACTTCCTCCTGGCTCTGCAATCGCGTCCAGTGGGCGAAACCAGATAGATTACATGACTCAAAATAGCCTGATGCAGAAAGGTAGAAATAGGCAGAATAGAGTTCTGCCTTGATTTGCTGGTTGAGTGCTGTTTGGATAGCTTCTTTCATTATGGTTTGTCTCTCCTTACAAATTTATTGGTCCCAACCCAGCCACTGCGTTTTCGATGCAAAATGGGTTGGAATACGCTGTACGTTCGGAACTGCTGCAAAACCGAGATACACGAAAGCCACTAGGTGATCATCTGGAGACAGTCCAAACCACGCCTTGACATGGGGATCATAGGCAGCATCTCCCGTCCGCCACATGCTTGCCAGTCCCATGGCTTCGGCAGTTAGCAACATATTCTGGACAGCAGCAGCAACAGCTTCCATGTTCTCAATCTCTAGTTCCCATGGCTGGTGAGCTTGCTCGACGGCAACCGCAATGATGACAGGGGCTCGCAGTGGCTTCCCACGCTCTTTCTTAAGCATTGACTGCGCTTTGTCACTCGCTGTTTCTTCTAACCGGGCCGCCAGAGCTTCAGCCATCACTATCCCCAGTTCCTCACGAGCATTACCTGTCAGCACAAAGAATTTCCAGGGTTCGACCTTATGGTGATTAGGAGCATAGGTAGCAGATTCCAGGAGGCATTCAATCTGCTCGCGGGTTGGTTGCACCGCGGTCATTCTTCCAGTACTGCGTCGGTTCTTGATAACCTCAAAGAGATTGGCACACTTCACTACATCTAGAACACTCATTACTTTTTCCTCATCGACTATTTCTCTCTCTCCTTAACACAACACATAATGACGCTTCCGTTCATTCAATCTTCTCACACGATATCCGTTGTTTAAAGCATATCTGTATCATTTCCTCGGGAGAGATTCCTTCTTGTTAGCATATCCTAATATTAGGGTACCCTAATAGTCATTGTCAATGAGGATAGTACTCGGCATTCTTCCCAACACAAATTTTCCAGAGTGCAGCAATGGAGCAAGAGGTCCAAGCAAGCGATGTGCATCAGCCCTAAATTTGGAGAAGTGGCTGTGGGCTCATGAGCCCACAGCCAGATTAACCGGACTGATTTCGAGCCTGCTGTATTTGCTACGAAAATAGAGGAGAGGCTCTCTATCTGACTCAACACTGGTAGAGATAACTTCCCCGATAAAGATCGAATGATCCCCACCAGGATAGCGTGAACTCACATGGCATTCGAGCGTGGCAAGTGCATTATCCAACAATGGTACACCAACCTGACCCAGATGATAGGAAACATCAGAAAACTTGTCGGGAGTGCGCCGAGCAAAGTGACTTGATATCCACTCATCTTGCTCCGCTAAAATGTTCACACCAAATATCCCACTTTCTGCAACCAAATCATGGCTAGTCGACTTGAGATCAAGGCAGACGAGCACGAGAGCTGGCTTTAAGGATAACGAACAAAAGGAGCTAACAGTCGTACCGTGATACTGACCTAAATGCTGGGTCGTAATGACAGTCACTCCTGAGGCAAAATGGCTCAATGCTTTGCGGAACTTTACTTGCTCTAAACTCATGATGAAATCTCCCTCTGTTCTCATAAGCTAAAGATTTTCTACTCTAGACATGATGCTTGCAAAAACTGACAAGGCGTCAAGTACCTCAATGTAAGTTCTCTTGATCCCTCATCACATGCTTTCTAATCAAAGATAACATAAGCTTTACCCATTCTGTAAGGTTATTAATGCAATTAATTTTAGTTATCAATATGTATAAAGTTGACATAATTGACTTACTATGTCAACTTTATACATATATATGATAAATTTTAATGATAATAATAACCTTACAGAATAGATAAAGCTATGGTATTGTTCAATGGGGGACGCAATGAAGCCTAGTATGACCATACTCCACAGCTTGCAATGGAGCAAGATCGCTCCATTTCTGATAGATAGTGTTTATTCATTTGGAGTTTAACAGAAGGAGATAAACATGAGCACCAAAAAAGGACAATTGAGACTGGGAGCCTTTTTGCAAAGTAACGGTCATCACGTCGCAGCATGGAGACATCCTGGCTCACAGGCCGACGGAGGTCTAGATTTTGCCCATTACAAGCAAGTGGCACAAACAGCCGAACGTGCCAAGTTTGACATGGTCTTCCTGGCAGACGGTGTGGCCGTTCGAGAGCGAGGTAGAGAACGTGAAGCATTGAGCCGATCAGGCCAAATAGTCCACTTCGAACCCCTCACACTGCTGTCCGCCCTATCGGCAGTAACAGAACATATCGGTTTGGCAGCAACAGCCTCAACCACCTACAACGAGCCCTATCATATCGCCCGTAAGTTTGCCTCACTAGACTATCTCAGCAATGGCCGTGCAGGATGGAATGTGGTGACCTCTGCGACGGAAGCCGAAGCCAAGAATTTCAACCGTGAGCAGCATATGGAACATGCATTACGCTATGAGCGAGCCCATGAGTTTGTGCAGATCGTGACCGGGTTATGGGATAGTTGGGATGACGATGCATTTGTGCGCGATAAAGCATCGGGCGTCTATGTCGATCCCGACAAGCTGCACATTCTCAATCATAAGGGCAAACATTTCTCAGTGCGAGGACCACTCAACGTGGCCCGCCCACCACAGGGCTACCCGGTGATTATTCAAGCTGGCGCATCCGATGATGGCAGAGAATTTGCCGCTCAAACAGCAGAAGTAATATTCACTGCTCAACAGACCCTCAGGGATGCACAAAACTTCTACGCGGACATCAAAGGAAAGTTGGCAAAATACGGACGATCCCCCGATCACCTCAAGATCATGCCGGGTATATTTCCAGTAATTGGCAAGACCGAAGAGGAGGCTAAGCAGAAGTATAATCAACTACAGGAACTGATCCATCCACAAGTGGGATTGGCGCTACTCTCAGGACTCGTTGGAGGAGCGGACCTGTCTGGTTACCCGCTAGATGGTCCACTACCAGACCTACCAGAGACCAATGGCAATAAGAGCCGCTTGAAGCTGGTGACCGAGCTTGCCGGAAGAGAGAATCTGACCATCCGAGATGTATATTTGGCGATTGCGAGCGCACGCGGCCATCGAACGATCTGGGGTACCCCCGAACAGATCACTGATCAGTTAGAGAACTGGTTCATCAATGACGCAGCCGATGGCTTCAACATCATGCCACCCTATTTACCCGGTGGGCTGGATGATTTCGTAGAATTGGTCATTCCCGTGTTACAACGTCGAGGCCTGTTCCGAACCGAGTACGAAGGCCGGACCCTGCGGGAGAATCTCGGCCTGCCCCGTCCAGCTAATCAGTTCAGCACTGCAGCATCTTCTGTCTCGGCCTGAAGCAACCAATGATCCTTGATCCCTCTAATATTATATTACCGCAATAGGCTCACACTACTATATATTCTACAGTAGTGTGAGCCTATTGTCAGTTCTCCTTAAGGCTCATTGCTTCAAAGCATGCTTTTTGGCAAATAAACCTAGAAAATGATAGAATTCGACATTCCTCATGGTATACTATTCTCATATCTGTATTTTAGAAACAGTTACTTAACGGCGACTACAATGCGAGAATTACCATGACCGATAGAAGAATGAATTTTAAGTTTTCACCAAACATCCTAATTAGGCTAGGAGAGGAACGGTACTGTATCTTTGGCTAAGGGTTGGCTTTCCAAAGCAAGGATTTCAAGCTCAATTCTCAGTCACAAAAAGCGGCACCCTTAGAGAAGGATACGGTATCTGGGAAGACCTACGTTTTGCAGTAAGGGACGCAAGAAAACGTGGCCTTATAAGGATTCATACGGTGTTAACCACTGAGCAAACAGGACAGATAGATACAAAACAAGTTAAAATCGAGATTCTAGCGCCATCCCCAGAGCTAGCGATGAGTGGTGCAGGAGGAAAAGATTCGACCTGTGAAATTGCAGGCCCCAAGAGCCAGATTCAGGCAGCAGGCTTTTGAGCAGCAGCATCGAATTGGAAGCGGATATCGTGGTGGAGCAACCACTGCATGTGCTCGTCATTGCGACGAAGGCTGGTCAGGATTGCCAAACTGTGCGACCCTGATGGACTCCAACTCATGCCGTTATGCTTTTGCCTGTTGGAAACGAGCAGATCATTGGCATACTCCTCCGGATTACTCGACACACGAAGGCCCAATTGCTGTCTGAGCGCGTAACAAGGAATAA
>DASYAN010000245.1:0-9424 GCA_036501345.1 Ktedonobacteraceae bacterium
CGAACTGCCTTGGGAGAGCGGCCAACAGATCGCCCATGAGGAGAAATTTGGCGATATCGAATCGGTCAAGGCGACATCTGAGCTTGTTTCTCCTGTTGCTGGCGAAATTATCAAGGCCAACGAGGAACTCAAGGAGCATCCCGAATACATTAACGATGATCCTTATGACAAAGGCTGGATGTTAGTGATGAAACTGGAAAATCCTGCCCAGCTGGATAGCTTGATGAGCCCTGAGCAGTATCTCAACTATCTGCAGGGACGGTAGCAACAGACATGATTGTCAACACCTCCGCATAAAACGGACGCGCTGATGATGTTTGACAAATTAATCCGGCGATGTATGGTGGGGGACAACGGACGCGCTGAAGCGGGTCCCTACCACGTTATATGGCCCGCTGAAGCGGGCGCAGGACGCTACCGCTGTCCTGCTTACTAGTTGCCGGATCAAAAAGTCAAATATCATCAGCGGGTCCCTACGTTCTCAGGGGCTAAAGCCTTTTTGGTCGGTTGAGCAGGAAGTGCTTCAGCACCAGAAAGTGTAGGGACCCGCTTTAGCGCGTCCGTTGAGCGTGGCCTATTAGTGAC
Source organism: Ktedonobacteraceae bacterium (assembly GCA_036501345.1). GTDB lineage: Bacteria > Chloroflexota > Ktedonobacteria > Ktedonobacterales > Ktedonobacteraceae > DASYAN01. The sequence continues at coordinate 586 of DASYAN010000245.1, forward strand.
AGGTTTACCTTCCCAGATGGTATCCACAATGCCACCTACCCCAAAATTCTACCCCCACAAAAGTGGTAATGATACCACCGTGGTAGCAATAATCCTCCAGTGCGATGATAGAAATCACCCGTGCATCTATACTTAAAATTGTAGAAGACACAAGCCTGGCGATAAATATTCCCAGGTCTCGCACTTATGTATAACCATTATCCATCACTAATGTGCAATGTATACAACCATTTAGGATACTGTTGGCGAAATCATCCATCGAGCTTGCAAGAAAGAACAAAGTATTCCTGATTTGAGCTTGGGAAACCAATTCGCCAACAGTATCATTTAGGGAGAAGAGCCGAGTACAAAACAGAGCGCTAGAAGCTAGGAAGAGGCCTTTATGTCCCAGACACTACTTGAAAGGGCACCCACCATAGAGATGAATGATCCTTGGAGTCCACGACAAGAAGATAGTCATGCTGATAGAGTGAAGAGCATTCTCATTGTTGAGGATGACGCTGGCATTAGAGACACCCTCGGAGAGGTCTTTCAAGAAGAGACCGTTCATCAGGTATTTCTGGCTGAAGATGGTGAAAAAGCCCTCGACATACTTCAAACAGCCAGACCTAAGTTGTTTCTACTGGACTATAAACTCCCCGGTATGAATGGCCTCGAACTTTTTGACTGCATTCGCAGGATAAAAGAACATGAAAAGACACCAGTAGTGCTCATGAGTGCAAGTATATTCAGGGAAGATCTCACTAGGCACCAGCTTAAATACATCCGAAAACCTTTTGACCTGGATAGGCTCCTACAACTAGTAGAAGAAGCTCTCTCGGCACAAGACCTAGAACTTGAGATGACAAATGATTAAAATACGAGGGCTGGGAAGCTCTTCCAGGCTTCTTCTAACGCCCTGACAGGACAAAAAGGCCCATTTGGGCTTGCCGCATTACCTCTTCTAGCATTGGATCTTCTTTAAGTGAAGGTGGTTGCATTGTCGGTGATGTAACTGTTGCTACTGGTAGTGGGGATGATATAGATGGGATAGGAGCATTCATCCATTCTGGTAGTAGGGATGGAGTAGATGGAATAGGCGTATTCATTCCTTCTAGTAGTGGGGATGATATAGATGGGATAGGAGTATTCATCCATTCTGGTAGTAGGGATGGAGTAGATGGAATAGGCGTATTCATCCATTCTGGTAGTGAAGATGGCATAAATGGAGTAGCAGTATCCAGCAATGGTGTTGGCTGAGCAGGAGGGAACGGTGTTTGCCCATCTATGTGTGAGACTCCAGCTCCGTTTGATTGGGGAGACAGGCTGAATGCGTCCATTGGCAATGGCTGCAAGTCACCGTTTTGTGCAGAGCTGTTTCCATTATTCGTGCCCATAAGCATTTGTCGCGGGAAAGCCGCTGTCATCGGGCGCAGATCACTGGGGGTGTATGCTGGTGCTGATGCAGGTTGTGGGAATGGCATCGCCTGAGTATTACCAAGCATAGGGAATGCTCCTGACATTCCAGGTGCTAAGGCGTTAGGTGGTGCATATTGAGACATATGGGGGGAAGTCGGCATTTCATAGTTATTCATCCAGGGAGAAGCCTGAGCATTTCCAAACATCCCCTGTACTGCTGGCTGATGCTGCTTCGATCGTCTCCTCCACAGAAGCAAGAACATTCCTCCACTGACCAATACTAAAGGAGTACCAACACCCAGGGACAGCATCAATACATTAATGCCATTATCTCCTGTCTTTTGCGGCTGCTGATCGCCCTGCGTGGTAGCTGTTGTCGTTGTCGTGCTTGGAGTAGCAGGAACTGGAGTGGCAGTCGCGGTTACTGGCGTGCTTGTTGGTGCGGCAGGAGTAGGAGTATCCGTCGTCACAGGTGCGACAGGGGGCACAAAAGTTGTTGGTTGTGGCTTTGGAACTGGCGTAGCGGTCGGTGGTTGTGTGGGAGCGGGTGTAGGATTAGGAGTGGGTGTAGGATTAGGAGTGGATGTGGGTGTAAAAGTAGGAGTCGCTGTGCAGAATGGGAAACATCCAGCATTAACAGCGTGGGTTATCGCTATGCTTGAGATGCCACTCAATGAAAAGAGTAAGAGTGCGTAAGCAGGCAAGCCCATTTTGAGAAGTTTGTGTACAGTGGGCCACATATTTTTCTTCACGGATATTGATCTCCTAATACCATAGAGCTTCGCCGCAAAAGAGGTAGGTATCTATCTCTCGTTTCCTGCTATGGAGATGCGGAGTGGAAGACTTGCTAAGGCGATATATTGTCAGGCAATATTGAGAGTAAGTGTAAGTTTTTATAGTATAAGCTGTCAAGTGAATAGCAAGATGTACTAGTGATTAGTATGTGGATTGGTTAAGCGCTTCTCACGTCCTAACACGACAAAAAGGCCCATTTGAGCTTGTCGCATCACTTCCCCTAACAGCAAATCTTCTTTGGTCGAAGGTGGCCGAATTGGCAACGATACAACAGGTGGCATCAGCGATGGAGAGGATATGGATGAGATAGGAGTATCTATCAATGCTCTTGGAGGAACTGCAAGTGGGAATAGTTGCATATGCTTGTTTGACTCTCTCGCTTCGATTAGCTGAAGAGGCGGGTTGAGAACACCCATAGGTAATGGCAGAAAATCGTCCTCGGGTAGATAACGATCTGCCTTGTTTGATGACGACATAGTGAGCCTTTGTTGTGGAAAAGCTGTTGTAATCGCAGGTAGTCCCATAGGTGTATATGTCGGTTGCGTGAATGATAGTTGTGAGGTTGGCATTGGCCCATACGGCGCCTGAGGTCTAGCTGGTACTGGAAAAGATCCAGATGCTCCTGTTACATAGTGAAGTGCATTAAGGTCAGGGCCAGAGTTAAGTTCACGGCTACTCAGCCATAGAGACGCTTGGGCATCTCGCGATACTCTCTGGAGAGCTGGTCTGTAGTGCCTTCTTCGTACAAGCCAGAGCAGTCCTCCGCTGGCCAATAACAAAGGAGCACCGACACTCAAGGGCAGCATAAATGTGCTAAGGACCTTCTCTCCATCTCCTACATTTTGCAGTGGCTGATTAGTAAGTGTTATCTTTGTAGCCATAGTCTTACCAGCAGTAGCGGTAAAGGCGGCTGGAGTTGCGCTTGCCGGAGTGCTAGTTGGTGTGGCCGTTGCAGGTGTTACTGTCGCCACTGTCTGGATAGGGAACATTGCACCACTTGGCGTTGGTTGTATCTGTGGAGGTAGGCTAGTTATTGGTGGTTGTGCCGCTGTTGGCACAGGAGTAGGAATGGGCGTAGGTACAGGAGTTGGCGTATAGGTGGGTGTCGATGTAGCAGTGACAGGAGTAGATGTAGGGGTGGGAGTAGGAGTCGGTGTATCAAAAGGATGCGGAAACTGAGTTGGAAAACGAAGCGAACTCATCCCATGGGTTGTCGCAATGCTTCCTCCAATGCCAATAAGTGAAAAGAGTAAGAATGCATAAAAAGGCAAACTCCATTTGAGAAGCCTGTATATAGTAGCCCAGCGATTTTTTTTCATATCGACCCCTCACCATCATGAAATTTTGCCGCAGAAGAAGCAGCTATCTGTCTCTCATTGCCCGTTATGGAGAGACGTTAATGGAAGATTTGATAAGGCCATTTATTATCGAACAAGATCGGACATTAAGTGTAAGTTTCTGTCACACAAGCTGTCAAGTGAATAGAAAGATGTACTACTTTCTATCTTTGCTATAAAGTCAAATAATGTAGAGAGTATTTCAAGCTCAAAATTTTACCCTCAGACACTCAGCATTTAGGAATAGCATACACTAGCCAAGAGTATTTACCATTGAGTCGTTGTGTGGAGTTGGTTGAGACTTTTGGGAGTAGGTAGTAATTTGGGTGAAGATTTTTTAACTTATCCACAATTTCTGCCAATATGTGTGGATAACTATGGACCTGTGTGGATAAGTCAACATTTTTAGACCAAAGTACTATATCCCCTCAACTAGCTTTAGATAGCGATTCGACGCCAAATGCCGCTGAGCTAAATCGGTCCCTGTGGAAGGTGGAGAACTGTCATTTGCGAGGGACAATCCTATTCAAAATAGCTTCTCAATTAGCCATGGGGGGAGTCGTCACTCAGTTCAGAATGCGAAAATCTGGACTGTGACAGTCTGGGATGCTGCGGTTTGACCATTTATATCTTCGGCAAAGACCGTCACGTGAGCAGTCACGCTAGAAGTTCTCTTAGAGGAATGAATTTTGACAGGCCAGGAAAGGGTTACCTGCCCATTGCGATTGGTTGTTTCTGAAGTACCCGTGAAGGAAGAAGGACTTGCACTACTATAGGTCACGTATAATGTTACGCTTACCCCCGGTTCATTTGTTGTGACACTGACAGCCTGGGTTGTATTATTGATTGCTACAGATGGGATGCCGGTAATATTCACTGTTAACTGTGAAGGAGGTGGTGCAGGAGGTGTTGTTGGCTCGATAGTAGGTGTGGGCAGAGGTGTTGGTGTAGGGGTTACCATCGGTGTGGGAAAATTCATAGGAGTTGAGTTGCTCATTTCCGTCGTTTTATCAGCTGTTAGTGTCTGTGAGGATGGCTGCTTGAACAGATTGCTGACGAGAAACATACAGATAAAGCCAGAGATCAGTACGGTTGCCAGCGCAATGAAGAACACCCTATATGCAGGTTCTGAGCGCCATAAATTGGCAAGCTTGACGAAAGGGTTCCCTAACAGTGGAGCAGGCCGATAGTAGCCCAGATGCTCAGGATGTGCAGAACCTCCATACGGGTAGCCAAATTGCGAGTAATATGCTTGCGAGAATGGCTGTTGTCTATCTAAAGGTTGTTGTGCGAAAGTTTGCTGCATATCGGGATCAAAGAGAGGGTGCTGTGGATCGAGGAGAGGTTGTTGTGCGAAAGTTTGCTGCATATCAGGATCAAGGAGAGATTGTTGTGCGAAAGTCTGCTGCATATCAGGATCAAGGAGAGATTGTTGTGCGAAAGTTTGCTGCATATCAGGATCAAGGAGAGGGCGCAGTGCATCTAGAAAAGGATCTTGCGTGTTGTCTGAAGATCCTGATAGTACAAGAGGTTGCTGGGATATAAGCTGGTTGTCTGCTTCTGGTAGGTTAGGATAATCCCCGATCATAAATTCATCCTCCGTCAAGTGGTATATCCCCATTTGTCAACTTATTGCAGGGATGAGTATAGTGTATTCTGCTATGGCTGTAAAACAATTAGCAGGAAAATTGCCATATCTGGCTATAAGCGATTGCTGGCATGTTGATATCCCTCTTACGGGTAATAGCGAATTCCCTAATTGGGAGGCTGCACGGGCTGACTTGTCCTAAGTGGCCCAAAGTTGTTCCCTTTTTCTGGGAAGTGGCCCAAAGTTGTTCCCTTTTTCTGGAAAGTTATTCCCTAGATGTCCTAGTAAAAACCTCTCGCATTCGCTATCCTAGTATCAGTGAGAGTCATAAGAAAGCAGTTTTGCAGGGTTTAAGCATGGCTCTCAATAAAAGATATGTCTAAAATCAGGAGAATGAGCATGCTTGACCAATCCACGTCTGTTGTCAGAAACATTTCCAAGGGCCTTACCAGAGTTAACACGATTCAATCTGTGAGGCTAGGCGATGGGGCAAGGATTATTGCAAATCGCATTGTGGTTGATAAGGAGACACCAATCCGCTGGGAGATAACGGTAACAGATCCACACTATTGCCCTATCTCCGTTGAACAGCTTCCTTTGGAGCCACTAGGAGAAAGAACACGGAAGCACTATCTCACAAGGGAACTCTTTGAATGTGCAGAAGCAGTAGGCTTTATTGATTGGAAACAACTACCTATAGGTGTGAGAAAATCATTCATGCGAGTCAATGGAGAGGTGAAAAAAGTTCATCTATCAGAGTACGAAGCACCTGATCCTACTGACTATCCCTTGGAATAAAGAATGCTGAGGGCTCCTCCTCATACTTGGCTAGCATGGAGTATGGAGAGAACGGTCTCAACGCGCAAATTTTCTAAAATGGGCTCGTAGAGTACTGTCACAGAGGGGCCAATTGGCTGCCAGATAAGCGGATCACTGGGCCCAAAGAGTGCTATGGTGGGCATACCAAGCAGAGCGGCCAGATGAGTCAGCCCAGAGTCGTTGCCGAGGTAGCGCTGACTGTGTTGCAATTGGTGCGCAACATCTAATAAGGGCGCATCCACCAGAGTCCGCAAGAGGTTTGGGTTTGGAGGAGTTGGCAGTAAACGCAATAGCTCGGTCAGACGTTCTTGCTCAACTGGTCCTGCTAGCAGCAATACCGCTACGTTGTGCTGCCATAGAGCTTGAATGACGGCGGCGAAATGTTTCACGGGCCAGCATTTATGAGCACCTCCGCTACCAGGATGAAGAGCAATACAATCAGGCTGCTTACTTGGTAGGCTCGTCGAGCTATACTCTGATGACTGTTCAATCGTCTGTCTCTGCTGTAATGGCAAATAATCATGCCATGTATGCTCATGCCATGACAGGCCAATTGTTCGTGCTAGATATGTAACGATATGGATACGTTCGCCATCTGTAGGCCGACCGGGTGCTACTACCACGCGTTTGACTCCGGCGGCTAGCAGATTGCGCTCCACCACACCCTCGGGATCTCGCAGCCAGCAAATTGCCAGTTCGCTACGTTGTAATACCTCATCTTGCACAACCTTATCCTTGGTGTCCAGGAACAATTTTGCCCAACGTACATCCTGGTAATCAAACACCTCGTCCGCAATACCATATGCTAGTATCAGCGGTAAAACAGCTCTATTGCCAACGAATGTGACATGAGGGTTATGATACTGTGCTTTGAGTGCCTGGATAACTGGAAAGGTCAGCAGGGTATCACCGATAGCGCCTGGACGGATGATGAGTATGTGCATAATCCTATCTTACCACGGCTTTGGATATGGTCAACCATGTATGTTATACTATTAGTAGGTCGATATCGAAAGAGTACAATAGTCGTAACAGCTCTAAAGAGAGGATTGAGAATTATGGTGGCGCAGAGAGACGATTGGTTATCTGTAGAGGAGTTCCTCGCCCTAGATCGTGAGTCCTTAGATCAGAAATACGAATACAGAAATGGTCGTATGATAGCCATGGCAGGGGGTTCTAAACACCACGGGATGCTTATATCTAACCTTCATCTCATTTTAGGTAATCATCTGAAAGGTAGCCCATGTTTTGTTTTTACAGAAATGACTCTCAAATTAGAGGATAGGTGTCCATTGCCTGATGTAATGGTAACATGTGATGAAAAAGATTTGGCGGAGGATGAAAATCCAACATACATAGAACATCCGAAATTAGTGATAGAAGTGTTATCTCCTTCTACTGAAAAAGATGATAGAGGAGAAAAATTTCTTAAATATACGTATTGCCCTTCTATTCAAGAATATGTCCTTATCAACTATGAATACATGTTAGTTCAGGTAGAGAGGCGACAAGGTATGCAATGGCTAACTACATGGTTTAAGCAAGGTGAAAATGTGGACTTACAGAGTATCGGTTTAACTGTTCCCGTAGAAGAAATTTATGATAGAGTTGCCCTTCCTCCTTTTGAAATAGTTCAAAAGTATAAAAGACAAACCAGTAATAAAGAAAGGTGATGGAATTTTATGAATAATATATTTCATATAGGTATGCTATACTATTAGTTGGCCGATATCGAAAGAGTACAATAGTCGTAACAGCTCTAAAGAGAGGATTGAGAATTATGGTAGCGTGAAGAGACGATTGGTTATCTGTAGAGGACTTCCTAGCCCTCGATCGTGAGAATCTCGACCAGAAATACGAATACATCGACGGGCACATGTATGCGCTAGCCGGAGATTCAGTGAACCATAGTTTAATCATCTCAAATACTAACGGAATAATACATCATCATTTAAAAGGTAGTCCATGTGTATCTCTTATCGCAATGACATTCAAGGTAAATAACGCATGTTTCTTGCCAGATGTAATGGTAACATGTGGTGAAAAGGAGATAGAAGAAAATAAAACCTACACTGAATTCTCAAAATTAGTAATAGAAGTATTATCCTCTTCTACCGAGAAAAGGGATAGAGGGGAAAAATTTCTTCGCTATATCAACTGGCCATCAGTTCAAGAGTATGTTTTAATTAATCAAGAGATGATGCTTGTTGAGATATTTGCAAGAGAAGGATTAGAATGGAGATATCGTGCATATAAGCATGGTGAAAAGGTAGAGCTAAAAAGTATTGGTTTCATCTTCCCTATAGAAGAGATCTACGAGAGAGTTATCCTATCCCCAAACAAGTCCTTTCTGGAATCTCTTTATCCATCCTCGCAAGATCAGGGTCTTATTGACTAAATCGAGGTGTGATGTTGCCTCTAGCCCAACCTCACCACGGACGCGCTGAAGCGGGTCCCTACAGGAATATACGGCCCGCTGAAGCGGGCGCAGGACGCTACCGCTGTCCTGTTTGCTAAGTTTGCTCCAACGAGTTTATCCACTCATGTCATGATTGGATAGAGAGTTGCTCGATGAAAAAGGCAAAGAATTAGCGTGTCGGTTCCATGTCATGCTGACTTGTTCTTATCAAACACGTTCTATCTGTGCTATTTCTTTGTCAGAGTTAGCATTTCTATCACAGCTGTTGCCCCAACAATCATCGTTCCTGTGAAGATGCTCCCACTATGTAGTGCCAGCAAGATCAGATTTAGTACGATGGCTAGCGAGAGGAGTGCTCCCTGGCGAATGGCTCGCCGAATAGTTGCATGGTATAGTCGCGATGGCAGTAGATAGCGACCGATGGCGTAAGTGATGATCGAGAAGATACTGGTCAGTGCGACACTCGCAATCAGAAAAAAGATC
>DASYAN010000246.1:0-20847 GCA_036501345.1 Ktedonobacteraceae bacterium
GTCTTTCCCTCATAAAATCCATAACGGTCAATCATCTCCGGTAGTAGTTCTGAAAATTCAATACGTGCGCCATTTTCTAGGTTAATAACTGTATGATCTGCAGATGCATTTGTTCCATCTCTGAATGGAGATACCTGATATCCACGCCATTGTATAAAATAACGGAAATATTCTTTACCATTATGCTCGCTTCTCCCTTTTTGTTCCTTGCTAAATAAGCGTAGAAACTCTGCCATTTCTTGATGAGTTAATCCCATTTCTGTTACAGTTTTAGTATCTTTTATAAGTACCTCTCTTAGTGATTCATTGCTGCCAAGAAATCCTGCTCCGGAATCGCAACTTGGGCGCATCCTTGCTTCTAGATTTTCAATAGTGATTCCATTGATAGATTGAAGATTGCGAATAGATTCGATACTATTCATGTGACCGATTCTGAATTTGCTGGTAGGTTTCTCAAGTGAGTCTGTTTTCTCTGCTGAATGAGTGGTTTCTTGGAAATCAGCCGATTCAGACGGCATCTCAGGTGTTGTAGTTTTCATCCGTGAGCTTGCCTCATCTGGACTAAGTTGCTGTGGTTTTTCTCCCCATGATGCTATAACTCGTTCACTTAGATGTGCGACGCCGCCTACAACTCCTTCTCTTCTAGGGCGGCCATCCATCCCAGTAACACCAGCTCGCGCAACATCCAATGAACCAGCAGAAGATGGAGAAGATGCCCGTTGTTGATCTCCCCTCTCTGTCCGCCGCCTTTTGCTTGGTTCTTTTTCACCAGAAGATGGACTTCTTTTTCTCTTTCCTGTCTCATCTTTCATACCTTTTCACTCCTTTTCTCATAACTGTTCATTGTTAACTATTCATTGTTAACTATTCAAAACAATTCTCATACCACACTCCCAACGAGTGCCTATCACAATACTACCCAACGAGTACCTGCATTCCAAGGGACAAAGCGGCCATCTTAGTCCCAAAAGCGGACAGCTTGGATAGGACAGAACGGACAAAAACACAGGCAGAGAAGACAGCTTCTTGCACGCCAGTACGCCAGTACGCCTCATATTGTTAGGGTATAGTAGAGATGTGGGAAAGCAAAGACACAGACATATTCTTCAAAAACGTTAGCTTTCTCGAAACGGTCCATATTGTTGAGGCAGAGCTGGGCAATGATGTCGGACTTATCGGTGCTGGAACTGTGGTCTATTCCAAATCGGCCAACAGAAGCGGGAAGTCCTAATATCTATTGTGCTCTTACTATTGTTCATCCATGAGGCCATTTCCTTCCCAGCCAGTATCCCAATCCCCATGCTCGCACCATACTGGCCGTATTTTGCTTGCTACGCTTGCTCTTAGCATGCTTTCCACGTCCTACCTGCTCCATTGACTCATGCCATATCGTCAGGTACAAAACAGCACGTGGAAATATTCGACCGAGAACTGCCGCCACCAATTTGCCAAATAGTGATTGCATGTATGATCTCAAGCAGCGATAGAGTCTGTATTGAACGGACTGCAGACCGAGCCTGAGCCAAGCAGTGATCCAACCGATCATTTCGGCAGGGGTCAGCGTTCTGAGTGCGAGGGTATAGATTTTGGGATAATAGTGAGGTGTGTGTAGAACGATGCGTGTATAGTCGCGCCAGCTTATGCGGTCCTTAAAGAAATCGTTGGTGACCTGTGGACCTAAGTCCTGGAGGACACGACAAAAGACGTTGAGAGTCTCATTTACTTGCCAGGGAGGATTTTCAGGTTTAGCAATCATAAATTTGCTGAAGGCTCGTGCTACTGCGGGAACGGCTTCGGACGCCCGAATGCGATTGAGGTCTTCAGCTCGCAGGCAGTTGCTTTTGAGAGTCTGATGTAAAAGGGTAGTGATACGTCGCAGGTTGCGTACATAGGAACCGAAGCCGCAAAAGGTTAGTGGTGATTGAAAGGCAGCTGCATCTCCCAATGAGAGAACGTGGTCATAAGCCAAGACCTTGCGTTCGCGTTGCCAGGGAAGGGAAATATTATATCCCGCCGGAATAAAGCCGTACACAGGCTTGATGATTTCGACTGTGCTGGTATCTTTATAGCTGGGGAGTAAGGCGAAGAAATCATCGAATAGTTGCAGCAGATCAATTTGGCCGCCTGTTTGCGCATAGTAGAAGAGATAGATTGCCACCTGATCACCTGCTCCGGGAAAAGCTTCCCAGATCAGTTGCCGCCCATTACGCGCATCTTCCGTCGAAACTAGCACCTCACCAGCCTCTGGATTGATCTCGTCGAGGGCACTACCGTTCCGGTAGCCGCATGCAACTGTGCCTACCGTCGGACAGACTAGTGAGAATGGTTGTCCGCTATTCAGCTGACAGGCAATGGGCGAGGTAGCTCCCATGCCGTCAATCAGCAAGCGTGCCCCATAGCTATGCCGTTCCCCACTGGACTCAACGACATCGACAGTAACGCCGTGTCCTGGCTGGACGGAGCCTCGCACAAATGTCGTATGATGCAAAATGACGCTTGCTCCCCCCTTGTTGGAAGATAGAGCCAGGATCTTCTTCACACACAACGCAGTCAGCTTCTCAGCATCAATTGCAACATTGAGAACATCTTTCAAATGCAACTCGGTAGGAGAAACTTGAATACTTTCCGGATGAAAGCGCACTAGCCCGTCACTATATTCACGTTGAATGACCGATGCAAGTTCGCTGGGGGTAAGTAGGCCAATATCGAGCAGTTCTTGCAACTCTTCATGTGAAATGTTCCATTCACGATGGACAGCGCCTACAGTGAAACGATCAAAGACGAGCACGCGCAGTCCATAACGCTGTGCCATTACTGCCGCATTAAGAACATTGAGTCCACCACCAGCATAGATAATGTCAAAGGTATTACTTGCAGGCACCACAGAGCGTGCCTCTGTAACAATAACCTCTGCATACGATCGTGGCATGTTCATGCAAAGCATATTCTGCCAGGAGGTATTGAGATCCTGTAAACGCTGCAGATGTCTTGCACCCTCTGGAATGTGCGTGAATGCTTCTGCAAGGCGAGAGTACCGACTGGCTATGTGCTCAATATCTGTTTGCATGGTTTACTTCTCTGCAAGAGGATATTCAAATCCTGTTTTTGCCGTTTTCTCCCCAATCATCATACAGACTTCCCAGCGTCGGCTACGTATGCACTCTGATCTACGTTGCAGACCAAAGCGCTCTAATGGAATAAGGCTACCAAACCTGGAAACAGGTACCTCTTCTGATGTTATCTCGGTATCAGCATTGTCCCTGGTTTTGCTAGTAGGAGATATCTGTTCTTCGGGCTGGCGGTGTTTACGCGAGTTAAAGAGTGTGCCTGGTCCATACACCAATATGTGTATCAATACCAGCAATGGCTGTAAGAATCCCACGGGCAGCAAGTTAGCACTCTCGATGATGATGATACGCCCACCAGGGCGCAGGACACGTGCAACTTCTGCGATAGTATTGGGATCACAGATGTAGTCTGATGGAAAGGTGCTCACGACAGTATCAAACGGGCCATCGGAGAAGGGAAGGTTCTGTGCAGAGCCCTGGATTACCCACGTAGGCTGCCCCACTTGGCGCTTGCGCAACGTAGCACATGCGGCAGCAACCATCTGTGGAGAATGCTCAACCGCCCGGCAATGGTAGCCCTGGGCAAGCATATCAGCCAAGAGATCCCCCAGTCCACAGCCCAGTTCTAATACATCATGTCCATGCAGACGTGGTAGCACCAGCCGTTGCCAGACACGCCACTGACCAGCAAAAGGGATGGTGCTCGCAAAGCGATAGAGATAGCGATTCTTATATAGCGTCTCAAACAACCATTTGCGAAGTCTAGGTGTCACTGGTTGCCAGCTCCCTCTACGATACCAAGCAAGTCATGCACATGCTCAATAATTACATCAGGCTTGATGAATTTGTGGGCCGATTGGTAGCGTTTGTTTTCAGCCTCAAAAGCATAAGCAAGAAGAGCATCATCGTCAACTGTCTGCAATGCTTGCAGTTCGGCACGAAAGTGCAACTTTGGCTTCCAGACTGCAATCATGTTTAGCTCTTTTGCCCCAAGAATATCTGCATGCAATGAGTCACCGACCATTACTGCTTCTTCCGGCTTAACATCAAAAGCATTGAGGGCATGTAAAAATATAGCCGGATTAGGCTTACGCACACCTAAATCGGCAGAAATGGCAATATGATGAGGATTGAAATATTCAAGCAGGCCCAGCTTTCGCATGCCTTCCAGAAAAGGTTTACCGCCCCACGGACGATTGGTCACCACTCCCAGAAGAAACCCACGCTGCTGCAACGCTGCTAGAGTTGAACATGTGTCGTCAAATAGAACGCGTGACTCGATAGTAGGAATGCGTAGAGCTTCGAAAAAATCATGGCAGATAGTACGACTCAAACGTGGGAGACCAAATTCCAGTAGGGCTTCTTGAACGGCAAAGGAAGGGTGAGGCTCTGCTCCTGGATGGAGGCGAGAGAGTTCAAAGATTTTGGCACGTATTGCTGCTCGTAACTGTTTACCGTGAGTAACCGTTGTCACTTTCGATTGCTGTTCCGGTACCAGGTGTTGAGAGAGAAAATCAATAGCTCGCTGAGTTGCAGCGTATTCTACCTTATCCCAGGAGGCTTGATTTACATGAGTCCATAATGTGTTGCCAAGATCGAAGAGAATACAGCGAATTGTTCTGCCTTTCAGCTTGCTGGTCAAGCGCTTTTCCTCCTACAGCCTTTTCAGGCCACCGAAAATTTGGTAGAGCCAGATAGACCCTCCCCTGCTCTCCCTCAAGTTGTATCGGGAAACAAGGGAATAATCTATCTGGCTCCTGTGATATGCTGACCGAAAGCCTACAAAACACACTTCTTTAGACATGTACCCATGTCAGTGCTCAAAATGAACACTGATATGCGTGTTAGTGCTTTTCCTCTTTCTCAGGCTGGAGGATATCATCAACCAGACCATACTCGACTGCTTGCGGAGCCGTGAGGTAGTAGTTACGGTCAGAGTCTTGCAGAATGCGCTCAGTGGTCTGTCCGGTATGATGTGCAAGGATCTCATACAGGCTACGACGCAAACGCAGGATTTCGCGGGCAGTGATTTCGATATCGGCTGCCTGACCTTCAGCACCACCAAGCGGCTGGTGGATCAGCATGGTGGAGTTTGGCAGAGCAAAGCGCTTCTCCTTAGCCCCGGCAGCTAGCAGAACTGCTCCCATACTCATTGCCATGCCCATGCACACAGTTGAAACATCTGGGCGCAACCACTGGATAGTGTCATAGATCGCCAGACCGGCATAGATGCTTCCACCAGGAGAATTAATATACATATTAATATCTTTGGTTGCATCTTCGCTTTGGAGGTAGAGTAACTGACCAACAATACTATTTGCGACCATGTCATCAATAGGGGTGCCGATAAAGATGATGCGCTCTTTCAGCAGACGTGAAAAGAGGTCCCAGCCGACAGTGCCACGCGGAGTGGTTTCAACAACGTTTGGAATAATTCCCCTTGGCTCCAGAAACTCATGGGATTCTTTAATCCATTTTGGATCACGCGGATCAAACTTGCTCATTTCTACTCCTTAAGTATCTATCACGGTCTTCTGCCACTCATGAAGCAGAGGACAAACCATTAGCAAATAAAGAAGGTACGGAGGAACCCACAATTGGGAGAATGTTTAAGGTTATGATAGCACTTACTAACGGCGAGTGCAAGCAATCGCCATCTTCAAGACATTTCAACCCATCGAGTGTTTAGCTATTGAGAGCATTTCCCGTCTGAGCAAAATGTCTACAAACAGATAGCCCTCCTTATGTCGGAGGGCTAACCCACTAGTAACGTACTACAGGAGGACGACTTAGCACAACGCCCAGGATTAAACCAAAGATGAAGGCCACCAGAGCAATAATCAAGACGCTCTCAATACCCATTGTTCTCCTCTCAAGATTAAAGTTCAGATTCCCATTACCAATTTTTTCTCTACCATAAGAAGTACTTCTTAATCTCATTTATAGCCTATAAAGTGAGCCATTACTGTACTCATAAATGCCATGTTCGTGACGTTACGCATGATTCTCGCTCCGGAAGGTGTCGAAGTTATCCCTGACTAGCATTGAGGAGATATTCGAATCTGCCATTATAGCAAACAAAGGCCCTTTTCGCCCCTCTCTAACTTTTGAAGAGTCCTGCTCGAAGAGCTTGAATAGTTGACATGAGAATATCGACATGATACTATCCATCTAATACTGTTGAGTCTTTAAAGGCTGCTAAGCCACAATAATTTGCTGAGGCTTTGAACCATCATAGCCAGTGAACTAACGCCAGATTATACAGGATCAGTCTTTTAGGCGACCGCTGTAGGAGCTTTGGTCATGGTAGTACAGATAGCCAGAAGCGTGAGGATTTTTTATGCCTATGCTCACAAAGACGAGAGTCTCAGAGATAAGTTAGCAAAACATCTGAAGCGCTTAGATGGAAGTCATATTAGCACAGAATGGTATGATCGTGAAATATTACCTGGGGCAGACTGGGCTACAGTACTACACAGAAATCTAAATAATGCAGATATTATTCTTTTACTGATAAGCGCTGATTTTATAGCGTCAGATTATTGTTATGGCATAGAGATGAAAATAGCTCTAGAACGCCATAACAAAGGGCATGCTCACGTAATCCCCATCATTCTTCGTCCGGTGCTTTGGGAGGACAAACCTATTAGTAAACTACAAGTCTTGCCGACAGGTGGGAAGCCTGTCACAAGTTGGCCTAGCCTCCCTCCTAACTATGACTATGACGAGGCATTCGTTGACGTTGCGAAGGGCGTTCGGAAAGTAATTAACACATTTCTTAATATTTGGAAAGGTGATGATCTATACAATTTAGGTCATTACGAGGAGGCATTGGATGCTTACCAGAAAGCTATTGATTTCAAAAACCAAAATCCCTCTTTGCTTGAGAAGACAGGTACTGCTCTTTTTCATTTAAAGCGCTATGAAGAGGCATTGGCAGCTTACAATGATGCTATCTGTTTGGATACCCAGAATACTGAGTATCATTCAAATAAAGGGGATGCTCTTTTTAATATGGAGAGGTATGAGGAGGCATACATAGCTTATAAGGATGCTATTCACTTAGACTCTCATCGTACTCGTACTTGGCAAAACATGGGTAAAGCTCTCTTTAATTTGACAAGCTATGAAGATGCGCTAGCAGCTTTTAAAGAAGCTATTCGTCTGGAGCCTCAGAATGCAGACCTTTACAAAGAGGTGGGTGATACTCTGGTTAGTCTCAAACGTCTAGAGGATGCTCTGACTGCCTATGAAGACGCTGTTCGTATTAAACCTGACTACGGCGATGCATTCTTGAGCATAAGTGGGATATTTGAATATCTAGCGATACAAGCATATAACAGGCTCAAGCAACGTGCAGATGAGGCCCATGAAAGAGCTAGGCAACTAGGCACGACAAAGTAGAAACTTCTCCGTCAGTGCAATAGATACGACTCACTGAGCTTGGCAAGGCACCTGTGATCCAAGCTTACAGTACGCTGATTTTGCACTGACGGAAACTTCTTATGCCAAAGAATGACTGTAAAATTGATTTTGCATCTTTTCTTCTTATTTTTTGTCTTAGTTGAGAAAGGAGAAATCAGTACTTTGTTAGTGGTGAATACTATCTTACTAACTCAACAAAGCTGATAGAAGACAGATGAGCCAACGAGAATATCTCCACCGCTGCAACACATGTAAAGTTGAAATTGCAGCAGACGAACAATACTGTGATAGATGTAAGAACTCACTAGAACTTCCTCCCTTCCCAGTTAGGAAAATGTACATAACACTAGGCCCAGCCGATGTATCAAAAGAAAACATGATAAATACCCCTAAACCTCCAGAACTAACTACACAAACTCCTCCTTTTTTCAAATTTTGGCATCAATTCCCTTTTAAATTTCGAAAGCCGCATAAAATTTCTAAAACGGTTATTTCTCTCTGTTTTCTTCTTGTTATTCTTGTCGTTAGTTTCATTATATATAGGATATTACCTTATCCTATAGTACCTCGATCTTCGTGCTCCACAATAGCTACACCTCTACCTCTTCCACCACTTCCTGCGGATGGAATTGGAGTTTATCCTGATCAGTGTGGAGAAAGTATAGGCCTGAGCGATGGAAGATATATCCTTGATGCCGGAGATCAACGGCCTGGAATTGCGCTGAAGATGCAAGCAGCAAATCAGCTCCGAAATAGTGATATTGGTAGTGCAAAGGCATCATGGGAATCAGCACACGCTGAAGATAGCAGTGATGCAGAAACACTTATCTATTTAGAAGATCAGCGTGTTCTATCTTCTGGAACACCTTATGCCACTTTTGTCATAGGAGTCCCACTTCCTAATAGCCCTGTTGATGCCGCCAGCCGTGATCAGCTACAAGGCGCATACGTTGCACAAAAGGAGTATAACGACAATGCTGCACTCTCCGGAGGTTTGAGAGTTCGTCTCCTAATTGCCAAGTCGGGTAGCAATGATACCAATAGTATAACTATAGCCAAACAGATTGTAAAAGCTGCACAGCACGATAAAACGATTGTAGGAATTTTAGGGTGGACAAAAACGACAAGTTCTCTCGATGTCATACCCATTTTTACAAAGGCTCGTATTCCAATACTTTCCTCTACAGCACTTGGTGACAACCTAACTGGCATCTCAAAGTACTTTTTCCACACAACTCCACTCAATGAAAATGCAGCGCCAGTGCTTGCTAAATATGCTCAGAGCCAGTTACAACGAAAACAACGCCTGATTGTCTTGGAGGATCAGCAAGAACCATTCAGTCAGAACCTTGCACAGGACTTTACTACACAGTTTAATACTAATGGTTATCAGGTCTTTGATACGGAACAATTTCATTCAGGAGGAAGTCCAAGCGAATTATCGGCCATCATGAAAAATGTATTGAAAAAGAAGCCTGATGTTATTTTTATGGCGGCATATAAAGCTAACATTTACCAAAATCTTCTCGCTCCCATCTATGAGCTTCCTCCATCTGATCCACTGAAGATCATTTCAGATAGTTCTATCTATCCTATTGTGGATAACTTGCAAAAAAGGCCGGGAGATGTCGCACGGTTTCACTTCGTTTCAACAGCTTTTCCTGATGAGTGGGAGGTTATAAAGCCATCAGCCAAGACTCCTCCCTTCTTCGACCAGCACTTACAGGGCAAGGACTTACCAGGCGAGTACTCACAGGCATTTCAATCAGCGAAACCACCGTCCAATCCCTACGGCTACACGCGTGCAGATGCACCTGTCATGCTTACTTACGATGGCTTAAACGTTCTCCTAAAAGGGATGCAAATTGCCGAACAAGGACAGAGTACAGCGAATATTACACCTGGTACTATGAATATCACACCAGATGATTTACAACAAGCTCTTACAACGATTAGTGGTCCTCAAGCCTTTCAAGGAATTACGGGGCAAATCTCTTTTGATAGTAATCATGATCCCACTGACAAGGAGCTTTTAGTGCTTCGTGGTACACCACAAGGGCTCCAAATCGAGGACCATGATTACCAGGGATGTTTTCTGGTTCAAGACTTTCTTTCACAGAATTGCGATAATATTGGTGGAGTATAGCCACATGCGTACGTGACCTATATGGACGCAAGCACTAAAGTGTGTCAGGCTGGACGCTGTCTCAAGTGTTCAACCAACTCCCATTTATTGGCAAAACACCGATCCCCGCAAAATACGTTCCGCCGTTGAAACTCTTCTGGTGTTGTTTGACGGAGTCTGGCTTTCGCATGCACGCTGAGGTGAAAAAACCAGGGTTCGGATAGTGTATATTTTGGGTTCTGGACCCATGAAGGGCAAGGAACCATATAGGTATGACAAAACCACTCTACAGCAGCAGCGCAAAATACCGCCCACTGGTGCTGGTACAGAGAATGTTCATCATATGCAGGAAGGGGATCGACAATTAATGCTTCTCGCTGATCTTTTGCATAGGCATACCAATAATTCATAAAATTCCCAAGCGCCGTCCACGGGCGCTCACCAGCACAAATCTGTTGAAATGCAATATGCATGGTTTGTAAATGTCCTTTTTTCACGGATGTTCCCCCCTAATGCGCTTGCAGATTTTCCTCTTGCATCACCTTGCGCAATGGCTTAGCCTCACGCACCCAGCGCCGTGTAAGTCCAACTGATATTCTAAAGCGGCCACCTTCTGCAATTTCTTCGATGATATCTGCCCGAGCTAGTTTCTGCAAGGCCAGCCCTACGATTTTACGTTCACAAGACATGCCGTAATCACGACAGATGCCCTCAATATCGGACGCAGAAAGGTGACGACCTTCCTCTCCTCCTTCTTGAGCCATAATCGATAGAACTGCGCGTTCTTCTGGAGAGGTCTGTTCCCAAATCCATTTGAAGTGAATGCTACCAGTCTCCATGACTTCGTTGTGCACGGTGTTGACGTCATTAACAGTAACATAATTTTTATGGTGGTGATTACAATGCTCGATCAATGAGCGGCAGATCAGCTGAATGAGGTATGGCTGGTCCCCTGTCAAGAGACGAATCTTTTCAACTGCAAAAGGATCATATTCCAGATAGTCTTTCACAGGGCGGCTGATGAGCTGTTCAGCCGCATCATCACTTAGTTTGGAAAGTTGGCGGTGGCGAGCGATATTGAAGAAGACAGACCAGTATCCAGCTGTCAGTTGCTCAATGGTATGAGTGCCTGATAGGAGAAAATTGATTCCTCGTCGATGCTGCATCAGACTGCGCAGGTATTCGAAGATACCCTGGCTAAGGACTTGCTCTTTTACCTTCTGTTCCAGAACTTCGAACTCGTCGATGAGCAGCACGAGTTTGCGATCTCCCAGTATATCTTCCGCGTCTTCTAGGAACACATCCAGCGTAAAAGTGGCATCTTTATCGAACTCCGCCTGGTCAGGTAACGTGATGATAATTCCACGCTTCTTCAGATGTCGATGAATGTGACGAGCAATAATGTAAAGGAATTTGCTGGTGCTAAGGTCTATTGTTTCATGTTGCATATCAATATATATAGGAATGTGTGGTTGCAAGATATTGGTATTGACTAACTGATAGAGCAGACTAGACTTACCTGAACGCCGCTGCCCATACAGCACTATAACAGTATTTGCCAAGGATTCTGCGAGGTTTTCTTTAAAAAAAACAAGTTGCTTCTTGCGTCCATAAAACATTGTGGGGTCCTGAATAGGTATACCTACCGAATAAGGGTTGGGGATGTGCTTAAATGCACGCTTGCTGGCCTTCATTTCCAGACGGTCTCCAAACTGTAAGAGCTTGTCTCGCCCTTCGGCATCATCATAAGTGATCTCAAAGGCCAGATGGACAGGATACGTATGAGGCTTGATAGTGAACTCGACCTGGACTGGTTCATGGGTTGAAACTGTCTCAAAGACGCACATACTGGCCCCAATGATAGTAAAGGTTTCTTCTGACTTTAGCCTGATCCTAACGTTATCTGCTGGACTACGTCCATCATTGGACACACTTACTACTACGCCACTACGCTCTTCTTGTCGCACATGTTTCGTTTTAAGTTCAGCTTTGAGATTGGCCTTTCCTCGTAGGCGACTAAGTTCAGTTGTCACGATTGTACGCCAGCGTATAAGTAACGGCTTAAGGATACACCAGTCTGTGAAGTAATCCTGGTCTACAATTGACCAGAATTGCCCACGTTCTATATCGGCAAGGAGAGTGTCAATGTCAGCTGTGGCTTCCAAAAGACTGACAATGCGGTCTCCCAGCCCTTCGCGTTTCTGATACATTCTGAGGATAGCAGCAATTTCACCTAACCGTTGTAACACGCCTAGTGTACCTTCAAATTGAGCTTCTTTGACTTCTTGCTGGTCATAGCAGGGTATATATTTGTAGCTGGCGATTTCTTCAGTAGTGCTCATACGATGCAAGCGATAGAACTCCGAATAGACCTGCCATATAATCTCTCCCCAAGCAAGATCTCTGGTCGTATCCAGTATCTCTACAGTCTCTTTTAGCTTCTCTAGCATATTTTCAGCTGGCAAGAGGTAGAACAGGCCTGTAAAAGCACTACAGGTGTTTTGTACGAGTGGTTTTTTTGCACAATCTATGATAATTTCAAGCAGGGAAGGCAGAGTTCTTTGAGTTATAAGCAACCGCAAACCTGTCAGAAGCCTATCGGTATGCGTATCTAGATAGATAGCAGCTGTGAGCGCCGATTCCTGGCATACCCAATCATCCTGGTCTTGAATAGTTGCAAGGAACAGTCGTGCCACTTGCTCAGGGTATGCGACCGCTAGTTGATCGAGTTGCCGCACGACAGCACGCTTGATCCGCCGGTTTACGTTACGTCTGAAGCGATCGAGATACTCGAAGCCCACTTGAGAGTCTACTCTAGTGAGAGCAGATAGCTGGTCAATAAAGGTAAAGCGAACCTTTTCCTGCAGGTCTGTCGTAAGCTGATCGAACAAGCGACGAGCCTGGCTAGGATTAGCCCGGTAGAGCGGGGCAATCTGTAATGCAAACGCTATTCTTACCTCGATCGAGGAGTTGTTGAAAAACTGCTGGAAGAAAATAAAATCTTTATCTGTAAGCTCCGTATGATTGGCCCACTTAGTGATAGTAAATGCACGAAGATAAGGATCTGGCTGTTGTATCAGGTCATTTAGCACTTCCTTGACGGTATGCAGCCGTGTTAGTGCTTGCCAGCAGATATCCATATAATGCTGCAACTGTTGCTGATCAACCATTTGCAGCATATACAGACGGTCTTCTGACCCAACTACAACTTCGACTATACCATCTTTATTGAGATCCGCAGCCCGAACTGCTCGGATACGATCATTAGCTTGATAGTGCCAAAGCAAATCACCAGATCCATTGAATACATAGACAAACCCGTTGCCAACACCAACAAGCAATTCCAACTGGCCATCCTGGTCTAAATCAATTACATCGATATCCAGAACGCGATGACGCATAGAGTAGCGCCATTTTAAGCGGCCTTGACTGTTCAGAACATAGACATTGCGGTCTTCCGATCCAACGATAACTTCAATCTGACCATCATTGTCGATATCGACAATATGGAGTGCTCGAACACGATCTCTGGTAGGGTATGACCAAAGAAGTTGGCCATTTCTGGTATAGGCATAAACCTTATCATCAATGGCTCCAGCAACAATTTCCTCAATACCATCACCGTTTAAATCATAGCTGCAGACAACACGAATACCCTGAGGTGTATTAATTGAATTTGTAAGCTGGAGATGCTCTCCATAGATATGAATTTGTTTATCGATGGTCCCCAGAATGATCTCAGGATATGCTTGAGCTTTACTATGGGTGACATACACACTCTCAATTACTGCTTGCAGAGCAGACCGCCATTTGATGGCCTCTCCTGTCTTATCTAAGGCATAAGCATATCCATCGAGAGAAGCAGCTACAACCTCAACCATACCATCACAATCAACATCTCCTAGCTGAACCGATCTGATACGGTCAGTAAGTGGGTATGACCAGAGAATGCGCCCCTGGAAATCCAGAGCCCGAATATCGCCAGTATCTGTGCCAATCAGAATTTGCAGGTCAGAATCGCCCACTTTCTCTCCAAGACAGATAGAACGGATGTAACCCACATCTTTCTGCCAGAGCTGTTGAATGCGTTGCTCTTTGAGCATCGACAGGATAGATAAAGCCTGCAGGTAGTCCTCATTATCAATGGCCTGTTTCGCCTGATCCATAGTTAGCGGCTGTGCTTGTACCAGCAAGTCACTTACGAGATCTTGGAGAAGAATGTGTTCTGTAGGGGAGAGATCTAACCAATCTGGTGAAGGAGAGCCAAGAGCCCGATAGCAATCCAAGATTTTGTCCAATAAACCATTGATCAACTCTACTCGCAAGACATGGACAAGATCATCCTCAGCTCCAACAATAATTTCCTGGATGCCATCGCGGTTCAAATCAATCCCATAAACACTGAAAATACGTTTTCCAAGAAAGTGCTTCCAGATCAGTTTCCCCTGAGCGTTCAGAAAGTAAATATGCTCATCCTCAGACCCGGCGATGACCTCGAGATATCCATCCTTGTTTAAGTCCACGATATTGATCGAGTGGATTCTATTTTCAGGGCGGAAGCACCACTTTTCTTGCCCATCGGGTGTTATAGCGTAGAGATCTTTAGCATCTGAAGCAAGCAGGATTTCAACCTCGCCATCGCTATCTAAATCTATTGCAAAAATGGTATGAACCTTGCTTCTGGTATGATGCTTCCATTTCAAGCACCCTTGACTATCCAATACATACAAATATCTATCACCTGAAGCTGCCAGAATTTCGACCTCGCCATCACCATCAATATCGTAGGCAAAGACGGCACGCACCCAACCTTTGGTTTCATATTTCCACAGGAGTTCACCAGTGGTAGACGATAAAATATAGACAGACCAATCTTCCGACCCAATGATGATCTCATCTTTCCCATCATGATTGATGTCATAGGCGCGGATACTACGTACAACCTGTACAGTCGAATACTGCCATAAAAGATCTCCTACCTCATTATATGCGTATATCTGACTTTTTCGTGACCCAGATACTACACGTGTCGCATCTTTTGCTTCTGTATTATTGATGCCCCTGACTATCCCTACCCATTCGTGGGGTTGTTCAACAACTTGCCATTTAGGATTGCCTTTATTGGTCAAGACCCGTACAAAGCCGTCTCGTGACCCGATGAGCACTTCAATATCACCATCGCCATCAATATCTGCAGCATGGACGCTTGTTACCCAATCTTTTGTTGGATGGAACCACAGTTCTGTTACAACTCCAATTCCAAGTCTCAGGGCTTCTCTGAGGTTTTGAACATCCGCCGTAGAAAACTGGGTGCTCATTCGGGTCATGATAGTTCCTCCTTAATGCGAATTACCCAACCTCCACGCTCTCGAGAGTTTCCTCTTCAGCGTAGTGAACATGAGCCGGGTCGCCATTTTCATATGTGGGAGTGTTTACAACTATTGCAAGTAGTCCCTCATCGCCAGCTCCCAACTTGTGCGTAATTCCTTTGCGGACAAGACAACATTCCTTTGGATTAAGTTTATAGATCTCATGATCATACTCTATAATACCAGTTCCTTCGACGACATAGATGAAATGGTGTGCATTGGGATGTGTGTGCCGTGCGAAGGCTCGATTGGCTGGAACTGAGACAAGACGAGCTCCAATCTGATACTCTGTACTTGCAAAATCGAACAATGGAACCTCTAATGCTGTCTCATTGGGATCTCGTCCCTCAACCAGCTCACATTGCAGAAAAGGGTTACTTGGTCTGAGTTCTCTTAGACGACTGATTTCTAATGGTGTGGACATACTAATTCTCCAATTTATATTTGTGGTTTGTAAGTTCCTGGTACACCCTGACAGAAAAGGATCTATATTTGGCCATTTAATCGAAGCTCTCTTTTACTTGCCATTCTACTTTAGACTCCCACTACCAGCACTCATCCATGTGCACCTCAATGTACAAGTACCTACTCCCACATTCATTAAGTTTAGCATGGCAAACGGCTCCTGCAGTGCCTCAAGTGCGCCAGAAATGTGCCATAGTTGGCTGGTTAATGATCACTTCTATGATTGATTTGTGATTTTTGGCACATTTCTGGCACGTTCTGATAGCCATAGACAGAGAATAGATTCTATGATTAGGGTACAAAAAGCAATTGTATCGCATACTGCAAAATAGGCTGTTGTATGTGAGAGATGCCATCAAGTGGAAGCAAATGTAGGCTGGAAAATCCATTCATAATGCTGAATGGATAAATTTATTAAGCATTGTTAGAATAGTGGTTCATTAGCTATACTCAGCATTTCATTTACTGTATACTAGCCAAAGGAAGCCCGATTATAAATCATCCGGCTATCCTGAGAGAGACCTTCACCAATCGCTACAGCCTTGAGAAACAATCGGTCTGAGTATAGCTTGGGATGCCCTCATCGTTGATGTTGTAGAGAAATGCCTATGTACGCTTGAGACTCTAGCTAAGTAGGAGGCTCCAATGGCACTTGCTAGTAGTATTCCCAGCCATAATCCCTATGGTCACTTGACTGCAATCCGTGATCCTAAATTGTTCGTTGGTCGTACGCATGAACTGAGACGTCTGTACGCTAGCATTAACGATCAACAGTGTATCTCTATTGTCGGGACGCGCAGAATAGGGAAATCTTCCATCTTATGCTGCATGCAACTTCCAGAGATGCAAGAACGCTACGCCTCTGAGTATGACCTGAGTAAGCACATCCTCGTCTTTGTGGATCTTGGCGAGTTTGTTCAAAAGACGAGAGACGACTTCTTTAACCACATTGCGACTCAGTTAGTGGTACAGTGTAAGGACCATCTTCCTCTAGAGATGCCTTCCAGGAGCAACGCAGACGGATTTAGTGACCTGCTCGACGAGATCAAAGAGACCAAATTTCATCCCGTATTGCTACTTGACGCATTCGATACTATCACGCGTAACCCACAGTTTGATCCCAACTTCTTTACGTTTCTGCGGGCACAGGCTAATCGTGGCAGAGTCTCGTATGTAACGGCGTCTATCGCGTCCTTGGATAAGTTTTGTCACCCAGACATCGTTGGTTCACCCTTCTTCAACATCTTTAGTCTCTGTCACCTGGGGCCTCTGATGGAAAAGGAAACACAGCAGCTTATTACAACTCCTACCCATAATAGCGAGTGTCAGTTTACTGAAGATGAGGTCAAGAGGGTAGTGCACCTTGCTGGTCGCCATCCATTTTTCATCAACCGTGTGTGCTATTGGCTTTTCGAGGAGAAGTGGTATAAGGACTATGCTTCTGAGCGGGCAATGCTCAAGTATGTAAAAGATCTAGCCCATGAAGATCTTTTGCCTCACTTCGAACATATATGGAACGCTTCCTTGGATACAGAGCAGCGGGAAGACCTGAAAGAGGAGGCACGTCGCAAAGAGGTCAAGCAGAGGCGAATGCCTGAATTGAGTGAAAGTGCTCTCTTTCGCAAATTTGTGCGCAACACTTGCAACATCAAATCTGCCCAGATTACCGGGAAGCATCTTGAGAAAGTACTGGAAAACCTTAATGATGCGAAAGTGCTGGGAGAAAGTCACTTGATTGATCTTGATGTGGTGTATATGCGTGCACAAAGCGAGCCTTCACCACATCTACCCTTGCAAAAGGGACTTATTGTGCGCAAAATATTATGTGAAGCATTTGAGAGGCTGCGTCCCAATGAGATGCAAACCGATATGTCAGTGGTGTGGCGCTTATATAATATTCTCGATTACAGCTACTTCAAGCCACATGCCAATATGAATAATGAGCAGATTGCAGCTCGGCTAGGCATCAGTCTGCGTCAGTTCTATCGAGAAAGGGGCAGAGCTATTGAGCTATTGCTGAATACATTGATTGAGATGGAGACCTCCACTAGAGATAATCTAGACGACACATGATTAGGAGAGAGACTAAGAAAGCGTTCTCTTTCTCCTATCAAAGTGTCCCCCTTTTCCCCTAGGAAAAAAACTTTTTCATCAGGTATCCTACCTTTGTGACCCCTCTGACTTTGAATACAGTTTAGAAAAGGTGCTGAGGAGTTAACAGAGGTTTTTAATGATGCTAAAGCCAAAAACCGCTTGGAAAGAGGCGGCCTGGATTTTTGGGCTGAGCCGTCTAGCCATCCTCTTGTCTATATATCTTGCTGTAACTTTCTTGCCGATCACTCCCCCAGGCAGTCCTGTGATGTTTCGTGGACCACTCAAGTGCTCTTATACTCTTACTTGTTTCTTGCTAAGCGGGTGGCGCTGGGATGCCGTTCATTATGTAACAATTGCTCACGATGGCTATACCCTGACACCGCTTACAGCCTTCTTCCCACTTTTTCCGTTATTGATACGTGGTGTAGGATTTCTCTTAGGTGGATCTGTCATGGCTGACTATGCAGCTGGACTCATTATTGCTAATGCCTGTTTCTATAGTGCTCTGGTCTTATTCCACCACTTGGTATCCAAAGATTTCGGTCACAATGTCGCAAAATATGCCTTGATCTATCTGGCCTTTGCTTTCTATGGCATCTTCTTTTTCATAGGCTATAGCGAGTCACTCTTCTTACTCCTAACGCTAGCCGCCTTCCTCTTTCTGCACCGAGGAAAACCGCTGGACTGGTGGCTTGCGGGACTGTGCGGTTTATTAGTTGCTCTGACACGCCCAACGGGTATCGTACTCATCGCTGCCTTCCTGGCGCTATTCGTGCAAAGATTTGGGCTACGTACTCTGCTAACACGAGAGAACTGGTGGCGAAAGCTCAATGCTTTCCTCTCTATAGTCCTCATTCCTGCCGGACTGCTGATCTACATCCTCTACCAATGGAGGGTCCTTGGCAACCCATGGCTTTTTACTATTGGGCAAGCACGTATAGGGCAGCGTTTTCTTGCTTTTCCCTGGGTGGGGTTCATTACCGCTATTCAGCTATTTATTTCAGGGGGATCTGTGGTAAGCCTGACTGATACCGTCTTTACACTTGTACCACTGGTAGCACTTATAATGGGATGGAAGCTACTACCTCTCCACTATCGTGTTTATTCCCTAACAACGATTCTATTTGTACTCTGCGAACCAAGCCAAAAAGATGGGCTGTTGTCAGTTCCACGCTTTTTGCTCGTTGTATTTCCTATTTTTATCCTATTCGCGATATGGAGTAAATATCGTCGTATTTTATACTACTTGATGATACCTTCTGTGATTTTCTTTGTTATTCATACTATGCTGCTCGCTAGCTACAGTTGGGTCGCATGACCTTCTCACAGCCATGTGCAGCATAAACGCAGAGGGCATCGCCAGCAGAAAGAAGATTTGTCCCAGCAAATTAACCCTGGCAGAGCACGGTGAACATATTTCCACTAAACATGGATTTTCTGTGGCTGCGTCTGGCTCACCTGGGTCAGTTCCATCAGAAGAAGTGGCTTTTTGAAACGACGGCGCAAGAGCATTGCCAAGGCAGGCCAACCATCTTTCCAAGGCTGTAATTTCTTTTCTTTGCGTGGCTGATAGCTAATAGACATCTCAAAAATGCGATAGCCAGCTCGCAGAATACAGGCCGTAATCTCTGGCTCGATCTCGAAACGGCGCCCCTCCATAGGCAAAGCGTGCGCGATACTCGCTGGTATCAATTTATAGCAAGTTTCCATATCATGAATATGGCAACCATACAGGATATTCGTAATCGTGGTCAGGAAACGATTACCCCACCGTGTAGTAAACTTCTGGTGTGAGAGATCACGCACTCCATAAACAGCTACTTGACGATGACCAGCGCGGGTCATTTCTTCCCACTTATGAACCAGAGCAGGCAAATCTTGCGGATCATACTCCATATCGGCATCTTGCACGGTGACCAGATCGCCAATTACCAACCCAAAGCCGGTACGCAACCCAACCCCTTTGCCTTGATTGTGGTCATGGCGCACATAGCGATAGGTATCAAACGGAGCTTGTTGGCGAAGCTGCTGCAGAATCTCCCAAGTGCGATCCGTTGAAGCATCATCCACAACAATTACATCAAGATCCAGAGAGACACGTGAAAGCAGCTCCAGGACCTGAGCCACTGTGTTCTCTTCATTATACACAGGAACAATTACTGAGACACGCATAAGATGGAACCTCGTACTTACTTAATAGAACATACTCAAGACAGAAAGCTAAAAATACTCTACTATCGAATAAACGAATGAAGCTGAACATAGCAACAAAGACTACATCTCTCGGAAGAAAGAACAAGAATACAGTGGGAAAAACATCCTTCTTGTCGCATGTCAAAAAGGACTATCCCCTTGTTGGCCGCATACACTTATGGTACAATACATTGCGGGCGAGGACAACAGTCCCCGCCCAATCTCATATAAGAAAGCACATTTTTATGGAAATTTCCTGGCTCGGCCACTCTTGTTTTCAATTACGAGGCAAGAACATTGTCTTGATTACTGATCCATTTACACCTCAAGAAGTTTCTTCACAGGGCGATGCATCGCGGCTGGGTAAACTCAACACCTCTATTGTCACTATCAGCCACAACCATCCAGGCCATAACAACGCTAATGGAGTGAGTGGCAATCCACGTATTGTACGTGGTCCCGGTGAGTATGAGATAAATGATGTTTTGATTACAGGCGTTGCCTCCTACCATGATGATAAGCATGGGAAGGAATATGGCCGTAACACGATTTATATTATCCACATAGATGATTTAGCTATCTGCCACCTGGGAGATCTGGGTCATACGTTACACGAAGAACAGCTAGAAGAGGTGGCTGATGCCGATATTCTCTTTGTTCCTATCGGTGGTGGGCATTCGCTCAATGCGACACAGGCGGCAGAGGTTATCAGCCAAGTAGAGCCACGTATTGTTGTTCCTATGCATTACCATAGTACAGCAACAGATGAGTTACCTCCAGCACTGGCAACATTTTGCCGGGAGATGGGAGTCGAGGCGATAAATCCACAGCCCAAGCTGACCGTGACGCGAAACTCTCTTCCCGCAGAGATGCAGGTGGTGCTACTTGCTACACGTTGAACAACGTAAAATAATTAACTGCTTTAGATATAGTGATCTAACGCAATTTATTGCCATGGGTGGTAGGGACTCGATTTACCGTGTGCCCTTTGGGTATCGCGCCCGTTGTATCCCATTAACGCAATTCATTGCTAACAGGTAGGTGCCCGATTTACCGTGCGCCCTTTGGGTATCGCGCCCGTGGGTGGGGCGGCTCCAGGCCCAAGGAG
>DASYAN010000247.1:0-6506 GCA_036501345.1 Ktedonobacteraceae bacterium
GACATGAGAGCATACTTCCTAGACAATGCTCGCCGCTCCTGCGAAGAGCTCATTGTGATTGTCAGTGCGATCATGGATGCTAGCCGTCTCAAGCAAGATAAATTAGAACTCAGGCCCTGCTCTGTAAACCTGCTGGATACCGTACAAACGATTGTGGAAATCTTGCACCCTATGATGAACAAAGGGGAGCGGAGAGTTGAAATTGATGTTGCTGAGCAATTCAATGTCTGGGTAGATAGTCTGCGGCTCCGCCAGATTCTACTCAATTTGCTGAATAATGCCTTGAAATATACATCGGTATCGACAAAGATTGTCATTGGCGCAGAAGAATTGCACTACGAAGAAATGCGCCAGCGCTTTGAGGCCATTCAACAAGCGATAATCCTTCCCGATGAGCGCCCATACATAGTCATCAAAGTTCGTGATTGGGGACCGGGTATCGCACCAGAGTACCAGTCGCGTCTCTTTACTAAGTTTATGCGTCTGAGCGAGACCTTGAATAGTATGCAGCGGGGAGCTGGCCTGGGCCTGTATCTATGTCGTCAATGGACCGAGGCGATGGATGGCTATATCTGGGCCGAGAGTACAGGTATTTCGGGCGAAGGCTGTACCTTCTACATCGCGTTACCGTCCATACAAAAAATAGTGCCATAACATATACAGGATATAGGGCTGCCATTGACTAGAGACCTTTAACTTTTCTTCTCAAGAGATTAATGCATATTTATCTCTTATTTCATATTTAGATACACTTTGAGGGATTTCCATGGATATACAAACGCAACGCACAATGATCACATTCAAGCAGGGTGGCGTCAAGTTTACCTATCGGGTCGGAGGCATCGCTATTCACAATGGACATGTTCTATTTCAGAAAGCTACCGCTGATCCATACCAGACCTTCTGGTTCCTACCAGGTGGACGGGCTGAGTTAGGTGAAAGCGCCTCCGAAGGCCTGCAGCGCGAGATGATGGAAGAACTCAATTTATCTGTCACGATCGAGCGTCCAGTATTTCTCCTTGAGAATTTTTTTGAGAGCGATACAATGCCTCATCATGAATTAGGCTTCTACTTTTTGATGCAACTACCTCTAGACTCCTATCTCTATTGGCAGCATGGACCCTTTGTGCGTGAAGATGAACCCGGTCTGCCTCTAATCTTTGACTGGCTTCCTCTCGATCAGCTTGCACAACTTCCTATAAAACCCAATTTTTTCCGCACAGCGCTACAAACCCTTCCTACACAACTCACTCACGTTGTTCATACTGACAACTAAAATCAGTCCGCATTCGCCCCAGTTGCACCATAACCGGGGCTCTCTCTGTTGTTGAATCCCCAAGCACAAATGTGTCAAATTTCGATCGCGTAACCTCTCTATCATATGTCAGTCCATACCCAAATCAGGCCCAAATTTGACAGATGACTAATAAAAGGCTACCAAAAGACTAAGTAAAGGCTATAAAAAGACGTAGACGAAAACGGATGTCATTAGGTATGCTAGATTGTGTGGCAAACTTCAGCAATGAGATCAAGTAAGTGTACACAGTTTGATTTTATCATCACAAGGTCAAAGGCAGAGCCTATTCACCTCATTCTCCAGAAGGGGATACACCAATGAAAGATACTGTTAGAGTCTACCTCGGAAAGATCGTAAAGCAACCAGTCAAACTTTTGAATTGTCTACCAGCAGAGAGGACAACAGAACGAAAAGAGCCCGCACAAGGCTCTTTGCAGAGTGATGCGAGGAGACTGGAGCAGCAAGCATCTCACCAGAGTGGAAGGCTAGCAGACAAGAGAAAAAAGCGTCGAAAATCTTTCCCCGCCTTGGCATTAGTGCTGCTCTTTGCAAGCCTTTGTGGTATTTCTCTCCTCGGACAAAAAAGCGCTTCGGCAGTAGCATCTCATTCCTCATCAGTGACTCTTCACCACTCTGCCTCTGCCTCTACATCTTTGAACCATCTGGATACGAGTCCGAGCACATCAGTCGACTGTACTCTTCCTGCTAACATTAGCAACAATAGCTGCTATGGTGGGGGTGATCCTGGTACTCCGGCCCCAGCAGGGCCGGACCAAGGCGATTATGTACTCGGGAGTGATTGTAAAAACACGTATCAAAATGATGACAAGACGGATACTATGTGTTGGAATGATAGTGATTTTATCTTTTACAATAGGGATATTTCGTGTATAGAAAATGATAATCTTACTCAAGAACTCCAAACTTTTAGTCAATACGTCTCAGCTAATCAGGTCGGTTTATCGTCGAGCACTCCTACTACTACTTCTAATGCATTGGCCTTTAATTCACAGCTTCGTAATCAAAACACATGTTTGGATGGGGATAAGAGCACTTGTTACAGTAACAATGCTTCACATAACGATGATAGTGGTACAATTCATGATCAAATAGGAGGAGACGATCTAACTTGTTATAATAATACGTGCATCAGTGGCGGCCAAGGAAGCACAAGTAGTAATTCCATGTGCGGGACAGGACAGCCTTTTGATAAATTTGGTTGTACAGTGATCAACTCCTCAAACAATGGCACTGGCACTGTTACCTTCTACTTCAATCCCACGGCTTACAATCCTAGCGGGGCTTTGGAGATACCGACTAGCAACGTCAAGCTGAACAATCCGTTTGAGATTAATGCTACTCAGGATAAACCTGTATGTGATACGAGTAATCATTGGGACTGCCCAGCCAGTGAGGCAGTCGCCTTGCTTATATTTAGTGGCAGCACTCCTTTTACCGGTAGCCCAGAGATGCTACCTACTTTTACTGCTCCTAATCCATCAAATGCCATTTTTTATTCTACTGCACCGTGGGGTACTGCTTTCCCACCTAGCTACTCGGTACTCTGCTCCTCGGGCTCGGATTGGTTTTTTCCTTGTTCAAATATTGGATATTCAGCCACAAGTGAAGGGACCATAGATGAGGGAATGCTCAGAACGGATTGGTTGTCAGGAGATGGGGGAGTTGGTCATGGTTCTGGACATCTTGCTGTGACCTATTTGGATGATACGATTTCACAACCAAATATCCAGGCACTCTTTAATCTGATGCTGGGGTTGGGATATGTGTTACTCACTCCTGTTTTACTCTTAATCGGGTACCAGATGCTGTGGGCCTCGTGGACCCTTGGGCGTGCAGCCATCATGGAAGCGTTTGGGCGCCTCCTCCTCAGTATCATAGCTTTGGCAGTTAGTTGGCAACTAGCTAGTATGCTCATTACCTTGTCCAATTCCGTCAATACCGCCGTCATCTTCTTGCATGTGCATCTGCCCTATCCCACAACCCAGATTGACGGTCAAAATCTGACCTACACCCTTGATGGAGAAAGTGATCCCTTATCGTATCGGGGAATCGTGATCCCGATCAGCCAATGGGGATGTGCAATGAATGATTTTATGAAGATCCTTGGAACAAAGCTTTTAACAGATATGTCAGGCGCTATTCCCTTTATTGGAGGTCTGATAAAACTTGGTCTGGGAATATGGGATGCAGTGGATGTTTTTAAGCACATCGGAGAATTTGTCGAGCTGATCTTTTCCATCATGCTGGCAACACAGATCTTTGTGAGACTGATCTTGATCAATTACTATATTCTGACAGGTCCGGTAGCGTTAGCCTGTTGGGCCTTGCCAGGAGGGACAGGGCCAAAGGTGGTCGCTCAATGGTTCAAAGGATTTTGCTCTTTGCTGTTTGTACAGGGGGTCCAGCTCTTTATTCTCACGACGCTGCCATTAGTCGTGCCAAGCTTCCCCAGTCTTCCTGCCGATAAGTTTGGGATCGTGAACATCTTCTTCGCTCAGCTGCCTCGTATCATCGTGTTAATGGCTGTGGTGAGGGCACCCAAAATGATGGGGACAGGAGCTACCAAAGCCATTGCCCAAGCAGGAACGGTGGCTGGAGGAGCTGTCGCTGCCGTTGGAGCCGCAGCTTATAACATTGCGTAAGACCACAAACAAGCATGCGTTTGACAGGTGACCAATAAAAGGCTACCAAAAGGCTATAAAAAGTCGTAGACCAAAACCACTGTTACCAGGTATGCTAGATAGTGTGGAAAATTTCACACATAGGCCGAAAGCATACACTCCGACAGCAGTTGCCAGAAAGATTGAACTCATGTGCATGTTCGTTGATCCACTTGCCATGATAGTTCAATGTCTGTACAAACTGCTGTAGGCAAAGTTATGCATTCGCCAACCTGACAAAACTACCTGTGACCCGTCAATCTAAACAGATAGTCATCAGTGTTAGACGCAGATGGTTAATAAGGGATGCTCTCTGGTTTGGATCAAGTAGATGGCATTCTCTCACAGAAAGGACAAAGACAGCATGTTAACAATAACATCAGCAAAACGGATCATCCTGCTTCTCATCTCTCTTAACGTTGTCACAATCTTAACCGCGGTAACAATCTTCTCCTCAGGAATGCACATTGCTAATGCAAATAGCACTCCTCCTAATTGCACCTTCAAAAACTCACAACTTGTCAAAGTTAGTTTGGATGGTAGCTATTCAGGACAATTGGACAACGACGCCGGAAAAGTGCTGTCCAGCTTTAAGCTAAAATTCACAACTCAAGGAGACGGTGCAGTCATCCCAACAGCATTCTCTGCTACTCCGGTAGCCTCGACCTCGACGCCAGTGAGTACAAGTAAAGGTGGAGGACTCGGAATGTCCCTTGGGGGAGGATCGATTAGCGACGGCTCGGCTACAGAAGTGAAAAGAATATTCACCATATCCACCACCGACAAGTCCGATAATCCCGATAAGAAAGGTAACCCAGTTATAATCCAATTCCAAATTCTCAGTGGGAGTACTCAAAGCGCCAACGGAACTTGGGCGGTAACTAATACAGGAAGCACATACGATACATTCGCAGGACTGTTTACACTTAAAAAATCCGGATCCTGATCACTGGCTAAGGGTCTAGCATTGAGGCTGTCAAAAAAGGCTGAATAGCAATCTTGCTTGGGCAGAGACTAGCTTAAGATTTATTCACTGTTTTCTAGACGGCATGCTAGACCCCAATTTGACAGGTGACAAATAAAAGGCTACCAAAAGACTAAGTAAAGGCTATAAAAAGACGTAGACGAAAGCCGCAACTAGCAGTTATGCTAGACATTGTACAGACGATCGCAAGTGGACTTCAAGTTGTCCCTCTTGTACTGAAAACATCTGATACGGCGAAATCACAACCATTTAGGTACCCACTTGCGGTTGGCCTTACTTTTTAGATATCGCTAAGCTTTGCTTCCGCGATATTGTCTCATTAAAACTCAATGTACGCTTGTACAGAAAGGAAAGGGGAAATGTTTGCACTACCAATGTTGTCTCATTGGACAACAGTGATCGCTAGTACCCCTAATGCTGACTGCTCTGATGCATTTGTGACAACTCTTATAGGTGGTCTTGGTACAATCATCAATATCTTGATGGCACTAGGAGTTGCCATAGCTGTCATCGGAATTAGTGTTGGAGGCCTGATGCGTGCCACGGCCTAGGGAAGCGAGCAGAGAATAGCTATGTCCAATAAGGCCATCACAAAGCGGACGAAGACAGAGGCTAGCTGTACTTACAGTTGAAAAGGAACAGGATTATGAATTACGTCAAACCCTCTCTCTTGATACAAAATGGAACATTGAAAACTGAGCGCAAACAGCGTGGCTGGACCCAGGCCGAGCTTGCTGAGACTCTGGGAGTCAGTACCAAAACCGTGGTCCGCTGGGAACGAGGGCAGTCCATGCCTTTCCCCTACTATCGCCAGAAACTCTCTTCTCTCTTTGGCAAGACGGACCAAGAATTAGGCCTGATCTGGAATGCTGAAGAGAACAAGATGGTCGAGGGAATATTGCGAAAAAATAAGGAGAAATAAATCATGGACAAGGGACCTGTAATTCCTAGTCCAGCTGCAATGGA
Source organism: Ktedonobacteraceae bacterium (assembly GCA_036501345.1). GTDB lineage: Bacteria > Chloroflexota > Ktedonobacteria > Ktedonobacterales > Ktedonobacteraceae > DASYAN01. The sequence continues at coordinate 5,930 of DASYAN010000247.1, forward strand.
CGCTCTCAGAAGCGCAGAGGACAAAATAGCAGCAGCAAAAATAAGAAAAGCTAGAAGAAGGATTGCAAGAAGAAAGCTAGAAAGAATAAACGCTGTTGACCGTAGCCGCCCAGATGGGCTAGAAATGAGAAAGCTCGCGGCCTTTAGCGAGGAATACAAACGTGGAATTGAAAAATACGCTGAAGGACTCAAGCAAAGCCAGACTGAATGGCAAAAGGAAGCTGGGAAACTCATTGAAGAAATTCTCAAAGTTGGTGATAATGCTGTAGCATTGTTTGAAGCATTTCAAGAGTATCCTTTTAGTGATAACTTTAAAGACTATGGAGCAGATAAAGCAAAAGCAGCAAACAAACGCGATTACAATATTGGTCTTTTAAATCAAGCTATCGCTTTGTATTATTGGAGTAATCTTAAAGGCATTGATAAGTCAAAAATAATCCACCTGTGAAATAGCTTTGCTGCCCTGATCCAATTGGATGGGAAGAGAGGGATGTGCTATGCTAGTGGAAGAAGAGTCAAGGAACCATGAAGAAAAAGGAGAAATAGTGCAATGAAGATGCAAATAGCTGTCAACATC
>DASYAN010000248.1:0-10987 GCA_036501345.1 Ktedonobacteraceae bacterium
GCTATTGGGTCTCCGATCCAGGCGACGGCCTGGGGGACGAAAGGATTTTGGCTCTGCGATCCCTTTCGCAATATCCTGATCTTTGAGGAAAGCGTTGCTGACCTCAATGGTAACAAATGATGGTACTGTCCTAATGAGAACCCTTTCAAGCACACGGAGCACACGAACATGATGCCAAAGAATACGATCTGCCTCTGGTTCGACAAAGACGCGCATGAGGCGGCACGCTTCTACGCTGCCACCTTTCCCAACAGTGAAGTAACGGCTGTTCACAAGGCCCCCGCTGACTATCCAGACGGCAAGAAAAGTGATGTGCTGACAGTGGAGTTCACCGTCCTTGACATTCCCTGTCTTGGTCTCAACGGTGGCCCAACGTTCAGGCACAGCGAGGCCTTTTCCTTTCAGATCGCGACGGACAATCAGGAAGAGACGGACCGTTACTGGAACGCCATAGTCGGCAATGGCGGTACGGAAAGCGCGTGCGGTTGGTGCAAGGACCGTTGGGGCATCTCCTGGCAGATCACCCCGCGTGCGCTAACCGATGCGCTTGCGGCTGGGGGCGATGAGGCCAGGCGTGCCTTCGAGGCGATGATGACGATGAAGAAGATCAACATCGCCGCCATCGAGGCAGCACGGCGAGGCTGAAGGGTTAGAGATTTTTTGCAAAGGGGCGGGAGTTTCGTCTCCTATCACCATCAGGATGTTATGAGAGAGCAGCAGGTTCAGTCCATCCCAGAAGAACGCATGCAACCCCTACCAGACGAAGCGACGGCGAGGCAGAAGTCTCGTGTTGGCGAGCAACAGCCCGTTCGCCTTGAGGTGGAGGAACCTCAAGATAAAGGGAGTGCGGAGAACTGTCCTTTTTCTGGAACAATTGTGGAGCTTCAGTCGGCACAGATCCGGGCGACAGGAGTAGAGAAACGCCTGTGTCCGGCGTGCGGAGCGGCCAGAAAGGCGACGCTTCGGGGAGAACTCGTCATCTATTCCCCTCACACGCCGCTGCGCATTGCCCGTGCGAACAAGGGACCTCTGTGGATCAGGCAAGGGACAATCTGGACCAAGCGGTAGCGAGGAGCAGAAGTTGGCGAGCCGCTCGCCCTTCGTTCACCCTCCTGCTTGCGGGCACTGCCTGGCAGATACTATGGGGCCAATTGGTAAATAAGGCAAAGAGTGGCCAGGTTTTGGGGCGACGAGTGAGCACTGGTATAGATGTCCCTGGGCAAACTCGCTTCTCTTCTGATATCCTTCTTCTCAAAGGCGTAAATGGCGTAAAAGACCTTCTTTGTCCTGCAACGGATCGAACTGTCCAATCGTGTACGAGAGTATGATGGGAACAATACTGCGAACCCGTCTCGGAAAAGGAGAATATGATGAAGGTCTTGTTCGTCGTCGGATTCGGGCCAATCGTCTCAGATATGCGGAAAAGCGCAGCTTTCTATCGAGAGAGCCTTGGCATCTCTTTTCAAGAAGAAGCTGACGGGTACTTGCACACTGAAGATCTTCAGGGGGCCAGAACATTTGCCCTGTGGCCGCTTTCGCAGGTAGCTCAGTCATGTTTTGGCGTGAACGAATGGCCTGCCGATCTGCCAACTCCCACCTCCTGGCTTGAATTTGATGTAGAAGACGTTGCCGAAGCGTCTGAAGAGTTACAAGCAAAAGGCTATACGCTCCTGATAGCGGTGAAGAAGGAGCCATGGGGTCAGATCGTGACCCGTCTCCTCAGCCCTGAAGGTATCATGATCGGTCTGACTTATACGCCAATGATGCGCAAAGAAGATGCGAAGTTTGAAGAAGGAGTCTGACAGAGACCGCCTCCTCCTCTCGCAGGAGACGGACATTGATGCCTATCGCAGGAACCCGAACCTCCAGAGACAGCTGCCAATGGTCGAGTTGCTTCCTGAGGGAGTCACGTTCTCCCGTAGGAAGCGAAAACTGGATGAGGATTATGAGCAAAATCGGGATGCTCACTGATTCGCCAAATTCAGCTCTTGTCCTATAAATAACAATAGGTAGTGGCTCAATCTCGGAGGATGGACCTGTCTAGCTTGGAGCGATGAAGGAGCTTGTAATTGTGCCCGGGGGTGAGACCCACAAAAGATACGAGGGAATGTGGTAGAATAGAAGGGAGGAGAAGACCTCTGTTTCTGTTGATCTGCTCATCAAAAACACATGAGACATGAGAAAACCCGCTAGTGAAGCTTTCCCCAGAAGGAGAAAGTCTGCGAGCCACACTACGGGAGAGAGTGGGAGAGCAACAAGCTCTCCAATGGAGAAGGTTGGCGATGGCAAAAACGACACACAAAACGGAATCCAAGCCTCGTTGTGGTCTGTGTGGGAAAACCAGGAAATTGACCAAAACGCTGTGTTGTGACCACTGGATCTGCGATGATAGCGACACGTATGTGATGTTTTCGTATGCTCGCAATAGCTGTTGGCGCAATCACGATCACTACACGCTGTGTGCCTATCACTCTCATGAGGGTCATGCTGGTACCTGGCAAACCTGCCAAACGTGCCGTGAAAGCTTCGACACCGAGGACTATGTGGATATGGCAACCAATGAGTACAATTTCGAGAAGCTCCAAGACCCACCTCGCTATGAGCCGACGACGTGTGCGGAATGCGGGAAGGTGATTATTCGTGCTCATGGCGGCTACAGCATGGTGCCCAACAAGGGATATGTCTGCGGGGCCTGTTCTTTCAAGGAGATTCGGTAACACACTTCCTTATCCCAGCGGGGTGTGACTGGACCATATAAGACCCCTTGCTTCCACTGCTTTCACCATCTGCCTGCGAGAAAGCACCGATCTGGTTCTCCAACTCTCACGTTTAGGCTATCGTGTTGAACTTCGGCCGATCGCTTAGGCAAGATCATCTCTTGCCAGCATCGGTTGGGAGGGACTTTTTCAGAGAAGACATAATTACACTTTGCCTTTTTGCCTAGAACGTCTGCAATCAGGTACGAGATCGGCCTCATCGACATGATACCCAGCCTTTGTCATCCTCTTATTCCCTCCAACAGGTGGCTGTCAGCCACCGCTTACACAGGCTTGCAGTAAAGCGCTCATCTCATCACGTATATACCTCCAATAGCTAACTGTGAGTAGTTGTCCAGCCACACGATCCTTCAGCGGCTTTCCGCAAAGAACCGTCTCAGGGCATCGCTTCTATGACAGAGGCGAAGATAACAGCGGTCAACTGGCGCCTTGACAGGGAACATGTTTGGAGTAAAAAGGGGCTCTTGGCCGAAAATGAGGTTCACGATGCCAGAATGCGCGAGATAGATATAGAGCCGGAAATATGATTAGCGAAAACGAGAGGAGTTATTACTGTTTCAATACATAATCCCCTTTTGATATGTGCTATACTGAGCCGGGAGGTTGAACAAAACTATGAGTTCTGGAAGCACATCGCCCAACTTTCTTGAATGGCATTTGACGACAGGAGCGACAGCTCTAGCACTGCCCACAGTTCATCAGAAATGCGAAATCCCGTGGTTATGCGGTTATTTGGGGTTTGCAGTCGGCTTCTCTTTGTCTTTTCTTGTTTCTTCATCTTTCATTCTATCAGATCCCAGGGTTATTCGGATAGACTCTAAACTTGCGTTTTAACCATGAGGAGGTAACCGAAAGTCGAGAGTAACTCTCGTACAGACAAGAAAATGATTGAAAAGGAGGGTTAAGCGGTCTTTTTGACGGCAGGATTGCGCGGAGCATGCCCCGAAAGACGACCTTTGGGTCGTCCTGGAGATCGTCCACAGGGTTTCGGTACGTTTACGAGCAGCGGGAGGCGCTCCAGAAGAGGCGGAAACGTGCGACGCACGCGGTAGGGCGTCAACTTGTGCAACGGGATAGACTCATCCCATTGCGTAAGTAGTGGAGAGACTTCGCATATTATGGTGCCGCCGTCTTCTGTCCAGACGTATTCATGCGCCAGACTTGGTTGATAGATCACAACTTTCCCATCATCTTGGACCGTCAGATGTGCATCGGGATGTCCTTGCGTGACCAAAGCCCAATACGGTTGGTTGTTGGCGCCGTAGATCACGAGATTTCCATTAGATTGCATAATGCATTTGAAAGAACCTGGGCCAGAAGTGCTCGAATCCTTGGTCTGCTTCTTGTCACCACAATTATCATAAAGAACTAATTGGCCATCGCTCAGCAGGGTTAGTTCAAAACACATGGTTTCCTACATCAAGATAGCCACCGGGTGGCAGAACACTTGTATAATTTGGCATGATTACCTTCTCGTTTCTTTCATAAGACCAATTGGTAATTGACCTGAAACATGAGACTTATCTGCAATCAGGAGCCTCTACCACTTGCGCAATGGGATGAGTACCTCCCATTGCGCAAGTGGTGGAGAGACTTAGTATATTATCGTGTGAGCAGGACTCCCGCTCCCTTCTTCTTCTTCTCTACCATCGGAAGAGCGCTCCAGACTGGTTGAAAAACCACAGCGTTCCCTTCATCTTCGACCACAAGAACTGAATTGTAATCTTGATACGTGCCCGAAGCCCAATACGCTACGTTATTGACATCATAAAGCACAAGATTCCCATCCTGTTGCATCCTGCATTGTGGGGGTTGTTGTGAAGTTGCGATATGAGTGCCCGTATCCCATATCAGAGTTTCATTCTGATAGAGAGTTAAATCGCCATCAGACTGTAAGATTAGTTTAATACTCTGGTTGCCCGATACCACAGATTCCCCTGGATTGAGGTAGCCGCCGGATGGCAGAATAGTTGCGTAGTTTGGCATGATTATCTCCTCGTTTCTTTCGTAAGATCAGCTGGTAATTGACCTGACATGTCGCTTTTTGCTTTAAATGTTAAGCGATGATTGATTCAAATCGCTACACTGCTCATATTTCAAATCAGTCAGCTACATGCCCTGTCTAAATTTATAATACAGGTTCGACCAAATCTCTTCAAACTCTCTCGGAGTTGGAATGCAGTATTCCAACTCCTCTTGCTGGCTGGTTGTCTTATAAATGGTTCCGAGGGAGGTTAAAGTTGGCAGAGGTCACAGCCCGCCATTTCTCCCCCCCACTTAATCAGTTTATGCTAGCAGTGCGAACCTTTTTTTATTTTAAGAAGTGTAAAAACTCATAAGTTTGGGAATTTCAATTCAAACTCTCGAGAGCTGTTCTTTCAGCTAGAACAACGATTGGTCCTCGTGTGAAGCGGAACCAACGTTCTTTTCTCTGGAGAAACTAATGGCATCCTGGTTTTCGCGATGCGCACAGAACAATCATACGTTTCCATTCCCTGTTCCAGCCTCCTCATCCTGTTGCTGGAATTGACCCGTTTCTTTATGGCTGCTATTTTTAGCAGCGATTTCGACGATGCTTTTACGCTGATTTACAGCTTCATGGCCGTGTAAGTGAGGGGAGGAGGAAGAATTTCAGGAAAATGATACAAGCGATACAAAACAGACGCTGTGAATTTATTCAGGAGTTCCACGAAGAAGAGTTTCAGAGGCCAGCAACAAGAGTGTTATACTGGCTAACTGAAGGTAATTTCACTGGATATATTCTGGAATGGAGTCACGAAAACAGTGCTTACACGAGATGATGCCTATCAACTGATGATCAGCCATGTCAAGAATGAACGTTTACAGAAACATATGCTCTCAGTTGAAGTCGCTATGCGTTTCTATGCGCGTAAATATAGCGAGGACGAAGAATTATGGGCTATGACCGGCTTGCTGCATGATTGCGACTACGAAGAGTATCCCGACCTGCGCGAACATACGCAGGTTTCCGCGCACTGGCTGCGTGAGGGTGAATACGACGAGCGGATTATTTACGCCATTCTGGCCCATAACGACCTTAATCAAGAAACCCACCCACGTACCGACTTGCTCTCGCGGGTGCTCTATGCGTGTGACGAAATAACTGGCATGGTCACTGCAACTGCATTGGTTCGCCAGAATAAGGCGCTACCGGGATTAGAGGTGGCTTCGGTGCGTAAAAAGATGAAGACCAAAGGTTTTGCCGCCGGGGTGAACCGCGATGACCTGGTAAAAGGCACGGCGGAGCTGGGCGTTGCCCTGGATGAGCATATTGCCCTGGTCATTGAGGCCATGAGCAGCATCGCAGATCAGCTTGGGCTGGCAGGTACCACCGAAGTGGTCACTGAGTAGCACTTACTGGCAAAGAGCAAAAAACACGCAGCACCCCTTTAACGGAGTGCTGCATAGTTTTGATATGTGCTATACTGAGCTGGGAGGTTGAACAAAACTATGAGTTCAGGAAGAACATCGCCCAACTTTCTTGAATGGCATTTGATGACAGGAGCAACAGCTCTGGTTCGCCCCAACAAGAGTATTCTCGGGCTCGAAGTGTCCTCAGTGCGTAAGAAGATGAAGTCGAAAGGCTTTGCTGCTGGCGTGAACCGTGAGGATGTAGTCAAGGGAGCTGCCGAACTCGAGGTTGATCTAGATGAGCATATCGCCTTCGTCATACAAGCGATGTCCAGTGTTGCCGATACTCTGGGCTTGGCTGGTATCCCTGAACAAAGATCAGAAACAGCATCGCTAAATTAGCCAACAGTTACGTAGCACAAATCTAGGCAAAAGATTTGGTGTGTGCATCCATAGTATCATCTTCCTTAAGGCTATAAGAAAAGCTTTCTTTGCCTCTAGGACAATAAGTCACAACATCCAGGCTATACCATGCAGCAACAGCGACATTCACGACAACAACAAAAGCTACTCCAGTCACAACGGATCTTCACAGCAAGTGAGCTTGCAGAATATGAGTACTGCCCACTGGTCTGGTGGCATGAACAATACGAGCCACTTGTCAGTGCTGACACGGAAGAGCTGTTTGCTCGCATGGTAGAATTGGAGCATGATCATGGTCCCCAGGCCACGACGCTACCTGAATACCAAGTCATTGAGCAACTACTGGTACGACGTGGTGCGTTTGAGCGAGGACTGGAACAACATCATGAACACGCCCAGGCTGTGGCAGAGATTGCCGAGGAACGCGCCTCCACATCGAGCGTAAGCGATCAACTGCGCCGAACAATCAGACTGGTGATCATTGCTATCGCGGTGCTGGCTATAGTGCTAATGGTAGCATCATTGATGCTTGCATCACATTGATCGAGTCACAACGGAGTCATTGATTAGAGGATTATAGACGATGATTGGTAGCATTCTGTTTCCTACCGGGCTTGGTTTGCTGCTATTTGCTCTTGCAATCATTATCCTGTTGCGCAACGAGCGCCTCTATCAGAGACGAAGGTTGATTGCAGAGCGACACCATACTCTGGGTTTGCCAACAGGTGAACTGGTCTATGAAGACGCAGATGGGCAGGGCGCACTGCTCTTCTCTGATCAATATCCACTGGCAGGCAAGCCCGATTATGTGGTCAAGCTAGATGACCAACGACTCGTCCCGGTCGAACTCAAACTTTCGACTCAGAACGCAACGACGCCCTACAGTAATCATGTCATTCAGCTAGGTGCCTACTGCCTGATTCTTGAGGATTATGCTGAACGATCCCCAACCCATGGCATTCTGCGGTACGCTGATCGCGAATTTATCATCGACTATACTCCCACCCTCCGTAAAAAAGTGATCCGCCTCCTCGAAGAAATGGCACGCAGCAATGAGCAACAAGCTCCTCCATTACAGAAACAACGGCCAGCCAAATGTCGTTCCTGCACTTTTCAAGCCATCTGTCCCATTGGAAGTGGCAAATAAACTGTTCCGACAAGAGGTGCACGACGCCACAGGCCAATCCGCTTGAAACTTCCTCCTCCCCATTTTCGTGGTACCTGTCTGAAGCTGGATTTTGGATGGTCAAGGATGCTACCAGGCCAATCAAGATGAACGTACGATAGCGACAAGAAAGAAAGAGGTGCCCACATGGGTATTGATCTTGGACAGGTGGACCAACTACTCAATAAAATTCCTTACCCGATCAGCACGGGCGGTCTCGTTCAATTTGCCAAGCAGCATGGTGCCAATGACCAAACTATCAGCATTTTTGAGCGAATGCCAGATCAGACATTTAACTCCCCAGATGATATAAAGAACACTTTTGGCAATCTGAAGAATTTGGGGAATTTGGGAGGATTAAAGCTGTAGGGATGCAAAAGGGAGAATTCTCCCTTGGCAAAGCTTTAGAGCTTTGCCTATATTTAGCGATCGGACAATTCCATTTCAATTTCTGTTTATCGTAGACACCATCGAAATGGATAGTGTCATTTGTTTCCTTTTTGTTTGCGTTCTTCTGCCTATTGCAGTAAGAACGCAATCACAAGCAGCTCAGGGTGGGCTCCATGAAGGCAAGGCAAAACACTTTTGACGGGGAAGAAAAGTTTCATAGCACAGTTGTCTATTATCAAGGATACAAGCATTCTCAATAGTAGGCTATTCCATCATTGGGAAGAGGAAGGGTTAGGGAGAGAGGATAAGTACTCTTTGAGAATCTTTAGTGATCTTGCCCATCCATCTCTGCATGGTCAATGGCTCATCAGATAAGCTCAGATCCAAGACCCGTAGCTCTTTGCCGCTGGATTTAATATCAACATCTATGCAAAGAGCCATATGAGATCCCCATTCGAAGGTCGGCTTCTTGCCATGAGGCACATCAGGAGCCGCATTGGTAAACACATCAAATTTTTTCCAATACCTTTGTCTCTCCCCGTTGACATGTAGAGAAAGAGCCATTATTTGTCCAGAAGCGCATCCTATCTCCTGTAATGTCTTATGCATAATATAGGCTCGCCATTCACATCCATCTTTTGGATAGTCAAATGGCAATGGTATTCTTACGCCATCTCCCGGGTCAAACGTCATTGCTTGAAGTGCCCTACATAACTGCCTCGCTTCATACAGACTAACCCCCTTCTTCTCCATAGCTTGATTAAACTGGACCCATTTGTGTCAAGACAGGAGGAAGGGCAGTTTTAAGAGCTACTCTCCTCCATTTCCTTTCGGCTTGTTTCTCGTTTTATGGTAAATTGGTTGCGATACCTGTTGAATACACTTCAGCAGGAGTTCGATAATCAAGAGCCTGATGCAGTCGATTGTGATTATAAAACTCGAAGTAGCTATTTAACTGCTGGCGAGCTTCTTTTGGTGATGCATAGTCATGCAAATAAACTTCTTCATATTTGACCGTTCTCCAGAGACGTTCGGTAAAGATGTTGTCTAATGCACGACCATAACTCACCATACTGATCTGAATATGTGCATTCTGCAGCAATTGTAGGTATTGTGGACTTGTAAAATGACTGCCCTGGTCACTATTCCAGATCACTGGAACTGCTGTTGAAAGAGCACGCTGAACGGCAGCAACAACAAACGGCATTTCGAGCGTTTGATCCAATTCCCAACTGATTACGTAGCGTGAATACCAATCTAAAATGGCTACCAGATACATCCACCCTTTGAGGAGTCGAATGTACGTAATATCGATTCCCCACACGTGATTGGGAGCGCGAACAGTCAGATTACGTAAGAGATACGGAAATACGTGCTGTTTGTGTTGTCGTCGACTCAAATTCGGCCCTGGATAAATGGCCACAACACCCATTTCTCGCATATGTCGTTGCACCGTTTTCCGATTGATCACCACGCCTTCTCGACGTAATTGCGCCTCAATTTTCCTTGAACCATAAAATGGACATTGTGTGTACAGTTCATCAATGCGATGTTTGATAGCTATTTCTGAGGCAGAAGGCTCACGTGGTTGATAGTACAGCGGTTCGTAAGAAGATTGAGCCTCTTTCTTTGCAGGACAAGGACGCTTTTTCTCACCTCATAGATGGGATCAAGACTCCCACGAACCGCTGTATAAGCTCGAACGACTGACAGTGAGCAATTCTGCTTGTTGCGTTAGTGGCAGCTCATGGCTTTCGCGTTCGACCAGAGCCACACGTTGCTCATGACTCAAATTTGACACTTTTTTTTCAGCCAAGTGAGCTGTGTCGTCAATTTGCCAATCTCGGTAGACAGTTCAGCCAGTTGCTGCTCATGCGCTTCCTTCAACTCCACTGTGTTATCTCGCTTCTCAAAAAGGCTGGGTAATCCTTCTAATGCTATTGTCCTCCAACTCTTTAATTGTGTCGGATGAACCTCATACTCTGAGGCAATTTGGGCTAGGGTTTTCTCTTCCTTCAAGATTTCCTGGCCGATGTATACTACTTTCTCATCATGCGTTAGTATATCTTATTTCTGGCCTTTCCCCTGTCCGAATTCTTGGATCCATTATAAAGGAGAACCAACGGCGCTAGCGGAATGTACCTACGACCTGCTGGACGACAATTTGATTGCCATTGCCATTGTCCTGGACAGCAAGTACTACTACAGCTTTGTCAATCGGATCGCCTCTATCATTAAACATAATACGGCCACTGATGCCTTGATAAGCCGGAATCTTGCCCTTTCCCAGTGATACGAGCGCATTTCGCACAGCATCTCCGGTAATTTGTCCTTGGATATATGTAGTAGCGTGTAGAATAACCTTTGTCGCATCATATCCCAAAAGCCCTTCATATGTGGGATTGGGAGCATTGTTCTCGACCTGAGAACTTTGATAGGTGGTTTTCCATTCCGTGAAGAATGCTGGTTGTTGCGCTGGTGGAATACCGAGCAGATTCCATTCATTAGAATCAGCATATGAGGTAATAACTAGCCGACGTATATCCTGTGGGAAAGTTCGTGCAATATCCGCATCAGCATTATTCCCATCTCCTACTAATACGCCGCCAGGCATGGTATCACCACCTACGATCTTGAGTTGATTGAGTTGGGAATTGGCTGGATTTGCCCGGGCTTCATTGCCCACAGCATGCGCCAGACGAATACCATCAACGCTATAGCCTGCCATGAAAATTGTGTCCACATTGTTGGCAATGGCCTGCTCAACCACTTGTTGATACTGGTCCACAGTGGTGGTTTTTTCCGTGAAGGTAGCCTGGGTGATCTTTGCCCCGAGTCCCAGAACGCGGTTGGCGACTGC
>DASYAN010000249.1:0-6820 GCA_036501345.1 Ktedonobacteraceae bacterium
CAACATCCTCGGCAGTACAGGTTCACAACGAGAATAATATGGAGGAGACAACTCAGATCAGAAGAGTTATCTCGACCGACCCTGAGATCACACAGTTACAGGCAGCCTATACACCACCTCCTATTCAACGAAACTGGTTAGCCGAAGGCAATCTCGCTTATGAGCAAGGCCACTACGAGGAAGCACTAGCCGCATATGAGATCGCTACCAAGAAAGATGTCGTCTCCGTCGAGGCCTGGAGCGGTAAAGGTGCAACGCTCTTACTTCTGGAGCATGCCGAAGAGGCATTACTGTCCTACGATCAGGCAATTTCTCTGTGCCCTAATGAGCCAGAATTGTGGACCGCTCGCGCAGGAGTTTTGCATGAACTGCAACGTTATGAAGAAGAGATGGACTGTTATAACCAAGCCTTGACATATAATTCTAACTACGCCTATGCTTGGAGTAGCAAAGGCATGGCGCTAGCGGCACAGGATCGCCTGGATGAAGCCCTGACTGCCTTTGACAAAGCGCTCGTCCTGAACCCTAAACAGGCTAGCATATGGCAAATGATGAGCGATATACTCTACAGCCTGCAACGCTATGATGAGGCACTTATGGCTATTGACCGTGCCTTTGAACTGGATAATAAACAGGCTAGCATATGGGACACAAAGGGCAATATCTTGCGACGACTGAAAAATCCTGAGCAGGCCCACTCGCTGCATGAACGTGCTGTGCAGCTTGATCCAAAAAATGCCAGTGCTTGGTTTGACAAAGGCAATGACCTGCGGGATATGCAACGCTACCCCGAAGCATTAGCAGATTATGATCAAGCACTTATCCTGGACTCGACACTAGCGAGTGCGTGGTATAATCGAGGAAATGTCTTAGCGGCATTACGCATGTACGAGGATGCGCTGGAGTCTTACAACCATGCCCTCGAATACGATGACGGGCTGATCTCTGCTTGGTATAATAAGGGGAGTCTGCTCCACGAGATGAAACGCCATGAAGAGGCCATTGTCGCATTCGATTACGCATTGGCATCAGATGTCCATTACCTTGCTGCTTGGAATAATAAAGGACTCGCGCTCTATGCTCTGGGACGCCTGGATGAAGCCTTGGCTGCTTTAGATCAAGCTGCATCATTTGCCCCAGAAGAGCCCGATGCCTGGTACAACAAAGCTGTTGTTCTTGAAGAATTGGGACGTAAGAAAGAGGCCATTACATGTCGGGAATGGGCACATTCATTAGAACAACAAAGAAAACAGGACTAGGAATAGCCGTTCATTGCAGAAAGGGCACCACAGGTATAGGTCCTGATAAAGTGCAGAAATCAACATGTGAGCATATGGGCTCACAGTGAGAAAGGCAGTTGTGAATGCGACGCTGTGCCGACCTGGTTGACTGCGGATATGACAACCGGGACAGCGATTTATTCTGTAGAGCATGTGCGCTACCTCTATTGAATACTGAACTGGCTGGTCGATATATGGTAGACGCCTTGTTGAGCAAGGGAGGATATGCAGCGGTATTTCGTGGTATTGACCAGAATCTGTCTCGCCGCATTGCTATCAAGGTGCTCTTACCCAGTAGGACTACGCCCATTGAACGTGAGCATTTCCTGCGTGAAGCACGGATTGCCGCAACCTTGGATCATCCTAACATTGCTCCGGTTCTTGATTATGGCAAGGACGGTCCCAGTGTCTTTCTTGTCATGCCGCTCTATATGGCTGGATCGTTGCGTACCCGACTGATGCAGGCTAACGGTCCTCTTCCGATGCATGAGGCTATTCACAATTTCCATCAGCTTGCCCATGCTCTCTATTACGCTCATACGCGTCCACGGCCAGTGATTCACCGCGATATCAAGCCAGAAAATATTTTGCGACACCAGGAAGACTATCGCCTAGTACTCACCGATTTCGGTATCGCCCGTGCATTGGAACCAGGGGCCTCTATTGGTAAGACAGTGACTGTTCGTGGTACTATCGGCTACATGGCACCAGAACAGGCCAACGGCATTGTTGATCCACGTAGTGATCAGTATGGTTGTGCTATCGTACTTTACGAAATGTTGACTGGCTACCACCCACTTGACCCAGCTGGAAGTGGTACTCCACTTGCCTCGACACTTAACCAGGAACTGCCACCGACCCTGGATGGGGTGCTATTGCGTGCTCTAACTTCACGCTCGGACGCTCGCTATACTGATATGCTGGAATTTATGCGTGACTTCGATTTTGCTTGTCGCCCAACGGCAAAAATGCATGTACCGGCACTGCAAGTAGATTCCGAGGAACCTCTTAGCTCACAGGTTCGTATGGCCAATTCAGCCCATACGCCGACTGTACCCACTTCTACCAGCAAAGGCCAGACAGTTTCCGTCCAGCGCACCAACGTTAGCACCGGAGCCATCCGCGAGAAATGTCGGGATGGTGATCAATATCTCAAACAACAGCAGTATTCGCAGGCCTTGCAGTCCTATGAAGAGGCTTTGCGGCTGGACAGCCTCAATTTCCACGCCTGGAATGGCAAAGGAACTGCACTCTATAAGCAGGGTAACTATCGCAAGGCACTAGAAGCCTATCAACGCGCCACTGAGATCGAGCCCAGTAGCGCCATTGCATGGGTCAGCGCTGGGCTAGCACTCAATCGTCTCCAGCGCTATCAACAGGCACTTGTGCATTTTGGACGTGCCTTGGCCATTGATTCACAATATGTTGCAGCTTGGAACGGCAAGGCAGATGCCCAGATGGACTTAAGCTTGCCAAAAGAGGCGCATACATCTTACGAACAAGCATTAGCCATTGATGCAAATAACTTCCACTCTTGGAACGGCCTAGGCAACGCACGCTCCTGCCTGTACGACTTCAACGGAGCCATCGAGGCATACACGTACGCATTGCAAGTAAATCCACACAGTCCCATAGCTTGGTGCAATAAAGCCGAAGTGCTCATACGCCTAGGACATAATAAGGCCGCCCTAGATGCCCTCAACGAAGCCACGGAGTTAGAGAAGAACTATGCACGCGCCTGGGAACTCAAAGCCCAAGTCTACGGTGCACTCGGCAATGCTCAGGAAGCCGAAAAGGCGCGTCGGCGCTCACGCTCTTGGGGGTTAAAGAACTAGACAAGCTAATCCTTGAACCCGCCACAAGCCATACTACTTCAGTAACAATAGAGAGACGGGTCCAGATATTACTGAAAGATCGTCTCATGTAACGTCGGGGGAATTCCATCATCAGGCTTTATCATCTTCTGTTCCTGGAATAACATCTCATGCAGTGTCGGAGATGCTTTGTCATCAACCTTTACTACCCTACGCTTGGGCACAGCACGCCCGTGAAAACCAAGCCGCAAATGTACAATCACAGCACTAATAAGGACGAAGGCAATGATTCCAAACGTCAGAATGTATGTCATAATGCTAAGCATATCATCCCTCGCCTTTCCTTTTTGTCGCTAGATCCCAGATAGTGAATTTTCCACTTCTATTTAATTAAACGTATCGGACTCAGTAAAATAAAATCTCGGATAAACACAAGCAACTTCTGCCAATTGCTGTTTCATCATTAGTAGTACGGACCAAGCCAGGAGATAGAGCTAACCAGTCTCAATTTCACTATCTCTATGACAGCACTCTATAGGCTCACTGGCATACCAGAGCAGGAAGATGACGACGACAGCAGCGGCAGATAATAGAACACAGCCATGTACTCTGAACCAGAACCTCGGCCATCTCATTCTCCACATCAATGTGGGGCTTTGCAGGCCGAGGTTTAGAGATTTTCTACAATGGCCCCTGAGCGATTGTATCAGGGCCAGATGCAGATCACATTCAGTATCACAACTATGGCATTGCTGCCGGAGTCGTCGTTCCCGTTGATGTCCCCGTCGCAGTTGCTGTTCCCTTTGGCGTCGCTGTCCCAGTGGCTGCAGATGTAGGAACTGGTGTGCCCACCTCAGATGGGAGTGCACTTAGATCCTCACGGGATGGTTGTCCCTGAGGCCATACATTGAAAGATAGGAAACGAGCTACGCTGGAGCCTGCATTAGAGACCTGCACAGGGGTATTGGGCAGAACGTAGGTACTCTCTCCCGCCTTCAATGTTTTCGGGTCCTGACCAGCGACATCTACCTTCACCGAACCATCAAGCACATTGAGCACTTCAACGCCGCTATGACGCTGAGATGTGGTCCTACCGTTGGCCTGTTGCTCGGTCTTAAGCAAGCTTTCACAGTAAGCCCCTTTAGAGAACACAGATATCGGCAGTGTCGGTGTCTCATAGACCGTCTTCTGGTTGGGCAGCGATGGTGTCGGTGTCGGTGTCGTCACTGGGCGCACGGCGAAAAGATACCACTCGTTGGCGCTTTTGCCAGGATTGGTATGGGTATGCGTTACATCATTCTTGATGAATACCGCATCACCAGGATTGAGCGTTTGTTTAGAACCTCCCTGCTCCTGGATTGTCTGGGTACCATTGACCTCATAAACAAAGCTCGCAACATGCTTATGCGTCACTGACGTACCCACAGGTTGAGAAGCTGAGAGAATATTGGCAAAAAGATTGCCTTGAGGCAAAGCATCCACCTGGCCCATAGCCAGACTCTTGTCTGTGCTATCCTTTGCCTTTGCCTGACTACTCGGCGTAGACGTGGGAGTCACAGTTTGTGATTGTTCACAGCCCTGTCCAGTTGCTGAAGCTGCTGGTGTCGCGGCATTCTCGTCTGCTCCCTTGTGCAGAAAGGACGAAGACGTAGTTTGCGCAGTTGGCGTAGTTCCACAGCCAGTGAAAAGAACTGCAAGAGCTACTAGACAGATATATGCTGAGATTGACTTTTTCATAAATTACCTCCTACTAGCATTTTAGATGAACGTCAAAAATGTCTTGCCAGCAGAGGCATTCTACTAATCAGTCAACTTGCTAAAGTGAGTGGGGACGATCTTCTCTCTGCTCATCTCATTGAGACCCTCACAAAAGGGGTGGGATGAAGTACCCATGTTATGGCCAGTTTTCATGGGCAGATTTAACACCCACATTACGAGATCAATATGATACTATAATATTAGCTTAGTTTTACTTCTACACAATACGAAACACGGCTCAAAGCTTGCACAACATCACGATTAGCAAACTGTAAGGCTTTTTGATGAAAGGGTTTGTGTTTGATGGACACCGCTACACACTCAGATTGCGTTCTTGATCTTGGTGAGAAAGGATGCAGTCATCTCCTAGAGGATATCACCGACGCAATGAAGGATATGGCTCCTGGACAGACGTTGCTTGTGATTGCTCATGATCCTGCTGCTCCCCTGGACATTAAGGTATGGAGCCGCCAGACCAGCAACCCCTTGCTACATGTCAATCTCTCCAACAATCATTTCTTGCTGCAGAAGAAGTTGCCTTGATAGTGTAACTTTGACTTATGGATAGTACTTAAGGGAGTTAATCAACCTATACTGGACCCAAGAGCAAATAGCTGACAAAGCCACTTTATGAGTTTTTGAGCATATGGAGCATTAGCATCCAAATACCTATTAGTAAGAGCTAAACCTAGGGGTGTACTTGGTCGTTCCCTAATGCATTGCATCCTTCCACGTTCAACATATTTAGTACCTGCTTTGTATCTAACATTTTATGAGCAAGAGCACGACTATCCACATGATATACACCAGCGTCAATCTGCGCTTTAAGCTCGCCCAAGTAGCTCATTCGATTTTTGTAATCCAGGCAAGCTACCACATCGGCCTTCAGCTTCGCGACACTATCAACTCGTGAATTGCTCAACCGTTGCCAACCTATGAGTGACCTTCTCCGAGTCTCTAACACTGCACCAACGAATTTGGGTTTGTTGTACGCTTTCATATCCGTCCCTGCTTTCCCCTTCGCTGCTAACCGGAGTATCACTAAGAGATGTGAGCAGAGGCAGTATACCCACCTCTTAACCACCAATAACGATAACCCAAACCATCCCACTATCTAACTACTATCCAGCTACCCAACTACCCAACTACTACCCAGCCACCCAACTACTATCCAGCACTGCATACTCACATCTCACATGCAAAGCATACCGTAGTTCCTATTGCATCTATAGAGAGATTCGTCCCTCGTTTGGCCGTCAAAAAGTCCCAATATTCTGCTAGCGATCTGGCAGAACCGGAGCATATGAATTACGCGATTGTGCCATTTGAGTATACAGCCTCCGGCGCTGTAGTCGCAACATTGTCTTATCTTCTTTGATCCATCTTTGCAAGCGGAGCAAAAGAATGAAGGCCAGTAGAGCAGACTCTACCGTTGAAGATATGATAATAGCAAACGGAACCGCGAAAATACTATTTGGACCCTGCATATAATAGAAAAACAGAGCTAATAATCCCCAATGTGCCAACAATCCCAAAGTATTGCTCAGAAAGGGAGTAACAGCATCTTTGAAGGCATAGAACCCAGCTGCAAAGAGAGACTGCATTGCCATTCCAGGAATAGCAATAGCATTGCCAATCAATGCCAGGTAAGTCACCTTAGCGGCATGTTGTGTAAAAGTTCCGTGTCTGAAGAGAATATTAATAAGTGGACCACCAAGTGCAATTAAAGCCAGGAGTGCAGGAATTGTCAGGAGTATTGACATCCCCATGACCTTGAACGCCGTCTGGCGCATACGTATATATTGCCCAGAGGTAGCTTGCATCGCAAGGTGAGGTAATAATGCTTATCCAATAGCTTGTCCAATCAGTGCAATCGGCAATGCCTGAAGCATTTCAGCGTTTTGCAATGCAGCGAGACTGACAGTATCTTTTATCTGTGAACTAAACTGGGTATCCACGATGTTCCCA
>DASYAN010000250.1:0-4719 GCA_036501345.1 Ktedonobacteraceae bacterium
CATATCACTTGTCTGGACCTGTTTCTGCATCGCTACAATCTGGAGAGAGTCACCCTCCTAGCTTGAGCCACTACCGATTTCTTGTCGTCTGTCGAATAATCTGTTCCAATTGCGAACACAGCAGCCATCCAAGTAAAACTAATGCCGATTAGTTGTACACCAGACTTGGTGATAGAGCTGACTAATCATACTTGGCCAGAACATACTCGACACATTCTTGCTGTGAGCTATG
Organism: Ktedonobacteraceae bacterium; assembly: GCA_036501345.1. Lineage (GTDB taxonomy): Bacteria > Chloroflexota > Ktedonobacteria > Ktedonobacterales > Ktedonobacteraceae > DASYAN01. The sequence continues at coordinate 233 of DASYAN010000250.1, forward strand.
ACCGATGAAACAGGTTGCCTAAACAAGAAATTATGAATGAAAAACAGCTCTTGCAAGTAGAGCACCTGTTATCTGAGAAGAAGTTGCAAAACATTGGCATTATAAATACATTTGTGCAGTTATTGCAATTTTTACATGATCCATGTTTCTTGAAATCCTTGTTCGGACAACAGATCGCATCGGCCAACGCTGATAACAAATATGTGTCGATGATGTCTTGGCCAAGTATGGACTAATCACCAACTCATCACCTGCTAGGTGCTAGCCTGCGCGTGACGTGACGTTTGGGTAGACAAAATAAAACCCTAGGACAAAATTGTCCTAGGGTCTGTCTTTATAAATTGCTTCTATTAGCCGAATTTCAGTTTAGATAATTTAGAAGCGTTATTATTGGTTATGCATATTTACTTGCCTTGCTTCTCTTCGAGTGCATTGAACAACTTTGACAGTTACTCAAAGGATACAAATATCTCGGTACCTCGTTCGCATTTCATAACGGCACCATCCGGGCGTATACGAAATGCTTTACATACATCCATTTCTTCTATTCCCACTCTCGTCCAGATGGTAAGGCTTGCCATCTTGAATAGCGCTCTTTTTCTCTCTCCTGGTCAATTGTTTGCTGGATGACTTCGAGCTCTGTGTGGGTCCATTGATAGGAATCTTGCCAGGATGCTGCATCACGTTTTCGAACTTTTATCCAATTGCCAGGTTGCATAAAATGCCTCAATCGTCCTTGTGGTAAGGCAAGTGCGTCAATAATCCATGTTTTGCCTGTCTCGTAGAATTTAGCTTTATGCCCATCTTCCCGTAAAACTTGCAAAAATGCGAGCCAAGCTTCCAAGACCCTGATCATTGGGTTTGTTGGAAGGTACGGATCATCCTTGTGCTCCTCTGCGTCGCTAGGATCTGCCTGGACCTCTTCGATCTGGCTAGGACTATCCTCTTCGCCATCTTCGACACTCTCACGGAAAGTCTCCGCGATCCTTTCAGCTAACTCTGGCCACTCGGCCAGTTCGCTTTCAATTTGTCCTATGGCAGATAGTAGTCTTGCTTCAGAGGCTTCTTTGACTTGTCGTTGATAGTCCTGGGCAGCATTGATGCTATCGTGGACCAGCTGGGCAACCTCGAGGCCTCGGCGTTGCTTCCATTCTTGGCGCAGCGTCTCCATGGTTTCGATATCGGCATTGACTTGCTGCAGCTCGGCTCGGTGCTGATCGCACTCGGTCAGCACCGAATCACTTTCTGCTAGCGCGTGCTTGGTATGCTCAAGGTCCTTTTGTGCGCCGCTCAGGGTAGCATGCGCTGATTCGTGTTCATTGCTGAGTCTGGTAAGTTCCTCTTCCATTTCTGTGTGGATCGGCGTGTTTTTTGCCAGCAACACGCGCTGCCTCTGCAAGGCAACCTCGTGGCCCAAGACGTTGAAGGCATCGAATGCTTCTCGGTGACCAGCCTCGGACTTCTGATACTGAAATTGAAGCGTATTGCGCAGACTCTGTTTTTCATTTATTGTCGTCTCTAGTGCGCACTGTTTGCTATTTAGGCGCTTCAATTCTCGATCGGCATTATCCCACATCAACTGCGCAGACGAGGCTTTGTGCGAGCTCGTGGGCGTTTCTGTGGGCTCGGTGATAGTATCCATGGTATCCTTTGATGGTTCAATGATGGGCTCCTCGGGAGTCTCGATGATAGGTTCAACGATAATCTTTGTTGGTTCGGCGATCACGCTGGAGGTCGTCTTCTTTGGTCTGCCTCTTGGCATGTATAGTCAATTCTTTCTGTTTTAGTGCTCACTGAGTCTCAAAGGCTTCAATGAGGCTATTTTATGTTTAGTGGTCCGTACTGTTGCGTTTGCGTTGCTGGGAGACTTGATCTTGTTCTTTGAGCTCGCTGATGAATTCGTGGATTGTCCTGGCTGTGGTAAAAACAGCCACAGGTCTGTACGGGTCGGACAAGTAACGACCAATTATCAATGAAATTTCAGGATTCGCCACGACTGCAGCAAAGTAATGTAGGGACACGATACCTTCACCAGAGGCCTCCTGTATTATCTTGTCTAGACACGATGGGCAAGCGTGAAGCGTTGCGTGTATCTTGTACTCATTGCGTGACTGCTCACGGACCACTTTCTTCCACAAGAACTCTTCAATCTCTGCCTGGGGAACCTTGAGAATAGCATATTTCATCGAAGCTCGTAGATCGTCGTAGAAAGCTATCGTGTGGCAGGCAACATGTTTACTGCAGAGCTGGCAGGCATGCCCCGTGACGCTTTTATCCGGCTTGTACTGCTGGAGGACAATAAAATTATGTGGTGTGGTAGTTGGACGACTCAACGTCTTCTCTATCATGCGGGAGTCTTTTCCTGTGGAGGTGTATTGCGAGGCAAAATAAGTAACGACTTTTTCTGCTCCCTTTAATTATATAATATATACAAATAAAAGCAAGGAATTCGGTGCATTTCAATAATTGTTCGATGATTTTATGCAGCAAATAAGAAAACCTGCCATAACAGCAACGAATAGCAGGAAAAAGAATGCTTTGCACGACACTTTTCTTTTTCTTTATTATAGCATAAAAAAGCAGACTGTGAAAAGGAGGCACGGTCTGCTTTTGTGGTCGATTGAGTATGAAATGTACCAAAAGTTGCGAAAAGTCATTACCTGCGTATAATACGATGGCTGCGCAGCCAAAAGCAAGGATTGACTTATGAGGTATGCTAGGCAAACGGGACTTAAAATTAACCGTCAGTGCAGAGCCAGCGACTTGACAGGAGGGGATAGACTGGAAGAAAAGTTGTTTCAGCAGAAAAGCAAGGATGATCTCCATGAAACAAGCAAAGACCTATGAGAATGTTACAAAGCGTTTTTATCGTCCAGAGATACGAAAATGCTTGGAATGTCAGAAGCCCATCAAGCGAGTGGTAACCTTATCACAGCGGACAGTCGTCACCTTACATGAAGTGATTAAGGTCGTTCATGGAGGGTATCGCTGTAGAAATCCCAAATGTAGAGCTCAGAGGCGCACCTATCGCAGTGCAGAAGCTGATGCACTGGCACTGCCAGGATTTACTTTTGGTTTAGATATCGTGCTTCTCGTTGGAAAACTGCATCTAGGGAAACATCAAACACTGGATGAAATCCATGAGACAGTCTCGGAACGTCTGGCCTCGCTTGGAGTGAGCATTTCTAGGAGAGAGATCCTGTACTTATTTGATGCCTTTTCTGCACTCCTGCGAGCGACATCTGATCTGAAAGATGATAAAGAGTGGCTCGATCTTGTGGAGAAGAATGGAGGGCTTCTTGTCTCAATCGATGGAATCCAGCCTGATCAGGGAAACGAGACAATTTATCTTGTGCGTGATGCACTGACAGGCCGATTATTAACAGCAGAGAATGCAATAGAGAGTTCGACCGAGAGGATCAAGCAAATTCTTGCGCCTATTCTTGCGTTAGACATCACCGTGCTTGGAACGATAAGTGATGCACAAAAAGCAGAAATTAAGGCGCTTGTGGAGTTGTGGCCGGATGTGCCTCATCAAAGCTGTCACTTCCATGCGTTACGAGATGCCGGGGAGCAGGCCTTTGCGCAGGATCGCCAAGTCAAAAAGGAAATCCGCAAGCAATTGCAACCCCAAGTGAGGAAGCTGCGAAAGGAAATCAAGGAGCAAATGGAGCAGGCATCCGAAGCTGAAGCTCACCACCTCGCTATTTTGGAGAAATATGCCCTTGGGATTCAAGCCGTCGGCAACCAAGATGGTGTCGCACCCTTTGAGTATGCCGGAATAGATGCGTATGAAGCTTTAGATGACATAGCAGCCAGCTTAGAGAGGATAAAAAAAAGGGATATTTCGCCACCGCTCGGTGCTCACTCCATGTACAATCTTTAAGGCAAATCTTGCAAGAACGGGAACAGTGGCGTGAGCACATCGAGAGCCTCAAGCGAATGCGGCAATGGGTGCTCGACGCTGAACGGATTCTGGACGGAAGTTGGGCTGAACCACTTGAGCATCCCACACCGGAGGCAGATCATCCCGAGGCTCTTCCGTATAACCCGAAAAACAAGAAGGAAAAGCATCGCTATCAAAAGAAGCAGTATCGAAAAAATGAGCGGGTAACCAATGAGGAAGTGGCCGTGCGATTTGATCGATGGAGACAGGAACAGGCCTCGCATCGGCAAGATCTCACACTTCCACAGAAAGAGCGTGAGTGTCTAGAGCACTTTTTGAACGTTTTGGAGAATTTGAGACCCTATTTGATTCAGTGTTATGATCGAGAGAACTTTCCTCGAACCAACAATGAAACAGAAGGAGCTATTCGTAAGATTAAAACAAGATATCGTCGTATAAGCGGGAGAAAGAACTGGAATAAATATCTGCTGAGACATGGGCGGAATGTTGGTTTCTATGATTGGTGGGCATCAACCCCCGAAAGATGGCTGCAATTTGAGAAATTATCCCAAAATGTAAAAAAAGAGGTGTGGATTCAAAA
>DASYAN010000251.1:0-14894 GCA_036501345.1 Ktedonobacteraceae bacterium
GTTGATCCAGATCAGAAGCTCGAAGAGATGTTTCGAGGATATGGTCACTCCTCAGTAGGGGATATGGCACGTCTTTCTGTCGATATAGCCAAGCTACCTATGCATCTGTGTCTCTCGCTTTTCTCTGAGGGATCAATCAATTCAGGTCAGGAAAAATCGACACGCTATCAAGCCGCATTTGGTAAGGTTCTTCTTCATCCCATTAAGCACTATCTGCCCACGCATTTGTCAAAGGAAGAATGGCTAGAAGTGGACTACCAATCCCTGGGTACACTTTCGCAAGAGCTATTTGCCAAGCACAAAGCTACGCTGCAAGCTGCCTTTGGGGAGTATTTCCAAGTTGATAGCGCAGATCGGCGCAAGAACAGCATTCTCACCTCGCGGGTCCTGGATTGTGTGCGCTCCTTCTTATTATTTGGCCAGTGGAGCGGCATGTCCTTTGAAACCTCTGCACGCGACTGGTCACGCATTCTCTCTGAACTGAAAACATCTCCTTTGTCCTATTACCGCAAAATTGCTGCGCAGATCGAACGACTGCTCGCACCGAGCAAGGAAGAAGAAGAGTCTCTTGGCTATAAAGCAGAGGCTCCCGGACTCATTCGCCACACTGCCCCTCCTCAGCACACAGCTAATAGCAATCTACAGACGTTGAAGCAATTTCTTCTACAAAAGACAGACCTTCTACAACAAGTGCCAATACAAAAGGGTTCCCCAAAACTGGTGGAGCAACGCGTGGAGCTGATCAAGCCGGAGTATACAGAAGGCGATAGATTTGTCGCCGCATCTATTTTGTTGCTCTGGCCAGGGCTTGATAGAGATGAACTTCTCAAGTGGATACAGAACCGAGATGTAGAAACCAAGACAACCATCAGCTCTTTACTATTCTCAAATCATAGCAACTATTGCGAGCTACCAGGTTATGCACGCACGACACACTTGACCCTTGTCATAGAAGGTTGTCTGGGCGAATTGCGTGACTTCAATCGCCATCGTGCCTGGGGACGATTTTTCCCGCTTTCTCTAGTATTTGGTGAGCCAATCACTAAGGATACGGTCGATCAACTTCTAGCTCGCGGTTTTAGCTTGCCCTGCTATCTGACTGATATCCCGGAGATGGCTTCCCACAAAGCAGCTATGGAACACGATTTACTGGTATATTATGCCAAGTTGCAAGAGTTTGTTGCAAAAGTCGAGGCTCAGTATCGCGATACAGTTGATTATTCATTTGTCCTTAACCTTCTACCTCTTGCCCATCGCGTTGATTTATGGATGCACGGAGATCCCAAGCAATCTCTTTATCTAACCAGACAGCGAATCCGTCCTGGTGGACACATCAACTATCGCATGCTCGCCTATGGGGCAAGCCAGTTACTAGCTGCATCAGATCCCTATCTTTCTGCTCTCCAGCTAGAGGAAAAGTACAAACCAAATCCGGAGAGTAAAGAGGAATTTTTTGATCGAAGTTGAAGCAATCATGTTTTTCCTCGGATAGTTCTGTCTATTATTCCCCTTTTTTATTCACTCTTCTCATCAAGGATTTTTTTAAATCTATCGCTCATTATTCTTATTCATAATCCTCCAGTCATATTTTGCATTGTCCTCTAGTTGTCCTCTAGTTGTCGTCTGCTTGGCCTCGGAAAGAGCTCTTTTCTCGATTATAGTTAAGCTATGGTTAAAGCTAGCCCTAGCTGCGGAGGTAAGTAATGATCCTTAATAATATCGTGTCCTTTTTCAGAAAAAATACGTATATTTTTCCACTTATAGTGTGTCTCACAATTGGTACTGTCTATTTCTATTTTTCGCTACTGATCACTGGAAATATCTTTACACCAACAAAATACAATTACTACATCTATCTCCTGGATGCTTTCTTTCACGGTCGTATCAACGTGACTCCTCCTTACCACTATGATCTTTCCCTCTATCAAAACAAGTGGTACATGGTCTGGGGACCTGCGCCTATCTTATTCATTTTGCCATTTTATATATTCTTTCATTTGAATGCAAGTGATGTGATTTACACAGCAATTGGTGGAACCGTAAATGTTGTACTTCTTTATATTGCCATACAAGAGTTCAAAAAATACTTCACAATTTCCATCTCATTGTTTGAAGATATATTTATTCTGCTTAATTTTGGCTTTGCTTCTCCTAACTTCTTTCTTTCAGTAGCTAGTCGGGTCTGGTTTACTAGCCAAATATTTGCTACAACCTATCTTTTATTATTTTATCTGTTTTATTTTCGATTTTTGAATCGCGAGAAGTATTACCAGTTGATACTATGCGTAGTATTCTTCTGCTTAGCTTGCCTGTCCAGGTCCAGCTTACTATTTAACGGAATCCTATTCATCTATCTATTTATACATTATAAAAATTTGAGTAGAGCCTTACCAGCGAAATTTATCTGGCCTCCTGCTCTACTCACATTCGCTTTTGCCAGCCTGGGAGCACTTTATAACTATCTGAAGTTCCATGACATTCTAGAAACAGGTGAACGTTTTGTGGTAGGAGCTAGCAGATATGCTCCAATTGACAAAAATGCTCCAATTCTATCCATCCAGTATGTTCTTCGCAATATATATTATTGCTTCCTTAATACCGTACACTTTTCCTCTGCTCACCAACTGGTATTCCTAGATCCTGATGGCAATAGTGTGTTCCTTGTCTATCCAGCATTGTTGCTTCTGCCAGTATTGTTCTGCAACCGAAAATATCTAGATAAAAAGAGATTATTATTCTTAATCACAGCCGGAACCGTGATTGTGCTAAATCTCTCGTTAGTTATGCTCTATTTCGCCACCGGATGGCTGCAGTTTGGGTATCGCTACTTTTTTGATGCGCTACCTCTACTATTCCTCTTACTCATCTTTATCTTGCAATACATTCCCTTTTCCATCCAAATGGTGTTGTTAACGTGGGGCATACTTGTCAATTTCTGTGGAGTAATCGGATTTTACACTATGCGCTAGCTTTGCAGTTTTTTGGCTGTGCTCGAGAAAAGGAAAAGTTGTCCCCTTTATTGCCTCAAGTTGTCCCTTCTGCCGCTAGAAAAAACCTCTCCGGTCAGGTATGTTTAAAAATGAAAAGGGCATTTCGTAACCCCTAAAAAGCTCTTCAATGAGCCCAAATACACGCTTGGATAACATGAGCAAAAGCGAAAAGCTGCTTTTCGATGAGCTTAGAAACGAGGCTTTTCACCGGTTTCAGCTCAGAAAAGCTCTGTTAATCTGAGTTGCGAAATGCCCTCGACTTATGCTAAACTTGTCAGGTGGTGAGAAATTAGCAACAAGCTACGTCAATGCGCTATTCAGCGCATTGACGTCCGTCTGTGATGGTGCCTCGCCGGAAAGCTGTGGGCCGTTGAGCAGGTGGGAGTTGTTACTATTGCTGGCACTTTTACGCAGCGCTTCCAGGGAAGTAGCCCCGCCCTCGGTGAAAAGCTTGGCAAGCAGGCCGATCCGCGTTTCGGTAAATTCCAGCGCACGTATAACCTTGGTGATATGTCGGCCGGTTAAATCCTGAAAATTGCAGGCTTCATACAGGCGCGTGATTACCGCGGTGATTTTTTTCCGGCTCGGTTCATCGATATCGGCGCTGTTGAGGATAGGACGCCGAACACCAAGCTTAATTTGGTGCCTGCCTTCCTTTGATTAAGCGCATTGAACATACCATCCTCACCTTGGTGGAACCCAGCCCCAGGCCTCCACATGTCTATTGTCGTTCAGATTATAGCAAAAAGGGGAGAATTTATAAGCTGGTAGAAACCCTAAGGCAGACGAATGCGGCATGAAATTAGCAGATTAACCAAAAGTCCGGTTGCTGACGCGATAGGAAACAGCGCAGGTTAGTGGCGGTGCTGGCTACCGTTAAGCGCTCTGTGTCTCGAATGTTGTAACCCGTAGCCAGATTGGGGTACAAAGCGTGCCTCAACTTTGAGGATTTTTTACAGGGCTGTTTTGCCAACTTAGGGTTTTACAGCATAAAAATGATCGTTATGGTCTGGTAGCATAGGCCGAGGCATGCTATTTTGCCAGCTCTCATTGGATACCAATCCACAGGAGGAACCGTATGAGACTCATCGAGACCCACCGCCATCAAATGTTTCCGATCCTCGAACCGGCTCAAATCGAGACGGCAAGGCATTTCGCAAGCGGCCCCGCTCAAGAGTTTGCCCCCTATGAGACGGTGTTCGATGCCGGTCAGCGTGGCGTGCCCATGTGGTTCGTGCTGAAGGGTTCGATGGAAGTTATGCGCCGGGACGCGCTTAATAACGAGGCGCCAATTATTGCCCATGGCCCCGGTCAATTCTCTGGCGAAGTAAGCCAACTGGCCGGGCGCGAAGCGCTTGCCGCGGCACACGCGGGCGCGGAAGGCTGCACCGTAATTCCTTTCGATGCCGGTCATGTCCGTGCCCTACTGATCGGCTCCGCCGAAATCGGCGAGATCGTCATGCGTGCCTTGATCCTGCGCCGGGTCGCGCTGATCGAAGAAGGCGGCGTCGGCTCCGTGATCATTGGTGAGGCGGGAAGTCGCGAAGTTTTGCGCCTGCAGGACTTTCTTCGTCGTAACGGCTATCCCTATAAACTTCTCGATGCCAATAAGGATGAAGAAGGACGTGGGATCGTTCAACGCCTTGGGGTGTTTTCGCAAGAACTGCCTTTGGTGCTTTGCCCCAATGGCAGCATTTTGAAACGCCCAACAGAAGCGGAAGCAGGCGCGTGTCTCGGCATTACCCCGGAACTCGACACCAACAAGGTGTATGATGTCGCAATCGTTGGTGCCGGGCCTGCCGGACTTGCCGCTGCGGTTTATGCCAGCTCGGAGGGGTTGTCCGTACTCGCGCTCGATGAGCACGCTTTCGGCGGCCAGGCGGGAGCCTCTTCGCGCATAGAAAACTATCTCGGTTTTCCCAACGGCATTTCTGGTATGGCGCTGGCGGGTAGGGCTTACAATCAAGCGCTGAAATTCGGTGTCGAGATTGCCATCCCGATTGAGGTGTCGCGCCTTGATTGCCAGGAAGCCAAAAAGAAGCCCGGCAGTTCCATGCAGCTTCAATTCACCAATGGGGCGGTGGCGCAAGCACGAACGGTCGTAATCGCATCGGGCGCCCGCTACCGGCGCCCTGCCATTCCCAATCTTTCCGTTTTTGAAGGCAGGGGCATTTCCTATTGGGCCTCGCCTGTTGAGGCGAAGCTGTGCGAGGGCGAGGAGGTGGCCCTTATTGGCGGCGGCAATTCGGCAGGGCAAGCGGTGGCATTCCTGGCGCCGAAGGTGAAGCGCCTGCATCTCTTTGTCCGCGGGCCGGGCCTTGAGACTTCGATGTCGCGCTATTTGATCGAACGCATTGCTGCCTTACCCAATGTGGTGTTGCACCCGGGGACTGAAGTGATATCTCTGGAAGGGAACGAGACAACGGGCCTGACTGGCGCAACCTTTCGTAACCGATCGAGCGGGGAAAGCCATAAATGCTCCCTGCGCCACTTGTTCCTCTTTATTGGCGCCGATCCGAATATCTCTTGGCTCAATGGCTGTGTCGATGTCGACGCCAAAGGGTTTGTAATCACTGGCGTCAAATCCTCTGGAAGTTCCCTGGCAAAATCCCGGTCAGTATTGCCGCTTGAGACGAGCCTTCCAGGTGTGTTCGCCATCGGGGATGTGCGGGCCGGTTCGACCAAGCGGCTTGCGGCGGCCGTCGGGGAAGGTGCTGCCGTTGTCGCCCAGATACACAGCACGCTTGCGCATGTTTGAAATTATGCTTTCTTTGATGAGTTTGGCATGGGAGGGAGAGATACTATGGAAAATTTGTTCAAAGACACGTCATTCAAATTCGAGACATTGCGTGCAGCTGGTTTCGCCGTCGACAACGGTGCCGACCTGAGTGAAGTGCTTTTGACTGCCGCTGCAATCCCAGAGGGTGACGAAGAAGTGTGGATGCGCGAGTGGAAAGCGACGGGAGACCGGGTTCACGAGCGTGCCAAGTATTCACAAGAACACGGTGATAAGATCAGTGCACGTGAGGCCTTCTTGCGTGCCTCAGCATACTACCGTAATGCAGAGTTTTACCGCCGTAAAGACCCGGTAAACGATCCACATGTCCGCGAACTATTTGGTCTGTCCCGCGACACGTTCGTCAGAGCCGGCAAACTGCTGGACGGCCCCTTTGAGGAAATCTCCATCCCCTACGGTAAGGATACACTGCCGAGCTATCTGCTCCTGGTGGACGATAGTGGCAAGCCTCGACCAACCGTCATTTACACCAACGGGTTTGATTCAACGACTGAGGAAGGCTTACTTCGTAATTGGTGCGCCCGCGCTGCGGCGCGGTTTCAATGTGATCTTGTATGACGGCCCCGGTATCGGCCGCATGATCCGCGAAAAGAAGGTGCCTTACCGGCCTGATTGGGAAGCCGTCCTTGGTCCCGTGATGAACTATGCCGAAAGGCGTCCGGAAGTTGACAAGTCCAAGATCGTGCTATTCGGTTACAGCATGGGCGGATATCTCTGCGCCCGTACTGCAGCGTTCGATCATCGTCCGGCAGCCATCGTGCTGGATGACGGCGTGACGAGCTTCTTCGCGACCTATCCCCCCCTTCCCGAATTCCTCGTTGAATGGATCAAGAGTGGCCGCGATGAGCAAGCGATCCCGGTGTTGGAGTGGATCAAGCAGCATGATACCTATGCGCGTTGGGCTCTGCAAAATGGTGTGTGGGTGTATGGCACTTCGAGCGAGCCGGAATACATCCGCAAGAGCGAGCAGTTCGCGCTCACCAAGGACCACATGCACAAAATTACGTGCCCTGCTCTCATCTTTGAGGGAGAAAACGACATTGTGTTTAAAGGTCAAGCAATCTGGCCTCCGAACTGAAGGCCCCCCACAAGCATGTTGTGATGCGGAACTCCGAAGGTGCCGGCGAACACTGCCATATGGGGGCAATGCGTCTGCTTCACCAGACGATTTTCGATTGGCTTCACGTGACCCTGGCATCACAACACAAGAAATAGAGAGACCCGCGTCGCATCTGAAGCGCAATTGAAATAGGTTCATTCGAAATATCAAAGGCCAGCTCCCATTCAGTGGTAGTATAGCCAAAAAATAACATAGCCAACTAGAGGAACAGTGTAAGCGACACTTCACCCCTAACTATTGTCTATCACCTTGATGCTACTGAGATCTAGCTAATATCAGCTGATGCCGTTTCTAATCCTGATATTCTAGGGCACACCATATATGAAAAATGCTATGCGGCATTTTTATTTCTACTTTGGTATTTTAAATTGGATCAGACTATTCTCCCCATAAAAATTGAATAAGCGAAGAAGATAGGCTTGTATCTCTTCATTATGTTCGGTCGAGATCATCCCTACCTGAACCAATTCTTCGATTAAGAAACTTACCCGTATACTCAGAAGGACGTGGCTTGCGAGATCACGAAGGTGCTTATCGGGAATCTGTTCTGTGACACTGGCAATGGTTGCTCCTTCTGCAATAAGCGGGGCGCAGCGTTGGATTTCATCGAAAAGAGCATTCATGCGCCTCTGCTGCATTTCGCTGATCGCTTGCTTATATGTCTTATCCATAAAATTGTCTCCTGTTCACAAGAGTATTGCTTTCCTCCCTTTTGCTAGCAATCTCTTGTATATAAGCATACCCAATAAGAAGAATTTTTGCTAGGGACAAAAAGGGACAACTGGCAGACAAAAGGAGACAACTTCCCACGGCACGGAGAATGTCCCAGGCAATTCATTGCCCAAAAGATAGAGATAGCCCACAGGGTTGATTTCTCCACGATTTATATGTTATCTTCTCTAAAGAACCTTAACGTTGTTGAGCAGTTCTTAATCATTGTCATCGTATTAGAGAATGACCCACTGTGAAGCTATACAACAAAGTCAGTGCTGCTACAGTGTTCTTGATCATGATCGTCCTACGGAGAATGTCCCCCGGAGAGAGCTTCTTATAGTCACGAACTTCCCTTTTCCAACAGGAGATTTCTTAGATGAACGATTTCAAAGATCAAAAGATTATTACCCTTTGTGACAAGTGCGATTGTGGTTGTCCCACATTAGAGCGGCAAGATAATCAGGTCTTCATTCAGGATGACTTTGGTGGCAAAGTTGTCTTAACAGGAGATCAATGGAATCTGCTGATGCAACTGATTGAACAAAAGCAGTTTGCTGATTGGACCTTTGAGTCCTCTGCAAACCAATAGTGCCACCCTCGCTAGAGCCTCAGTAAACGGGAAAAAAACTCTAGGTTGGCAAGTTTGGGTGGGGACGAGCGTATCTTTTTAGGAAGAGATTGTACTCATCCCAAGAGTATGCCTCAATTCCAGATTGCCAACCTGGGGAAGAAACTCCACATTGTCCTCAAGTATTTGTGACCTTTTCCAAATCTTCGTCAATCAACTCAGGTGAGAACTGTCCCTGTTTCCCCCTAGAGAGGCGTGTAGACTTCTTCTATAATGTAGAATATATAATAGAAAGTCGTCGCTGGGCATGATTGGCAAGAGCCGTCCTGGCAATTGTTCAACCGGAGTTCGTGACTGACTTCTGAAAAGCTGTGAGCAAACCGTAGACTCAATCTTTCTCGGGCCTGTTGGAGAAGAAAAGAAGATTGTGGCTCTGGAGATGAGGAGATATCTCACAGACTCTGTAGTAAAAAGGATGTAAAGCGAAGAAACCACGCTATGCTATCGGTTGCCAGCCAAGTTAAAAAGCTGTAACAACTCTTCAATCACCTCATCCTCCTTGCCGCTAGTAATGCCTTCAGGAACACAGGCATGTAGGTGATTTTCTAGGATGATGGCTTCTAGTTTCTCAATGGCCTTGCGAACCGCGTAAGTCTGGCGCAGGATGTCGACGCAGTATTTATCTTCGTCCACCATCTTACGAATCCCTTTCAGGTGGCCTTCGATGTAGTTTAATCGCTTGAGCACATCATCTTTCTTGGCCTGCATCTTCTTTCTGCTCTCTTTCGCTCTATCTCCTTGGTCATGAAGAAAGTATATCATGTTTCCATTCCTGCCTGCAAGGAAGGCGACAACAAACCTTTGTGTATTTGACGTATCCATCCCTGTTCGTATATACTTAGTATAACCCCACCGGGGGGGGTATGGGTTAAGCCAAAAACAATAGAGAGTCTAGAGAAGAAGGAAAATTCCATGGCAACCAATGCACATTCACCTCGCAAAGCCCTAGTTGTCGATATAGGGAGTGCCTCGGAGAGTCATGCACTGCTGTCTATCGAAGGAATGACTTGTGCCTCATGTGCCATGCGGGTAGAGAGAGGCTTAAACAAGCTTCCAGGTATGCTCTCTGCCACGGTGAACCTTGCAACCGAACGGGCCTCGGTTACTTACCTTCCAACTGAGACAGACGTTGAGCAGATGGTACAGAAGGTTGAGGCTCTTGGCTATCAGGCCACGCCATTGTTACCTCAGGAACTCCAACCGAAGGCTGATGTGCCAGCGGAAGCCAGTGATATAGAAAGACTGCTTACTCCATCAGAACAAGAGGAGCGTAGTCAACGTAGAGATGCCAGTATACGTCATCGGCGTAATACACTGATCTTTGCCTTTATTCTCACCATTCCTATAGTCATCCTCAGCATGTTCTTCATGAATAGCTTCCAGGGCGAGAACTTGTTGCTCTTGCTGCTGACTACACCAGTCTGGCTCTGGATTGGATGGGATTTTCATCACCATGCCTTCAAGGCGCTGCGCCATGGTGGTGCCACTATGGATACCCTGGTTTCGCTCGGCTCTACCGCATCGTATCTGCTGAGTGCAGCTGCGACCATTTTCCCGCATCTTATCAACACGATGACTACCTATGACTCGACAGCACTGATTGTCACCCTGATCTATCTGGGCAAGTATCTTGAGGCAAGGGCGAAGGGACAGGCTAATGATGCAATTCGTAAGCTCGCCGGACTGCAGGCACGAACAGCCCACGTGGTCCGTGATGGCCAGGAGCTTGATCTACCCATTGAGCAAGTCCAGGCAGGCGATGAACTAATCGTTCGTCCCGGCGAAAAAGTACCTGTTGACGGTATGCTCATTGCTGGCACCTCGTTTGTTGACGAGTCGATGATGACTGGTGAAAGTGTGCCTATTGAGAAGGGCCTGGGCGATCCGCTGATTGGTGCGACGATCAATCAGCAAGGGCTATTGCGTATGCAGGCCACGAAGATTGGTGCTGATACCGTGCTTGCGCAGATTATTCGTGCGGTCGAGCAAGCTCAAGGCTCGAAGGCACCCATCCAGCGTGTGGCCGATAAGATCTCTAGTATCTTTGTCCCTGTGGTGCTGCTTATCGCCTTGCTGACATTTATTGGTTGGGTGATTGTGGGGCTAGTGAACCCAACGCTTGTAATGGCTGGTATGCACATAGGCGGCATGTCATCCATGGATATGAGCATGTACAATCCCTGGATAACTGCTCTTATTGCAGCTGTCTCAGTGCTGGTCGTGGCCTGTCCATGTGCGCTGGGACTGGCAACGCCGACGGCGATCATCGTTGGTACAGGCAAGGGGGCTGAACGGGGCATTCTCATCAAAGGCGGCGAGAGTCTCGAACGCTTGCAAGCTATTCACACTATCCTGTTGGACAAGACCGGAACCATTACTAAAGGCAAGCCAGAATTGACCGATGTGCTAGCCATGCCAGGAATGCAGGAAGACGAGCTCTTACGACTTGTAGCTGCAGCGGAACAGGGGTCAGAGCATCCGTTGGCTAGTGCTATCATTGTTGGAACACGAGCACGTGGCATCCATCTGGGCGATATGCCCTCTCGTGTGACTGCGTTGCCTGGTCGCGGCCTTGAAGCCTATATTGAGGGTCATTCGCTGTTGATCGGTACACGCCGTCTCTTTGATGAACGTTCCATTACGTACAGCTCTCTGGACGAGCAGATGGAGAGGCTAGAGAACCAGGGCAAAACGGTCATGCTGGTTGCATATGATCGAAGAGCTGCTGGTCTGATTGCTGTTGCGGATCGTGTCAAAGTCGGCTCGGCGGAAGCTATTCGACATCTGCAAAGGCGAGGGATCGATGTGGTCATGATCACAGGCGACAACAAACAAACTGCCATTGCCATTGCTGAGCAGGTTGGGATTGTCGTCGATCATGTAATTGCCGGGGTCCTACCAGAGGACAAGGTCAGACATGTCAAGAGTTTGCAAAGCTTTAATCTACCTGTGGCCTTCGCTGGTGATGGCATCAATGACGCTCCTGCACTTGCACAAGCCGATGCTAGCATTGCTATGGGGACTGGGACCGCTATCGCGATGGAGGCGGCAGACATGACGCTGGTCAAGGGCAACTTGAGCAGCTTAGTGACAGCCCTGGAACTCTCCCGTGCCACTATGCGTGTGATCCGCCAGAATCTCTTCTGGGCCTTCGGCTACAACGTCCTGCTGATCCCGACAGCTATCCTCTCACCATTCATTCCTTTTCTGGGTGAGCAAATGCCTATCTTTGCAGCGGCGGCCATGGCGCTCTCATCAGTAACTGTGGTAAGTAACTCGCTGCGGCTGCGCTACTTCAAGTCTACACGGGATGCAGCCGAACAGCGAGGCAAGTTACGGCTTCCTTTGACGAATAGGTAGAGCTGTTCTAAAGAGATTTACGAGCACGAATGAATGCACTCACGAATTTACCGTCCAATTCGGTACGCTCAGCTTGAGAGAGTGTGGCAATGGAACTACTTGCACCACTTTCTGCTATTTCTTGCAGTCCATAGCGCCGTGTCAATTCGATCTCGATAGCCGTAAAACCAATCTCTGCTAACAGGCGTTGATAGACTTCCTCCTCTAATGCACCTGCAATGCAACCTGCCCATGCTTCCATATCTTTTTGAATGCTTTGTGGAATATGACCTTGTATCACAATATCTGATACAGCGAAGCGTCCTCCTGGCGTAAGTACGCGATATGCTTCTTTCAGAACCTGACTTTTATCGGTTGAAAGGTTTATCACACAGTTGGAAATGACCACATCGACACTATTGTCAGGTAGTGGAATGGCCTCGATGACCCCTTTCAAAAACTTGACGTTTTCAATCTGGGCCTCTGTACGATTGCGGTTTGCTAAGTCAAGCATTGCGTCAGTCATATCTAGACCATAAGCAAAACCTGTTGGACCAACTCGCCGTGCTGAAAGCAACACGTCAATACCTCCACCACAGCCTAAGTCCAGCACTTTCTCTCCTACATGAAGCTCAGCAAGCGCGGTTGGATTTCCACAGCCCCGTGAAGCGAGAACTGCCGCAATGGGAAGCCCTTCGAGGTCTGTACCGCTGTAGAGATTGCTCGTGATTGGATCACCTGTCGTTGATGTACAACAATTTTCTCCACAGCAACCACCTTGTGCTGTACTACTTTGTGCAGCACCCAATTGCTTAATAGTCTGCGTGTATCTCTCTCGCACAAGAGCACGGAGTTGTTCACCATTTGTTGATGTATCAGTCATGAAACGTAGCCTTTCTTTATATTCCTAAGTAAAAAGACACATTACGAGGCCACACCCTTGCATTCCTACCACTTTCTTAATAGGTAGACTGATCGAGACGAAAAAAGACGCAGGCATGTTGTTATAGGCAACACTGGTTGGGAACACATGCTTCTTGGGTGCATCCACATCGTGGCTGATAATCAATGATCTGCCCGAACCGATCAAGCTCAAAATCACAGCAATCGAGTAAGAGTTGCTTCAGTTTCCCTCGTGCTCGTTGTACGCGTGATTTAGCCCCTGAAAATGACAAACCCAGGAGAATAGCAAGATCTTTTTGCGAGAGCCCCTGGTAGTCTGTCAAAAATAGAGCTTCTCGATACGCAGAGGGCAAGCTATTCACCATAGCAGTGATTGATGGAGCAAGCTCGGCATGTATATCCTTTTCTGGCATCTCTTCAGGTAAAAGGAATAGCTCTGCCTCTTCCAGTGGTGCAAACCGTGGTTTTTGACGATAATAGTCGGCAATAAGATTGCGGGTAACCTGATAGATCCAACTTTCCAACTTTGCCTCGTCACGCAGCGTTCCAATGTGCATATGAACTTTGAGAAAGACCTCCTGAAGGAGATCTTCTACACTCTCCTTGTCAGCAATCCGCTTGTCAATGAACGAGCGGATTGGCTCATGCAAGGCGTACCATACATGTTCTGTTGATACTTTCATGCATTTATCCTTTTGAGGAACCAATAGACGTTATTTTTTCTCTAGATATGGAAATTGCAATCTATTATAAGTTCCTTGACGAATACTATGTCAAATACTATTGCTCTTTATCTACAAACGTATCGATCCGTGAAGTGATGAGATTGCGGACGGATCGAAAGACATCCAACCGTTCCTGCTCGGTTCCGGTTGCTATACTAGGATCGGGAAAGCTCCAGTGCACTTGCTGCCGTGCATTGGGAAAGATTGGACATTCCTCTGCTGCCTCATCACAAACCGTCACCACAACATCTATGGGTGGCTGATCAGTAAATTCCTCAATGCCTTTGGCTCTCTGCTTACTGATATTAATGCCTACTTCAGCCATCGCCTTAATTGCCAAAGGATGAACAGTACGAGGATGTGTTCCTGCGCTAAAGACCTCGAATGCATCACCACCACGTGCTCGTAGCAATCCCTCTGCCATTTGTGAACGTGACGAGTTATGTGTACAAAGAAACAATACACGCATAGGTTGTTGCTTAAGAGGTTCTGGTTGAGTCATACTATTTCTCCTCATATGTAGCTCTAAGTATCCCTTTTAGTTCTGCCTTGCCAGCATTACGTAGCCAGCGGTATATGTATGCGCCTATTCCGGCACCAAGAAATGGCCCTGCAATATATACCCATTGAGCTGTCCACGTTCCACTGATAAGTGCAGGTCCAAGAGATCGTGCGGGGTTCATCGATGCTCCACATATTGGTCCAGCAAAAATTGCCTCTAGTGCTACTGTCGCGCCAATAGCAAGAGCGGCTGCTTGCCCAACAGCACGGGTATCTGTAGCCATTGCCATGATCACTATCATCAAAAAGAACGTCAATATCGCTTCCAGCCCGAAAGATTGCCATGCGCCGCCGCTTCCAACCGGAAGGGTCGCCCCGAGCGAGGAGACATTTCCAAGCAAGAGGCGTAAGCAGAGAGCTGCAAGTGCTGCTCCGGCAAACTGTGCAAACCAATAACTCAAAAGCTGCCTGATAGGGAAGTGGCGGGCAAGGACAAATGCAAGAGTCACTGCAGGATTGAAATGTGCGCCGCTAATATGTCCAAAGGCGTAGATCATCACAGTTACAATCAGGCCAAAGACAAGTCCAACTCCAAGATGGGAGACTTGTCCCCCTGAGAGGCCATTGATCATAATTGCGCCGCATCCAGCAAAAACCAGTCCAAACGTGCCAATGCCTTCCGCAATGTAAGGAGCAAACTGATATAAATCTACAGGCATGATCTTTTGCTTTTCTTGCACCTCTTCTGCAAAAACACCATGTGGAATGTCTTTCATAAGATTGAAAATACTCCAAAATCTTCTTATCTATTCAATGGAGAAGCCTCGCCTCGTGTTTGCTTTCTTCTCTATCCTAGAGACTAAAAAAAGACAAAAAGGACGCAAACAGCTTCATATAAAATGATCATGAGGAAGGCATTTCCTAACTAACTCACAAAGTAGGGCAAGTAGGCTGCGCTAGAGGATAGTTTGGAGGCTTTCAAGGTCTGTGTAAATCTGTCCCTCTTTGCTACTAGTAAATGTCATGAATCTTGCTTATATTTATTTATAAGGGTTAAAGCTCAATCTATCCTAAACCCGCTGTAGTGGTACGTCGTTGAGGTGGGAATGGGGCTCAACTCCACAAGCAAATGAGTGTGGGTAGTGGTCCAATTTGAGCAGGGTAGTTACAGATTTTG
>DASYAN010000252.1:0-6364 GCA_036501345.1 Ktedonobacteraceae bacterium
TGGGAGCCTTCTGGTGGTTTGATGTGCTGGTCTGACCACATCCAGCAAGCAGCATGGCGAGTAGACAAAAGATGCTAGATGACAAAGCGAGGCGTGATGGTTTGTTCCTCTGCATGTCTGAATCCTTTCTACGTCTTCGAAGATGATAAAAGAAAGAAGAATGGCGGAATACTCTTGTTGATTATGCTCAGTAGTAGTATGCTCTATAACTATAGTGTAACAAAAGGTTGCATACTCTTCTAGAGGGAAGGAGGGACAGGCTGTGCAATTTAGAGAGGGTTTCTTTAAGATGTCACAAAGCTGTCATTGATCTGTCACAGATATGAGTTTTGGGTCGAGCTCGTTCAAGGTTTGTTTAATAGGTGGGATGAGGGCTGTATGCTGCTCAAAGGCCAAACGAGAGTTGTCTGGCTGCGCAGCGATCCTCTCTTGTCCCTATTAAGGGCGCTTTTGCTTCTATTCCGTAAAAAGGGTATAAATCTGCTCTTTCAACACTGCAGCGAGCCCGATAATGTCGGTGACAAGGATGTCTTTAGGAATAGTTATTCGGGTTCTCGACTCTGAATCCCTCCGCAACGGCAATACTGAGCAGTTTCAGATCACCGGAGACAAAAGCGAATTCTGAGAATTTAACTTCTAGTGATTGGACAGCTAAAGCCTCTTCACGTACTGCAATGGCACAGGCTAGCTGTATAGCATCATAGGATCGTAATCTGTGTGAACGACATAAATTACCAGCTGCTATATAAAGTGCTCGATCCACCAGCCGTATATTATAGATGCTCTGAACATACCACATAAAAGCATTGATAGTCGCATCACGCTCCTCGACAGGCATCTCTTGCTCACGTGCTTTCCGGCAGATGCTTGCAACCACCTCTACAAGAGCAGCCTCTGAAATGTAGAGTTCATGTCTTGTGGCAGGATTATGAAGGGCTTTTACCCATTGATGACCCTGCTCTTGAAAGTAGCGTTTCACGATGGCCGAGGAATCGAGAAAATGGATGGCCATTAATATTCCCCCCGGTCTTCAATGATCATTTCAGATGCGGGTTTGCCGCCTGAATAGCGTTGAGCACGCCTTTCAAGAGCTTCAAGCATTTCTGGCGGCATGGGCTGTTTTGTCGGAATATGGCTAATTTTTCCCTCGCGGTACTGCATTTCCGCGAATTCACGCAGTGTTACAGGAGGGGGGATTTGTGGAGATATTTGCAAGCGCTGAATCATAGCATGCAAAAGCTGTTCGGGCTGTATTCCATTTTTCGCAGCTTCGGCGGCAAGTGTAGCATATTCTTGGTCATTCAAAGTGAATTGGTATGCCATAGTAATCATCTCCTACTCAGAGTTAGACATTCTTCTGTACTAATATAGTATGAACGTTTGTGCTACCCTATTATATTGGCTGATCAGCATTCCTGTCAATGTGCTAATCGATGGTTTGACATGCTAAAGAGTACTAACGGGATCAATATCGATATCCCAACCCATCGCATCGACAACACGCAATAGACGATGCAAATCGGGCCCGCGTACAATCATCTGCCAGTGATATTTACCTCTGAGGCGTTCCGTCAGTCCTGGAGCGGGTCCGACAATGTCGGTATCCGGCAGGCTAAGGCGATCAATCCACTCATAAAGGCGCTCGTAGAGCAGTAAGGCCTCATTCTGACAGCGGCGACGGTTCTCGTGACTATAGGTGAATTTCACAAATTGTCGAAATGGTGGATAACTGTAACGTTGCCGTGTCTCGATTTCTGTGGCATAGAACTCGTGATAATCGTGGCGAGAGGCGGCCTCGATGGAGAAATGCTGCGGATTGAATGTCTGGATGATAACGTTACCAGCTTCAGTCCCACGACCAGCACGTCCGGCTACCTGTGTCAAGAGTGTAAAGGTGCGTTCGGCGGCGGAGTAGTCGGGAAGGTTCAGGGCAATATCGGCGGAGATAACGCCTACCAGTGTTACCCCTGGCAAATCTAGTCCCTTGGCGATCATCTGTGTGCCGATGAGAATGTCGGCCTCGCGGTTGGCGAAACAGTCGAGGAGTTGTTCATGGGCACGACGATTGCGTGCCGTATCGCGATCCCAGCGTAGCAGACGTGCTTGTGGGAAGCTGCGTTGAATGGTTTCCTGCACTTTCTCGGTCCCCAGACCAAAGTAGCGCATGCCCGAACCCTTGCAATTCGGGCAGAAATGTAACACTTTGCTCTCTCGCCCACAGTAGTGGCAGAGCAAGATCCGCTCAGTTGCATGGTAAGTCATGGAAATATCACAGCCATCACAGGTTGCCATATAGCCACAGTCTCGGCAGAGTACGCAACTGGCCGCGCCACGGCGGTTAAGGAAAAGAATAGCCTGCTGTTTCCGCTCCAGAATATGCACAAGTTCCTCGTGTAAACGACGACTGATAATACTGGTATTTCCTGCATGGAGTTCACTGCGTAGGTCAACAATCTCCACCGGTGGCAGAGAAGAGCTGATGCGACCGGGTAATTCAACGAGACGGTAGTAATCATGCTGTGCCTGATAGTACGTTTCGATCGATGGCGTTGCGCTCCCCAGTACCACGGGAATGTCCAGGATGCGTGCCAGCATCAAGGCAGTTTCGCGGGCGTGATAGGTGGGTTTGCGCTCACTTTGTTTGTAGGCTGGCTCGTGCTCTTCATCCACTATAATAATTCCCAAATCTGGTACTGGCGAGAAGAGTGCAGAACGTGCCCCGATAATCACATCTACTTGACCAGTGCGGATACGTCGCCACTCATCATAACGCTCACCTATTCCCAATTCACCATGAATGATTGCCACACGTCCTGGGAAGCGACCTGCCACACGTAGAACGGCTTGCGTTGTCAGGGCAATCTCCGGGACTAACATAATGCCTCGTTTGCCCTGCGCAATCATCGCTGCCAGAGCCTGGAGATAGACCTCAGTTTTGCCACTGCCTGTCACGCCGTGGAGTAGGATGGGACGTGGTTGATAGTCCGGCCCGATGATGCTATCTAGCGCTTGTTGTTGGTCTGCTGTGAGTTGGAGCGCTGTTGAGGGAACAAGTGTACGCTCTGCCAGAGGATCGCGGCGTACTTCTAGGGTTTCGATGGTCAGAATCTGTTCGCGTACCAGTTGTTGCAACTGCGCTGTTGTGAGACCGCTGGCTTTACAAAGTGCGTTGGGAGTCCAGTGTGCACTAGTATGCCTGTTTTGTTGGAGCAGATCCACTGCGGCTAGTTGATGCTGCGCCCGTAGACTTTCCTTATCTTGTTCTGTCACTGTCAATGTTGCCGCAGCTCCGGCAATCCCTGGTAGTGCCCAGGGATCAGGGGAAGCTCCTCCACGACGCTTTTTTCCACCGCTGACAGGGCCATGCTGCATGATATTAGGTGCAATGGGAATAGGCTCGCTAGTCTGAGGATGATGTTGCAGCACAGCCTCGGTACGTTTACGCCATTCCTCTAGTATTTCGTCTTGCGCGACTAAGCGTACGATGCGTTTGATACGGGCTTTGGCACGTGGAGCATCAAGTTGAGCATCGCGGGTAATTAACTTGCTGGTCCTGATCTCCTTCAACATCTCTTTGGCTCGCTTCGGACCCAGCATGGTCTTGAGTCGCTCGATGTTTACTTCACCTTCAGCAAGTAGAAGACCAATCAGTGCACGCATTTGTAAAGATGTGTTCTGCATGGCTGCTTCAACTACCTGGAACTCCTGCTCGACGAGGCGCAAAACGATCCGCGAACGTTGCATCAACCCTGGAGGGAGCATCATCAATGCCACCTGGGATAGCGGTGTCACATAATACTCGGATATCCATTGGGCTAAAGCTATTTGGTGCGGCAATAGCGCAGGTTCAGGATCAAGTATAGTATGAATGGGACGCAAGGACTCTTCTGGAATGTGATTGGAGGGGGCCGTAGGCGCAATAAGCTCCCAGATAACACCCTCAACGAGGCGTTCTCCGTAGGGCATCGCTACCAATTGTCCAACGTGTATCGTATCCTCCAATTCGCTGGGTACGATATAGGTGAGGAGAGGACGGTCATTGTCCCAACTGGCAGCAGAAGTCAGTATGTTAGCTAACAAGGTAACTCCTTATGCGGCCAATTGCCTCACCCTATCCCTTATGATTACCCATATCTTTTACGAGCTGCGGTGACAGGCCAAATTCTATCGAAGAGGCAGTGAATAATCTCTGCTTAAGCGAGCCCCTCTACAGGTGGCTTCAAAAACCTGTGGATGATGAGATGTTTTAGCAGACAGATTGCCCGCGCAAAAGTAGCGCACCTATCTAATACTTACCTACTTTTGCGCACTGAGAAGGAGTTGACGAACCTCTTCTTCATCTTCTGCATAGAGAACCTTTTCAAAAAGCTCTTGCAATTCTTCAAGTGCCTGAATGGTATTACAGACATCTTGAGCGAGTTGTAAGAGAGCAGGATAGTACCTCTGAATAAGCAGAAGCAAGTCTTGGCTTTTTGCTTCTTTGAGCCATTTCTGCTTCTTTTCTTGGAAAGTCCAGCTTTCCTCAATAACATCGTCGATCATAGCAAACCTCCTTTGAAGCCAATCATGCTCACTTTCCTGTTCAAAGACGAGTCCAGCTAACCCGTAGGTTAAGGAGAGCAACTCCTCTGCCTTTTTGACTCCAGGCTGCTGGAGTTCCTTGATCACATACTCAATGGCATCGTGGTCTTGACCATCTTCTGTCAACGGTACTAGTGGCAGGAGACCCTTGAGCCCTCGCTGTAGGAGACTCTTGGTCTTGACCTTGCACATGTCAATTACGGTAAATGAGAAGGTATGAATAACTTTCCCATTAGGTAACTGTAACTGATAGGGCGGTGCAGCCTTGGGATGACCTGCCTTTTTGAGGTAGATCACCACCGACTCGACAGGTAGCTTGTATTTGATGGCTGCATCGACATTATACTCCCACATGCGCCGCCCCATGTTCTCATCCGGTTTGAGCTGAAACTCCAGATGCAAGAGACTCGGCTTCTCCTCGATCTCGATCTGCCACAGGTTATCGCCATCCCGCTTGCGGGTGGCAAAATTCGCTGATAACTCCTTGTCAAAGTGTGCACCTTCGACGAGCCAACTCACAAAATCCTCTCGTGCAATACCCACAAGATGTTTCATCTGCCCATCCCATTCCCCCATTTTTGATTGTATTCCTCCTTGAAATCTTCTTTCCACTTGTACTGAAATTCTAGGCAAAAGAGTGTGAAAACCAATTCAACTTCTACCTCTTCTTCCACCATATTTTTTAGATAGATCAAGTATAACATAGTATGAAGGTATTTGTCGAGAGTAAGGTTCATCGGTTCAGCGTCTCTCGAAGGCGTGTGCCAGGGCTGACGCGCTAAAATGTACCATCGTTGGACGACCATGGCAACAACTATAAGGTGCTCTAGTCTGCTCTAATTGCTCAATCATCTCACGCATCTCGCTGACAGTCAGGAAATAGTTTGCTTTGATCGCAGCCTTGCAAGCCACGTTTGCCAAGGCTCGCTCTTCCCATGTCTCGGTATGACCCAGGCTCTCCTCAGAAGTCAGGTCCACCAGCAGTTCGTGTAGGGAACGTACATTCATTTGCTTGACGAGCACACTCGGAACGGCGTGTATTTCCAGTGTGCTATCTTCTGCAATGGCAAAAGAAAAGCCAAGCTGTTCCAATTGCGATTGATGCTCTTCAATGGCTTCTAATTCTCTGGGAGCAAGTTCTAGCTTGATCGGTGTTAGCAATAATTGGGACATCGACTGGCGGGACTTCATGGCGGCAACCATACGTTCCAGCAAGATGCGTTCATGAGCGGCATGTTGATCAATCAGATACATGCTGCCCTCCTCACCCTCGGTCACAATATAGCTCTGTGCTACCTGCCCAACGACACGTAAACGCGGCAGCCGACGCGCTTGTTGTGGATCGACCGTCTGACCTTCAGGCGGTTGGCTTGGCATGGTCGTGCGCTGCGGTAACCAACTATCATCTCTTCGTGACGATGTGGCATTGCCTGTAGATATTAACACTTTATCATGCCTGTTATCTGTACCTGCGGTTATCTGAGGATGCTGCTCCTGATGTAGTAGTTGGACAGTATCCTGCATCTGTTCGTGATCAGAAGTCTCGCTCTGCTGTGTTGACTGGAGATCTGTTGATGAGCGGGAAGTATCGGCATGCGTCTCCCGACCTGTGGCGGAACTTCGTATATGACTCTGCCATAATCGTGATAGCATTGGCGGTTTCGTGCCAGCTTCCTCTTCTGCCACCGTAATCCAGGGGCTATCAAGTGGCAATGGCTGTGCTATCTCATCGTTGGTGGTTGCAGGAGCTGCATTATCATTATTCTGCTGTGTATCATCAAGA
>DASYAN010000253.1:0-3190 GCA_036501345.1 Ktedonobacteraceae bacterium
TGTCCATCATAATATATTTGGCACAGGCGTCATTCTCAAGAGCGAGATGGAAGGCAACACCGAGTTCGTCGAAGTTCAGTTCCGAGGTGAACACGGAAAGAAGCGCCTGAGCATGGATTTTGCAAAGCTGGAGAAGCTGTAAGATATAGAATCTAGACAAAGAGAGGATCACTTCTATTTTCTAATGACATAGTATTTTTCTCCTTTTCATAAAGCTTTTAAACAATTCTCATAACTCACTCAAGACGAATTGCCTAGGCCTCACTTGCACTCAACCAGCAATATATGGTATACCAGAAGAGTAACGAGCCTACCAGAGTCTCAGCATACCAATGGCTGCTGGGCGTATCAAACAATACCAACTTTAGCCTATCTTGCTTATTATAGAGCTTATCACCGAATGTGGGCATAAGCCGACAGAGAATATAACAAATTGCCTTTGTGATAGGATTTTATAGTCTTCCTAGTCCTAGCTTAAGCTCGCCAAATACATCCTCAATCCAAGGATAGTTTTGTCGTAACTTTCTGGAATGTTCTTCACTTTTCCCAACATCACACCGAATCTTATATTTGTCGCACAACTCTTTCATCTCCCGTGCCTCATTTGCACCAAGCTTCACAGGATCTCTAATGACAACTCTGCTAATATCCCACATTCCGCAGAAGGGTTGACGGAAAATGTGAAGTTGTTCCCTAGATGTTCCCTAGATGCCCTGGAAAACGTCGCTCGGGTTGGGTATGCTTGTGGTAATCACTGACTTCGAGTGAGTTATGAAAAATGGTCTCAGGGATTCCAAAACCATTCATCGTCCCAGGATTTCCACGGACCATCCAGTTCAAGCGGGACCATTAAAATTCTGGGAGTCCCTAATAGTGTGAGAGGGCCTTTGAATTACGAAATGTCTCCGAAAGGATATACTGTAAATGAAAGAGAATCCTATATCAGAGAACTTATCACAAGCGGACGAACACTCTAAGCGGCAAGAGAAACATCCGTTACTAAAGAATCTGGTGCGACAACATCCCTATTGGAGTGTAATTATCCTAACTCTCTATAACATCATCACTTTAGAGTGCATCAGATTTATTGTTTTTCTGATTGACCTTTCTCCTTACAAGGTTCCACCTGTACCCGGTAGCACGATTGCAGAGGCGATACTCGCTCTTTTATGGGTCTTCATACCACTGTATGTGCTGGATTGGTGGAGCACACCAGGCTTTCAGACGATATTGACGTGGCCTTTGCATATCCGTGGTCACAGAGCCCTTTTTCTCGGCCTATTTTTTCTCCTGTGTCTTCTCCCTTTGCTTGCGCTAGCGTTTTCAATGCCAATTCATCAGACGGCTCTCTCCACCATTGTTATGGTTGCTGTGTTCTGTCTCTTTGTGGGCATAGCTGAAGAAGGTTTGTTTCGCGGCCTGATTCTGAATATGTTATTACCAAAGGGGATCTGGAGAGCGGTGCTCCTCTCTTCGCTTCTGTTTGGTAGTGTGCATATATTCAATGCATTTGCGGTTTTTCCATTGAATGATGTATTAGGGGAAATGCTTGCAGCCCTGGGATTTGGCCTGTTCCTGGCGGCAGTGCGGCTACGTACAAATTCACTGCGACTTGGTATTATTGCTCATAGCTTGTGGGATCTACCATTGGTCATTCTCAGCCTTCGTCACAAACCCATTTCGGAGCCTTCACTGCCTCAGGCTCTTCTTATTGGAGGCATCATATGTGCCATTTATATGGTATGTACACTCATTATTCTGCGGCCAAAGAAGCTGCGTGAATTACGAGTCAAGTATGGTTTTGTATCAGATGCTCCCGATCCTCGTATGGTAACACAGGCTTGATGTCTGATTGAGAATTAGGTGATAGTGTTAGCAGCGAGGGCGTTTCCTAACCCCCCCGGGGCTACACCGTATTCACGGCCAGGAATGCAGAGGACGCGCTCAAATTGACAGTGCGGCATCGCGCTTACTCAACCTCGTATCGCTAGGCATAAGTGGTCTGGAGGTCTGCCCAAAGATCCGCGCGGTCTCCAACGTGCCAATTATTGCCTTCTCAGTCAAGGACACACCAGACGAGAAAGTGCTGGTGCTTGACCTGGGAGCAGATGACTACATCGCCGAACCCTTTGAGATGGAGGAAGTGCTGGCACGTGTCAGAGTCGCTTTGCGTCATATGGCTCATGTACAGACAGGAACGGCAACCACTTATGCGGCTAGGCCCACTCCTCGTCGATTTAGTGCAACGCAAGGTATGGGTTGACGGACAAGACATCCAGTTAACACCCACCGAACATGAACTGCTCAAGATCTTTCTGGCTCATCGAGGCACAATTTTGACAAGACAGATGCTTGTCAACCAACTCTGGAAAACAGCGGTCAGAGCGCCTGTAAAAATCCATCGTCTCCATGTCTATGTAGCACGGCTGCGCCAAAAGCTTGAACCAGTTCCTGACCACCCACAATTTACCTCCGGTTCCCTGTATAGGCTATCGCTTTGCTGACGAGGAACAATACCAAGCATCTCAATCGAGCTTCTGCAGGAGAAATGTGTGCATACCGCTGGCAGATAACGAGTTGGAGTGAGTACCTAGCCAAAATGTCGCAAAAGTGCCGCACAAGTGTCGCTAGTTGTCCTGGAAAAACGCTCTTTCGCCAGATATCCTTAAAACGAGGATGACCTTATCAACAATACAGCTTTGGCTGGTCACCAGAAATTTTCTTATTTTTTCAAGTGGAGGGATCTATAATGGGCAATATAGAAAGCAAAGGAGATAATACTCCAGCAGGACAAGAGCAGCATCATATAAGCCAAGGTGATCAAACTGGGCGGCTTGATATCTGGCGACGAGTGTTCGTTCCAGACAGGCTAAAGCAACAAAGACTGGATCAGCGATTTGATGCTACCTACCAGGAGTTGACAACCCTTCTAGAGAACCATAAGAAGCTGAGGGAGCTTATAATACTTAGCAATGAGTACAAAGATTTTACCCAAGGTTCTATCCCTGAGGATGCAAAAGCTAACTTTCGTCAAGAAGACTCAGAATCGAGGGTGTGCGGAGGATTTTTGCAAGGGGGAAGGAAGTGTGATAGAATCAAAGAGAGTACAAAGCTAGTTTGTACCTGATAGAGGTAAGAAAAAGAGAGGGACGTCATGGATCGAGAGAGATGGGATAAATTAGCGAGGGAA
>DASYAN010000254.1:0-6794 GCA_036501345.1 Ktedonobacteraceae bacterium
TGACCATACAGGTCGAGCACAGCGCGAAGAAAATCGGTCTGTGTATGCAGGGCGTCAGCAGTACAGATACGGCCTGCAAGTGGCAAAAGAGACAGATAAATCTGGGCAGAGGGAATTTCGTTCGTCTTTTCATCGACCTGCACTTCGAACAAGATTTCTTTGCTCTCATGGGTACAAAATGAGAGCAAATGGGGAGCCTTTTCATCTCTCGTGCGTGCCCCACGCACGGTTTTGCCATCCAAAGCAATGGGATCATCGGGCTTGGCGACCAATGTGATTTGGACCCAATAGGACAAGGCCCCTTCGAGAGCCTCTACAGACAGTTGAGGCAGGAGCCATCGGTACAAGGAATCACTTGGAGAGAGAAATTGGCGGGGACCAAACACCCGTCTTAAGAAGTCTTGGCGTTCCTGACACCACTGTGCGACAGCCACAGTCGAATTGCAGCCACAGAGCAGCGCTGCTACCAAACACGTCAGAAGGAATGGTAGGTCATAGCGTTGCCCATGCCGCGAACGTGGATCAGGCAGCGTGGCAAAGACTTGTGCCACGCTTATCAATGAGCCCTCTTTGAGTAATTTGTCTCGTTGCTCACGTGTGAGCAATGACAACGTCACCGAGAGTGCGATAGAATCCATACGGAAGATAGACTCCTTTTCTGCTAAGATGAGTTACAAGGGTTCTATCTTACCAGTTTTTGGAGCCTTTGATAATCATGCAGCAATTGGTTCCATGGGCATATGTTTCAATAGAGACTTGGCTTTGATCATTCACAGACCCTGATTCCCTCATCAAGGTCTGTGAATTATTGTAGGGGGATGCTCTGGAAAACAAGAGGTCGAAAGCTCTGTGGGGATGGTAGTAAAAGGAACGACGAGAAGCAGCAATCTGAGAAGTGCCTGGGCGGTGAATGAAGGTAAAAGCGAGGTTGCGACAAGCGGCCAGAAGCTGAGAAGCGTGACCAGCACGGATGCGAGAGCGATCTGAGGCTTTGGTCACGTCACGCACAAAGTGTAAGCAGTTTTCAATGGCCCAGTGGGCCTGGACCAACTCTCCAATCTGGTGAGCATTGGCCTATTTAGGAGAGAGACTAGTGATACCGTAGACCACTTCATGGCTAGTGTGCCCTTTCTTGGTTACCCAACGCTGCACACGAAAGACTTACTGGATGCTGCACCACTCCTTGGCAAACCACTCTGTCATTTCCGTGCTGGTCGTGATTACGCGTTTTCCCAGCCGTCCGTGTCCTTTCTCCACAAAGGTGGAATTGTCCCGATTTGGGGATTCATCCGCATCTCTAGTGCTCAGCAGTTGCACCGTTCCAGCAATACGTCAAAGAAGCCGTCAGTGCAATAGCGAAGACTCATTGAGCTTGATAATGCCCTATGATCTGAGCTTACAGGACGCTGATTTTGCACTGACAGCAAAGAAGGGCCATATCTATGGATGTAAGTTTCCTGCATACTCTTTCTACGAGCATAGCAGTTATCTATTCCATGCCAATGCATATGGGCGGCTTCACCTTCTATTATTGAGCACGGGAAATGCGGATGAACCCCCAAATCGGGGCAATTCCAGTGTGTTATAGTCCATCAGAGAGGGGTCCTGCTTTCTGTTTGAAATTGGATTTTTGTCAGCATAGCAGGAACTTGCCCTCTTTTTTAGTCCCCCTGACTTTCGAAAAGCCCTGATGCCTTTCTGAGCTTCTTGCTCTTGCTCGTATTTTCCTCATCGATCATTCTTGTTGCCAAGGTCACTAACCAAAAGGGGACTATGGTGGCTAGAAATCAATTATGTGTTGTATAGTAATCTCTAGAAGAGTCTCAGTGTTTTCTATGTATAAACTCTACAATAAAATGAGTATGTGCTCTTGCGCTTCAGCAAAAGCTTCTGTTATACTTGCATATATCGCCTTGCTAAGAGTCGATTGTACTCAGATGCAGTCTCCTTTGTTTGCGTATTTGCGGTACCATTGTTACTCATGCCATAGTTTACTCATAGCATTCTCTAGTCATATAGTGGAGGTCTCTCGTGCTAGATAACATTGTTCCAACGGCTGCGAACGAAAGTCGCGAGCAGACTAGTAAGTCGCATGGTTCACTTGATGCCGACATCATTATTAAGAATGCGCCCGACCCGATCTTCATTTCCGACCTTGAAGGGAAAATTCTGTCGGCTAACGATGCAATCTATGAATTGTTAGGTTTCAGAACTGATGAAGTACTAGAGCAGTCCCTATCGCGTTTTATCAGCGCAGAGGAGACGCGTGAATTTACTGCCGCTCTTCGTGAAGTGATTGAAAGAGGCGCAACGCGAAATGCTCGTCTCAACCCGCGTAGTGCATCAAATGAAGTTATTCCCACGACACTGAATGCCTCAGCTTTGCGTGATGCCGATGGCAAGGTAATTGGCGCGATTGGTATCCTGCGCGATATGCGTGAGTTGGATAAAGCCCGTGCCTATGCCGATAGTTTGATTAAGAATGCGCCAGATCCGATTTTTGTCTCGGATCTGGAAGGAAAAATCCTCTCAGCCAATGATGCCGTCTATGAGTTATTGGGATTCAAGACCGATGAGGTGTTGGAGCAGTCCCTATCGCGCTTTGTTAGCGCAGAAGAGACACGTGAGTTTTTAGCGGCCCTCACAGAAGTGATTGAACGTGGTGTTATTCGCAATACTCGTCTAAGTCCACGTAGTGCTTCCGGTGAGGTTATCCCGACCACCCTGAATGCTTCAGCCTTGCGTGATAACGATGGGAAAGTGATTGGAGCAATTGGTATCCTGCGCGATATGCGTGAATTGGATAAGGCTCTTGCATATTCGGACAGCTTGATTAAGAATGCGCCCGACCCGATTTTCGTTTCAGACTTGGAAGGCAAAATTTTGCAAGCCAATGACGCCGTCTATGAGCTTTTAGGATTTAGAACTGATGAGGTGCTTGAGCAGTCTCTCTCTCGTTTCATTAGTCCGGAAGAAACTCGTGAGTTTTTGGCTGCGCTCAGAGAGGTGATAGAGCGAGGCGTAACACGCAATGCCCGTCTCAATCCTCGTACTGCATCACACGAAGTGATCCCGACCACCCTGAATGCTTCAGCTTTGCGTGATACCAGTGGGAAGGTGATTGGGGCAATCGGTATCCTGCGCGATATGCGTGCATATGAGAAAGTTGTAAATGACTTGCAGGAATCGAAGGCTGAACTGCAGGAGAAAATTCTCGATCTGGAGAAATTCGAGGAAGTAGTAGTTGGTCGTGAACTCAAGATGATTGCCTTGGAGAAGGAGATTGAGAATTTGAAGCGTGAGCTAGAAAAGCTCAGCAGAGGTCAAGCTAAATGACTGAAGTGCTACAGCAGCAAGTATCTGAAGCGGCCCAGTACAAAGAACTGAGTCTGGAAGAACTGCAACAAGCCTATGCATTTTTGCAGGACCAGAAGCAGGCTCTTGAAATGCGTGTGATCAAGAGCGAAACACGACGCCGTGCCTTTATCCACATCCTAACTGACCTGAACACGCTCAATCGAAAACTAGCTGATCAACGCAAGGCAATGATCCATATTCTAGCGGACTATGAGCAGGAACGTAGCCGCCTTGCTAATCAGACTGAACGGCTAAAGAATTCACGGCGTGCTTTGATGCATCTCTTGCAAGACTCGCATCAGTCAAATTTGCGTCTGGAAAACAGCCGCAAGGCCATGATTCATATCATGAGTGATCTCAAAGAAACATCAGAAGAGGTCAAGAACCGTGAGCAAGAACTGCGCTCGAAGCAAGAACAGCTTGTACAAGCAGGTAAGCTTGCAACACTTGGTGAGTTGACAACTGGGGTTGCTCATGAACTGAATAACCCATTGAACAATATTGGCCTGTTTGTAGGCAATGCGATTGACCTGATTGAACTTGGCATGGTCGATACAGATCCTGGACGTATCCTACAAGAGCTGAATAATGCTATGCAGCAAGTTTGGAAAGCCACAGAGATCATTTCGCATCTACGGACGTTCGGACGGGCAGCTTCGGTAAGTCGAGAAGCTGTGGTAATTACTCAGGTTATCCAACGAGCCATTTCGCTCATGCAGGAACAACTCCGGCTCCGGCAGATTGAGGTCTCTTTGCATTTTCCAGTGGGAGAGGTGGTGGTAATGGGGAATGCAATTCAGTTAGAGCAGGTTTTTATTAATCTCTTAACAAATGCGCGTGATGCTCTTATCAACTCACCCCGTAAGATGATTACTATTACGTGTACAACAAAGGGGCAAATGGTAGATATCAGTGTGGGTGATACTGGCCCTGGTATCCTAGCGAGCCTGGAGCAGCGCATTTTTGATCCATTCTTCACCACAAAGGAGGTTGGTGCTGGTACCGGTCTTGGGCTGTCTATTATATACGGGATTATTAAAGAGCACCAGGGGACAATTGTGATTGAGAATCATCCCGGTGAGGGTGCTATTTTCTGGATCCAGCTTCCATTGAAATATGATGAGTAGTTCTGAAGTGAGTGATTGATAGTAATGATTAATGCAAATGTACTCATTGTTGATGATGATACGGCTTTGTTACAGGCGCTTCCCCAAGCCCTCTTTTTGCGCATGCAAAATATTAACGTGGATACGTCGGATTCCGCTGCTGGGGCTTTGCAGCTGATTCGCGCCCGTGAATATGATGCGATTGTAAGCGATATCAAAATGCCAGGGATGGATGGATTGGCTCTATTGGTGAAAATCCAGGAATTGCGTCAGAATACGCCTACCCTGCTGATTACAGGCCATGGGGATCATAATCTTGCTATCCAGGCATTACGTGGTGGAGCTTATGATTTTATTCAGAAGCCAATTGACCGCGATTATTTTGTTGCGGCACTGCGTCGTGCTATCCAGACACATCAGCTACAGCTCCAAGTGCTGGAACAGCAACGTGCACTGGAGGAATATGCTAAGTCTCTCGAATTAAAAGTTCAGGAACGAACAAATGAACTTTTAGAGGCAAACGCAGCCAAAGACGAGTTTATCAGTATGGCTTCTCATGAACTGAAGACTCCATTATCTAGTCTAAAGGGGATGACGCAATTGCTTCATCGTCGGCTGATCCGTGCTAGCTCGCCGGAAGTTAGCAGTCTAGTGAGTATGGAAAACTCTATTCGCCGTATAGAAGTGCTGGTGAACGATTTGCTAAGCATCTCTTATATTGAAACTGGTAGGCTTGCGCTACATTGTCGACGTTACGACCTGAGAGATTTGTGCCAATCTTTAGTCGATGAGTTTCAAGCAGGTACCAATCCTTCTCCTGTTATTCATGTTGATATCTCTGATGAGAGTATCGAGGCTGATGTGGATGCTGAACGAATAAGTCAGGTTATTCTTAATCTACTAGCAAACGCACGAAAATATTCTCCTGCTCAATCTCCTATTCATGTCTCTTTAAAGCGGCTAGATGATTTCTGTGTGATAGCTGTTCGTGATGAGGGGGTTGGTATTCCTCCTGAAGTACTACCTCAGATTTTTGAGCGCTTCTATCGTGTCCCTGGTATTGAGGTGCAGACGGGGTCCAGCGTTGGTTTTGGCTTGGGATTATATATCTCTCAGCAGATTGTGGAGCGGCATGGTGGTAAGATCCATGTCGAGAGTTTTCCTGGCTCTGGTAGTATTTTTTCGGTTGTACTGCCTTTGGCTGTCGGTGATGCTCCAACTGACTCTGCGGAGTTGGAGTCCTCTCAGCAACTAACCTGAAATCTCTTTGCCTTTACCTCAAGGTTTAGCAAAAGTCGCCAAGAGCGGGAGACCTCAGTACTCCTTTCTGAACGACTTTTGCACAATATTGCTTATGCCTTGGTTGGTCCGGAGACAATTTCTCAGCAATTTTCTTTTTGTCCTG
Organism: Ktedonobacteraceae bacterium; assembly: GCA_036501345.1. Classification (GTDB taxonomy): domain Bacteria; phylum Chloroflexota; class Ktedonobacteria; order Ktedonobacterales; family Ktedonobacteraceae; genus DASYAN01. Next base: position 5,869 of record DASYAN010000254.1, read on the forward strand.
ACAACTCCCTTGGCTATATATTAGACCTGATAAATGGCTCTATGCGAGTAACTTGAGAATAGCCATCAAAGTCGGTGTCATAGCTGTAAATTCGATTATGCCCCTGATCTTTTATATGAGCAATACTTAGAGCATCTTCCATATCAAGATTGCTCTTTGCTGCGTAGATATCCAACGCTTCAAGATAAATCTTCTTGTGGGGAAGCTTAAAACCTCTCAATGTCAGCAGAGGAACAAGACGCTGACGAATCTGGTCGTGGGTGAGTTGATAGGCCAGTTTTTTAGATGACAGGACAAAAGTAACTTCTGCGATGACTGACTCGCTAGTGGTCACTTCTTCTTCATTTCTTTTAACGCGTTGGAATAACTCGAAGCAGGCCTTTGCTTTCTTTTCATCATCATTGGCCATATATCTGATGAAAATGTTTGTATCTACAAATGTCATCATTCTTGGTTATATTTTTCTAGAAACTTTCCTGCACGCTCTTCCCGTGCTTCTTCAATGATTTTATCCAGGTCTTTCCCTGGCTCTGCAAATTTGATTGACCCAAACACATCCTCCAAACTCATACTGACAGGCTCAAGATATGCTTTTCCGTCCGCCAGAACTAGTTGGAGTTGGCTTTCCGACTTTACCCCTAAGTATCTCTGTGCTTCAACAGGGAGGTTCAACTGGCCTCTACGGGTCAGGTTAAGGATGATTCGTTTTTCGTTGTTTGCATGATATTGTTCCATCCCATGATTTTATCATAAGTAAGGCAATCTGTCAAAGTAAGGCAATCTGTCGGGTGTGCGGAGGATTTTTGCAAGGGGGAAGGAAGTGTGATAGAATCAAAGAGAGTACAAAGCTAGTTTGTACCTGATAGAGGTAAGAAAAAGAGAGGGACGTCATGGATCGAGAGAGATGGGATAAATTAGCGAGGGAA
>DASYAN010000255.1:0-6298 GCA_036501345.1 Ktedonobacteraceae bacterium
TCTCTGCCGAAACATAATAGTGCTCCTCGTAGGGCGGTTCGTACTCTTCAAGACTGGCAACACCTGTGTGCAGAATCAGAGGTGCAATCTGTATGCCATGCGCGACCAGTCGTGTGATCAACCCCAAGGTGAAGGCACGCCCCGCTGATGGCATCTCCGCGCTCCCCTTCTCTGTGGTATAGACCGACTGATAATACTCTATTGGCCACTGTTGATGCACGTACTTATATCGAATCGGAAATCCGTAGCGTGCCAGGTACACTTGGAGCGACTCTGGCAGAAAGAGCGTGGCAATCCAGAGTCTGTGCTGCTCTGTCGTAGGCGTATGACGATCATCGAGGCGGGGAGTGAGCAGCGTCGCCTTGCCCCCGGCAGGCAGACTCAAGATCTCTCCAGCAGCCACATCATAGAACGGGGCAGTAGCTTTCTCCTGCGGGATGCGCACCTCGACAACCCACAAATCCGCTGGCAGATGGGTTGAGAGGTGCAATTCAAGTGGCATACCATCTGCCCGCGTCACATGTAATGCTGCATTCATCGTCCCACTGGTATTAATCACCAGCAGATCGCCAGCCTCCAGAAAGTCGCCAATCTGGCGAAACTGTGTATGCACCACACGATTATTCTTGCGGTACGAAACCATCAAGCGCACTTCATCACGTGCCAGTCCACGTGCTTCTGGTGGCTCACCAGCTTCCAACTCTGGCGGCAGCTCAAAATCCAGTGGATTGAGAGATGTCACAGCCTCTTTCTCACTATCTGGCTGGATGGTGGAGTAGGAAGTGGTATCTGAACTCCTGAGAGGCTCTTGTGATTGTCGCAGGCTCTCTCGTTCCTCGCATAGTGACAAGGGGTCAGGTGAAATGGGTTCAGTGTCGGCATGGTCTTTACCCTTCCACAGGCAGAGCGCGAGCTATGTACCGTCCGCTGGGACGATTGCCTGTAAGCAGATCCACCAACCCTGGCACGCTCTCTTCCGGCAGAGGTCGATCACTAATATCCTCACCGGGGAATGCTTGCTGGTGCATCTGCGTCCGCATATCGCCCGGATCAACCCAGTATACACGCCATGACTTATTCTCGGCCGCCAGAATATGCGAAAGGTGTTCCAGAGCTGCTTTGCTTGAGCCATAGCCTCCCCAACCAGGATACGCCTCAACCCCAGCATCGCTGGTAATATTCACAATGCCCGCGCTCGGCTTCAACCGGTGCTGTAATGCCTGGATAACCCCCAGAGGAGCAATCACATTAGCACAATAGACCTGCTCTAGGACATCCAGCGGATACTCCAGTAGGGCGGGCTGTGGGCTGGGACCAAGAATACTAGCGTTATTCACCAACACATCAAGGGGACCAATATCATATGCAGCAGCAGCCAGAGACTGGCGGTGTGCCGGGTCTGTAACATCTCCGGCAATAGCGACAACCCGTGTAGAGCGAGAAAGTTCCTCCTGCACGGCATCTAGAGCATCCACCCCACGCGCATCAATAATCAAATTCCAGCCTCGTCGTGCCAGTTCACGAGCTAGAGCTAACCCCAGCCCACGCGAAGCACCAGTAATAAGAGCTGTGTGAGTAGGAGCATCAGGTACAAATTGTGACATAGTCTACCTTCCTTTCGAATCTAGGATAGTGTTTGGACCTGTAATATACTCCCTGGAAGCTATTCATCGCATCGTGCGAAAGGACAGTGAAGAGACTGCACTCTTGTACAGTCTTCAGTCGAGTAGGCTCCCTCCTTATGTTCTACTCCTCAGAACATCACAAATGGAGAGTAATGAGACCACGTTGTGCTGCCAGTGTAACTGCCTCAGTACGATTCGTTGCACCAAGCTTACTCATAATTGAACTGACATGAAACTTTGCGGTCCGTTCGCTGATCACCAGATGAGAAGCAATCTCTTTGTTTGGCATCCCTTGTGCGAGCAGGCTCAGGACTTCTCGTTCACGTTCGGTTAATTCTTCAAGAGGAAATGGTGAGTTTTGTCTGTGACTTTCGCCCTGTCCTTGTTGTGGAGCATCTTGTCTCTGTAAGCTCCAATGTCGTAACAACTTTGAGGCAACAATTGGTTGCAGGATGGACCCTCCTGTGCTCGTGATACGAATGGCTTGAAAAATCTCTTCGCGTGGCGCATCTTTCAGTACATATCCATTCGCCCCAGCCTGGACTGCATGAATAATACGATCGTCGTCATCAAAGGCAGTAAAGACAATGATACGTGGTTCTTGCAGGAGATGGAGATTTCTCAGCCGTCTGATCGTTTCTACGCCGTCGAGAATTGGCATCTCAAGGTCAAGCAAGATCAAATCAGGTTGGAAGGTTTCTACTATCTGTAGGGCCTCTTCTCCGTTGGCACATTCCGCAATAACCTGGAAATCGGTTTGTGTCTCCAGGAGTGCATGGAGTCCCTCACGTACAATGGGATGATCATCAACTAGCACGATTCGGACCATCTGTCCACCTGTGCCTTTCTTTGTTGCTCTCGTCTATTTTGGAATCAATAGGAGAGACTTCTTGGATCGCCATCGCGCTCCGCGTTTCTGCAAACGGTTACAGCGTAGCACATCCACAACACCGACCACAACGATTGCGCTCTTGCCGTATCTCTCTTCCTTAGTAACTATCCTCATTCTAGCATGAAGACACAATGCGATCATGAGGCAATTGACTAATAAGTATTTCCCCCAACCGATGCCGTGGGCTCCTCATCGAGTTGAAGCTTAGTCTACCTTTCTGGAACGGTCGTCTCTTTAGTTTCGTATAAACATCATGTATTGTACAAAAGCGAGATGGGAGATAGAGGTGAAACAATCCATCCAACGTGTGCACAATCTTGCTGATTATGGGTATCCCTCAACCGATATGGCTGCACTCTCGTCGAAGGCATTAGAAATCACCGCACGACTGACAGAGCAGTATGGTGAAGTTCCATTCTCCAGCAAAGACCCGATGAGTATGCTCGTTGATATTCTGCTCTCGCATCGCACCCGCGACGAGCAGACGGCTGCCGCTTACGCCAATCTCTTGAAACGGTTTGGTTCCTGGGAAGCGGTACGAGATGCACCAACCCAAGAAGTTCAGACGACCATTGCCAACGTGAATTTTCCCGAAGTCAAAGCGCCACGATTGCAGACGATTATGCGCCAGATTACAGAGGAGCGAGGAAACCTTGACCTGAATTTCTTGTGCGAACTTCCCGTAGAAGATGCAACAGTCTGGCTCAATCGGTTTGAGGGAGTTGGCCCGAAAACGACAGCATGTGTACTGCTTTTTAGCTGCGAGCTTCCGCTGCTCCCTGTTGATGTACACGTTCTGCGTACATCAATACGCTTAGGACTTATTGGCAGAAAAGTAACGGCTGATGCTGCACATCATCTCTTGCAAGCATTACTACCCAATAATGCACGCGTTATCTATAATTTTCATAAGGGGCTTCTGCGACATGGTCAGCGTATTTGTGTGTATGAGAGACCACGCTGCGGCCAGTGCGCCATAAAAGATAAGTGCGACTATTATAAAACCGTGGTACAACCTTTGTCCTAGACCCAAATAGTGAGCCTGAATGAAGTTGAACAAGCCTGCTATACACGGTGTCAGCAAAGACAGCCCGCGAGTATGTCTCTGTAATCTTGCTCTCTATAGAACCTTGCTCATTTTGGTGCCCTCTAGCTTTCGAAAAGTCCTGAATTCTTGAGCTTAGCTTGACGATGCGCTCCCAAGCGGGTACACTGTAATGGTTATGACTGTTTGCACGGCACGGAGCTGGCTGTTAGTATATCCTGCTCCCCGATAAAGACGCTAAAGAGTTCTGAGCAGTCCTCTGTAGAATACTCTCTTCCTGCACACACGTTCGTACCTGATATCAGCTAGCAGTATTGCTCCCGTATCCTACGGCCTGCTTCTGGTACTCTCTGTGGGCACTGTGCCTCCAGAGATCTGTACCGTGCCCACAAGGGGCGCATAGCCGAAAGGATTTTCATGCCATCTTTTAATGACTTCCCTTTGCAACCCACTACACGCGCCGTACTGGCAAACATGGGAATTACAGAGCCATCACCTATTCAGGCCAAGGCAATTCCAGTACTGCTTGCAGGTAATGATGTGGTGGGGCAATCAGCTACTGGTTCAGGCAAAACGCTTGCCTATGGCATCCCTCTAGTGGAAAGGGTATCCAAAGGCAAACGTGAAGTACAACTGCTAGTGCTGGTACCAACACGCGAGTTGGCTGTTCAGGTACACGCTGTGCTGGGCAAACTGGCAACCAGCCGGAGACTTTCGACGGCACTCTTGGTAGGAGGACGGCCCTATGGTAATCAAATCTCAGCGCTGCGATATGGATCACAGATTGTGGTCGGCACACCAGGACGCGTGAAGGACCATATTGAACGAGGCAGTTTCGTGCTGAGCCAACTGCGGATGTGCGTGCTAGATGAGGCAGACCAAATGCTGGATAGTGGTTTTGCACCAGTCATTGAAGAGATACTAGCAACCACACCTCTTACGCGACAAATGGCGCTCTTTTCAGCGACGATGCCGGACTGGATCGTCAAACTCCAGAAAAAATTCCTCAAAAATCCGGTTAACATTGCCATTGCATCAGCCACAGGTGCACAAAGCACCATTGAACAGATTGCTTACCAGGTACCACAGGAACAAAAAATGGCCGCGCTCTGTACTCTCTTGCATTCAGCGGAAGGGGAAAGCAGCCTTATCTTTAGCAGAACGAAGTTCGGTGTCGAGAGGTTAGGCAAACAGCTCAGCAAGCTCGGGTTCACGGTGGGAACATTGCACGGCAACAAGAGCCAGCGTGCACGTGAAGAGGTACTTACTGCATTCCGTCACGGGCAGGTGCAGACACTGCTTGCCACAAATGTAGCCGCACGCGGGCTCGATATTCAAGGGATCTATCAGGTCATCAATTACGAGCTGCCTGAATCGAGCGAGCTTTTTACGCACCGGATTGGCCGCACGGGCAGAATGGGGCGACAAGGCAAGGCAATTACGCTGCTGGTGCCATCAGATGTCCCCAAATGGAGGCGGATGGCGAGCAGTTTAGGGCAGGCAGTCGCATTGCAGCGGCTCGCAATTGACTGAAGGGTTTGGCTGTTCCGACACAAAACGGCACCCCGCAAGGGGATTGATCTTGAGCAGATCCAGCCTGCAGGCTGTTTCTTTCCTCCCATAGCCTCAAGGCATATGGGTCCCCAGAAGGATATTTGATGGTCAGTCAGAATACTCTTGATCTTCTTTCATCAGGGAAAGTTCTTTGGCAAAATTGGCGGCGAGCATATCCTGATGTACAGGCTTTTGAGCCAGACCTCCACGGGGCAGACCTCCATGGGGCAGATCTGTGCGAGTTCGATCTCCGTGGCGCTGATCTTACAGAGGCAAATTTGCAGGAAGCGAACTTGCAAGATGCAAATCTGCAAGACGCGGACTTGCGCAGTGCCGATCTCAGGAATGCCAATCTCAGTGATGCCAATCTTCTGAGGACAAACCTTCACCGGATAGACTTACGCGGTGCCAACCTCTGCCGTGCGAATCTCAGTGGGGCCGATCTCAGCAACGCAGATCTGCGGGGGGCAGACCTGAGTGGAGCTATCCTCAGCAAAGCAAAGTTCGATCATGCCAACTTATCCCAGGTTGATCTCAGTAAGGTCGATCTCAGCAAAGCAGATCTGCGTAGAGCAGACTTGAGTGGAGCTATCCTCGACAACACGAAAGTCGATCAAGCGACATCGCCCTAAGGAAGAGGTAGACTTCAGCGGGGCTGATCTCAGCAAGTCGATTTGCGCGGATCTATGCGTATAAAAGCAAGAGCTAGAAGCCAACAACCGCTTAGAAAAGTGCTTCCATTCCCACATGAGGAGTAGTTCTGGTCGGGCCTGTCGACCAGACAGGAGAGAGTGGGCCCATCACCCAGTCATAGGATGATGTGCCCAACACATCTCTTTCTCTGCCACGCTGCTAGCGTAAAGAGCAGTAGCACTAGGAACACTAGAAGCGAGGAAGCAAGAACCACCACAGCTCCTTTACAACATAACACCGGAGGTAAAATGATCAGAGAAGACCGCTACTATGTCCAACGCCTCACTGAACAAGTTTTTTTAATCCGTGAGCGTCAATCCGCAAGCGGAGGGGCAGAACCTAACGACCGCCATGTCCGATCGTTTGACAACCACCGTGATGCACATCTCTATGCCAGTAGCGTGAACGAGACACAAAGAAAGTTAGATGAGCAATACGGCTACTGGGTACAGCGTGCTTTCGAAGAAAGATAAATAAAGCTATGGAAAC
>DASYAN010000256.1:0-5230 GCA_036501345.1 Ktedonobacteraceae bacterium
GAGTGGAAAGCACTAAAAGGACGTATAACGCTTATCACATCAAAACTCTTCTCTCAAATTGTGAATAGTAACCTGGAAGTGCGCACCTCCGTCAGTATTGATCCCCAAACAGGAGCAGCCGAATCAGGCGCATTATTCACCTATGAAGCAATTCCACGTACTACTTGGCTCTGGTCTGATGTCATTGAAGATAACTACAGGAAGAACAATACAGATAACTACCCTTTTCCAGTTACAAAACAGTATAATACTAAGGATAGTAAGGAGAAAGAGGGTGAAGAGTTTCCCAATGGAGAGATATGGGAAACGCCACTTGGTGTTGTAAGTGCAGGCATAAAGTTGATTGAATATCTTGGCATTGGTGGAATGGGTACGCGTGGCTTTGGTAGGATGCGCTGCATCAATCCTTGAAGAAATCCCAATGGAGATTAACAGATGAAGAATAATATCGACCTGATTGCAGCTAAGACTGCGCAAACAATTATCAAAACGACAAAAGACATAAAAATAAAAGCGGAGCCTATCAAAGCCACTGATGCAGAAAATCTTATTACAAAAGCTCTTGGAGTTCTGCAAGAAAATGGCGTCTATGCAGCACTCCTTTATCTCTACACACGCACAAGTGATACTGATAAGATTGTTGCAGAGAAGGTTCGTGAACAGTTGCTTGATATGACATCTCAATTAGCAATTTCACCACCTCCAAGCAAAGATGTGAGCGTAGCACTGACGTTCCTGACAGAGAGAGTTTGTCCCCATCTCGATACACTGCTGCTAGTGAAACAAACATGGGAGCAGACATTGATTTATGCACGTTACGGCGCTAAAGCATGGAATGTGGAAACGAAATAGAAGAAAGTAGAACCAAACCCATGACATGGACCGCATATCATGTATCATTGCGTATGCTTTCACCAATGCACATTGGCTGGCGCAAATTAGGCAATTTGCAACAAACACGTGCATACATTACAGGACGCACCCTTTGGGGTGCCCTTACAGCTCGCATTACCCGTGAACAGGGGAGAAATGATTACAGGGAAATCGGCAGACTGGTTGACGAGTACCTGACTTTCACCTATTTTTATCCATCTACTAAACCAAACACAGTTACACATTGGCCCTGGCCAAATCAGTGGGACGAGTTTGCTTGGACATTTCTAAGCAGCTATGCTAGTACAGCACTTGAAGATGGGCATAGCGCTGAAGCAGGGAGTCTGCACGAAACAGAATTTATTGCTCCATACGCACGAGATGAGGAGCAGAAACCGGTATTCTTGGTTGGTTACATCTTTGAAAGAGGCGATTGCAACCCTCTTCTACACGGTTGGCGGAAGGCACTCGATAGACTTCAGATCGGTGGAGAGCGTAGTTATGGATGGGGGCGAGTAAGACTTGAGGGTACATGTGAGCTAGTCACCACCAACAAATGTTTTGGCTATGATTTGTTTTGTGACAAGGATCACCCTCAGATAACAGTACCTGAAGATAAGGAACTATTGGCACATACGGTTGATCCCAATAATGATCATATTACAGGAAGTATCGAGCCATTATTAGGTAGAGAGACACAAAAAAGCGGCTTTGGTGAAAGCTTTTCGGATGTAGAAATATGCTGGGTGCCTGGTAGTAAAGCAGCTCAAAGCAAACCTTTCCAAATCCAGCAAAAAGGTATATGGCGACCCGCTTAGCCTTGAATGCATTGTCTTTGGTCGCCTTGCTCGTCAGAACTATTCTTTTGTCATGTAGCTAAAATTTTACTACAGCCGCATTCGATAACTACTGCTTTTAGTGCCATTACAAAGGTGCAAATAACAATCCACAACTACGTTTATTTATTTGGCATGCATCGATCTACTTGCTAGAAAAAGGCTGGACCCTTGAAAAGGAGGGAACCCTATGGCAAACCAGGAACACGTTACGCTGCTCAGACAAGGTGTAGAGCAATGGAATAAATGGCGTGATCAGCACCCGGAGATACGAGTTAATCTGAGCGATGCCGACCTGACAGGATTCGACCTCAACGAAGCAAATCTCAGAGGCTCTGACCTTCGTCGTGCCAATCTGAGTGAAGCTAACCTCTGGAAAGCCAACTTCGGCATAGCTGACCTTCGCCATGCCAACCTAAGTGGTGCTAACCTCAATAGCGTCTATATCTATAGAGCCAATTTGAGTGGAGCTAACCTGAGTGGAGCTCAGCTCAGAAGAGCCGTGCTAGTTGAAACAAACCTGAAGGGAGCTACCTTGACATCCTGTTCCGTCTACGGCATCTCTGTATGGAATGTAGCGTTAGAAGGCGCAAAACAAGACGATCTTGTCATCACACGTCAAGATGAACCAAGCATCACCGTTGATAATCTCAAGATTGCTCAGTTTATCTACCTTATGCTAAATAACAGGGAAATTCGTGAGGTTATTGATACCGTTGCCAAGAAAGCTGTTCTCATTCTTGGACGTTTCACGCCTGAGCGTAAAGCCGTTTTAGATGCTATCAGAGAAGCTCTTCGTGTACAAGGGAGATACTTACCTATTTTGTTCGATTTTGACAAGCCGAGCAGCCGAAATTTTACCGAGACAGTGAAAACACTTGCACATCTTTCACGGTTCATCATTGCGGACCTGACTGACCCAAGCAGTATTCCTCAGGAGCTACAAGCCATTATTCCAACTCTTGCCATCCCTGTTCAACCAGTCTTGCTAGAAGAAAAAAGAGCTTATGCCATGTTTGTAGACTTTCTAAAGACCTACCATTGGGTACTACCCATCCACTACTATAGAGATCATAGTAGCTTACTTACCTCACTTCAAGCAAAGGTCATTGCACCCGCCGAATGTAAAGCTCAAGAACTGGAAAAGCAGAAGTGAAACCAAAAGCCAATCTTTCCAAGTGTGGCTCATATACTAATAGATAGGTTAGAAGAACTGATCTGAGGAAGATAGGATCTGCTATACTTGATGAAAACAGCAGACGAGTCTGGGTTGTGGTGTGCAGCCTTTTTGTTTGCAGAGAGTGATCGTCTACTACTACAGACAACTCCCCATCCATCAGGATTGCAAGCGACGATGAGGCTTGTTGCAGCTATTTGCCGCTGATGGCTGGTAGAGGAGGTATCATGCAGAGAATGACAGGACAGTTGCATATGAAAGATAGTGACACAATAGAAATCTCGTTTTCCTCAACCACTCCAGCCAAGCTCTATGCCCTCCAGCTCAAGCTGCGCCCCTTGCAGCGAGGTACGCTCATGCCATTTTCGGGCAAACTAGTGCATGGAGCCTTCCTCAACTGGTTGAGAACTGCAGCACCCGATGTGGTAACTTGGCTGCATGATGGCAATAAACGTCGCTTATTCACCTGCTCCAGCCTGCAATTCCCTCTTCCGGTACAGAGGATGCAAGAGGCTGAACGCGAAAATACTCATCTACCGTTAGATCCTGAGAAAACCTATCTCATTCGTCTGACTTTTCTGCTGGGAGAACTATTTCCTCTGTTCTACGAAGCATTGATGCGCTTCAATGAGAGCGGGTCGGGCAAAAGCAGGCCGCCATTTATGCAAATTGGCAAGCAGCTTTTCTTGCTCGAAGAGGTCATTATCCACAATACTGATCCTACTGGCTGGACAGGTTTTACATCTCTGACAGAGCTTGTTGAAAATGTAAAGGCTTCACGCTTAAACCATACTGAGACGCTGAAGCTAGAGTTTGCCTCTTTAACTACATTCAATCGCAGTAGCTTAAAGAATAGAGGCTATGGAACTCACTATGCATGTTTGCCCTTGCCTCACTACCTCTTTCCTGGCCTGGTACGACGTTGGCAGGATATTGCACCAGCAGAAATGGCAGGATTAGTGCAATTGGATCGCATTGAACGCTATATACAAGAAGACGGCATAATTATTATCAATTATGATCTCAAACCTCACCACGTCAGATTCACAACGCATCAGCAGCCCTGCTTTGTGGGGGCGTGCGAGTATCATCTACGCGGCCCAGATGAAGAAATGACACCAGATGCCCCTCTGACAGTACGCCAACAACTCCTCCTACTTGCCAATCTGTCTTTCTACTGCGGGATAGGCTACAAAACGTCCATGGGCATGGGACAAACCCGACTCAGAGAAAAGGGATGACAACTCTCTTGCTCAGGCATGCGTCAAACCCACTTGACAGTTTTGTGCTTGTATGAGGTCAACACTGCTAGATAGAATTGCTCCTTCTTAACGCATGCACTTATGATGAATTAGCGTTTCAAGGTTCTTTATCTACTTTTTTAAGCATTCCTGGCGGGATATTCCAGCGGCCTCCATCATCTACTGTTACCGAGATGGTTTTTTGATTCAAGCGCGTTATTATACCCTCATAATATTTCTCATTATGTGTGAACCACACTCGATCCGTCACATGAAAGCTTCTCATCGCATCCAATGTTCTAGCATGATGGACAAGCCGTAATTGTTCAACAACTAAATTATTTAGTGCGTGTAATTGATCCTCATTCAGGTTTTCGATGAGGTTAATCAGCTCTTTTGGTAATTGCTGAGCCATATGCTATTCTCCAGCCTTGATAGGCTCTCTATAAATAAGTAGGTGTCCGGTCTGTGTAGCCAAGTCTAATCGCAGTGTATTCAGGCGGCAGCATTTTTTCCTCATATTGGCTTGGTACTCATTAGCACACGCATCACCCAGACTCCCTTGGGCTTTAAGCCATTGTTGATAGTATAACATCCTTCGAGCAAAACATACACCTGATCTAACCTTGAGGGGTACAGTTCAAATTTCCACAATGCTACTCCAGCCCATAAAAATATACTCTGAACGAAAAACATAAAAACACCCCATAAATGGCAATTTATTGCCCGAGTGTAGGGACCCGATTTACCGTGTGCCCTCCGGGTATCGCGTCCGCCGTGCCCCTCACATCCACTGTCTCTCGCATCCTTTTTGCCCCTCTCGTCCGCTGTACCTCTTACATCCACTATGCCTCTCACATTCATTATATTCCGTCCACTATATCCAATTTAGAGCCCATCCACTATACCTGTCTATACCCCATGGTCCTGCATGCAAAAAAGACGTGTACCTTTATCTTCCCCGGGTGTGCGGAGGATTTTTGCAAGGGGGAAGGAAGTGTGATAGAATCAAAGAGAGTACAAAGCTAGTTTGTACCTGATAGAGGTAAGAAAAAGAGAGGGACGTCATGGATCGAGAGAGATGGGATAAATTAGCGAGGGAA
>DASYAN010000257.1:0-2922 GCA_036501345.1 Ktedonobacteraceae bacterium
TTATAGGAGTGAAATTCGCATGGAACAGATTGCTATTACTCAACCGTGGGACCGAGACACATTTCTTGCCCAACTTCGTACCATTGGCATCAATCGTTATCATAATAAACACCCTTTTCATCGCTATATGAATAATGGTCAACTCAGCCCCGAGCAAGTGAGAGGCTGGGTAGCCAATCGGTTTTACTATCAACAGCATATTCCGATCAAAGATGCCGCAATCATCTCCAATTGTCTAGTCCGTGAGGTACGTCGTCTCTGGCTTCACCGTATCTCCGACCACGATGGTTTCCACGAAGGTACAGGAGGTATTGAGGCATGGTTGCAACTGGCAGATGCAACGCAATTAACACGTGAAGAACTGCTAGACGAGCGACACGTCCTACCCGGCGTCCGTTTTGCAGTTGATGCCTATGTTGACTTCGCACGCACAAAGCCTTGGCCTATTGCTATTGCATCATCTTTGACCGAATTATTTGCCCCTGACCTGATGCATGAGCGCTTGGCTGCTTTTGAAAAGTATTATACCTGGGTGGCCCCCGAAGGGCTGGGATACTTTTGTTCACGTATCACTCAGGCACGTATAGACTCTGACCAGGGTCTAGAGTTGACAATGACGTACTGCAATACCCGTGCCTTGCAGGAGGAGGCAGTCAAAGCCCTCTCCTTTAAGTGTGATGTGTTATGGAGCATGCTCGATGCTATGATGCAAGCATATGGCAACTCACTAACAATGGGAGCGGACGCGATATCCAAAGAGCACATGGTAAACCGAGTCCCTACCGATGGCAATAAACTACAGGCAGCGGAATGTGTCAGATAAAGAACGAAAGGCACGATGGAATGGAGCTAATTCGATTCGAACACGAATTTGCTCCAAAAGCCCGATTTGTCATGTTTATTGGAGGGCGATGAGAGATGAACAAGCATAGAGGGGATAATGTTCGTCCTATCATAGCAGCAAAAGCTCGTTTACAGAAGGACAAAGTCAGCGGAGAGCCCATTCTACTCTATCCCGAAGGTTTGCTGCAACTGAATGCAACAGGTGCAGAGATCTTGCGACTGTGCGATGGACACCATACTTTCCGGGAGATCGTTGTAGAATTAGCCAGACACCACAATACAACCCCTGAGGCACTGCTTGAAGATGTTGATGAGTATATCAACAATCTGCATCAAGCTGCACTTTTAGAGTTCCATATTACATAGCAACCTAAGTTATCATTAGACCAAAAAATCAGAGAAAAAATCAGGAAAGGGAGGACTAGCTTATGTTCGCTGCTCAATCTGAGAAGCCTCACTATCGCCCGTTTGGACTTTTAGCGGAGTTAACCTATCGCTGTCCACTACACTGTCCCTATTGTTCTAATCCAGTGCAATTGTCACACAGCGGCAAAGAACTGAGTACAGAGGAGTGGAAACGTGTTATCAGGGAGGCAAGCGACCTAGGAGTCTTACATATCCTATTCTCTGGCGGAGAACCACTGCTGCGTAAAGATATTGTAGAACTCGTTGCCATAGCACGAGATGCGGGCATATATACCAACCTGATAACCAGTGCCCTCGGTTTGACACGGATACGAGCAGAGCAGTTACGAGATGTGGGACTAGACAGCATTCAAATCAGTTTTCAAGCTCATGAAGCGGGGCTGGCAGATACTATTGCAGGCACAAAAGCCCATGACAGAAAGGTTGCGGCAGCGCAGATGGTACGTGAACTTGGTTTTCCATTGACCATCAATGCTGTCTTACACCGGGCAACCATTGACTCTATCGAAGATATCATTGCTCTGGCCGAACAACTTGGCGCTCAGCGACTTGAACTTGCCAATACGCAGTTCTACGGTTGGGCATTCAAAAACAAGGATGCATTGCTGCCAACGCGCGCCCAGGTGCAAGCAGCAGAACACAAAGCACTGGCTGCAAAACAACGACTGCTCGGCAAGATGGAAGTACTCTATATCCTGCCTGACTATTATGGTATCCGTCCCAAACCATGCATGAACGGTTGGGGGCAGCGCTATCTCACAATAAACCCCATTGGAGATGTATTACCGTGTCAGACAGCAGCAGAGATTCCTTCGCTACACTTCGACAACATTCATGACCATTCGCTGCAGTGGATTTGGACTGAATCGGAGGCATTCAATCAGTTTCGTGGTACTGACTGGATGCCTGAGCCATGCCGCAGTTGTGATCAGCGGGAGATAGACTTCGGTGGCTGTCGCTGTCAGGCTGCTCTACTCACTGGAAATGCTGCCAATACTGATCCGGCCTGTTCCCTTTCTCCGTACCACCATCAACTTGTCAGTATTGTAGAACGCGTTCAGCAGCAGCCTGAACAATTGGCTCCTGCTTTCAGTGGTACGCTCTCGTCCCTGCTCTTTCGAACTAATCCGACGACAACCTACTAGTACTACTTTGGTAGTTTCTCACGGGGACGAAAGAACTGGATCTGGTGAGTGTGGATGAGCCAGAGGACGAGATCTTGGAAGAGCCAGAGCAGGACTTGCTGATGCACGGAAGGTAGCGAGTGTCGTATCACAGAGGGGGAAAAAGCCTCTCCCAGAGGCAAGGTGAGGCGTTGGAGCATAAGGAAACCATCACCCGCACTCGCATGTGCAAAGGAAAATGGAAGCTCTGCTCTTGAAAGCCAAAGGATTGCCTCATCATCAAATAGCTGACTGTGTTGGGGTCGATCCGACACATAATCTACCATGTCTGCCCAGCCCTTATTCTTAATCCTATGTTGCTACGTTGAATTATCAGTCGAGGATGAGCTAACCTGATCCGCTACTGTTTCCAGGTCTTCAATTGTTGATCTTAAAGTGCTCGTGAATGGGTTTGCCCAGAGTGCAGCGTTTGGCACGACCGGGATATCAATGCGGCAAACAACATTCTGGCCGAGGGGCTCTCGGTGTC
>DASYAN010000258.1:0-7387 GCA_036501345.1 Ktedonobacteraceae bacterium
CAGATCACGTGATACGTTAAACCAGAAACTTGAGATGCTGCATGATAAGACAGTCCAGATAGCAAGCCAGGAGATTGAACCACAGCAACAGAAACAATACCTTGAAGATGTTATTGAACGCACATTGGCAGCCCAATTGCCAGCTCTCGAGCAATTGATCAACCAGCGTTTGTCTCTCCCTGTGCCCTATACGAACGAGTCTCAGCCTAACTTCGAGGCAATAGAAGTTCAGACAGAAATTATCTGGGAAGACCTGATAGAAACGATCGACAAAGCTCTTATGGAACGCCTGACGGCTCTCAATATATCTCTACAGTCTAAGATGCAAGAAATGGAGCGTGCCCTTACAGCACGCATTCGCCAGTGGCGTGACAGCACCCACTACACACAGTCATTTTTGCCACAGGAGCACTCTACGGGAAGTCTCACTAATATGCAGGACGTCTTTGCTAGCATTGAACAACTTGAGCACTTGATAGAGTCAATGCAGGTGGCAATGACGACCAATAACGCCCTTCTGGCTAATCGTCTCTATCACCATCAACAGCTCCCTCTTGAACGAGCACATCCTAGTCGCCAAGAGCACAATGCTTCCTTGCACTCGTCCAATAAAGAAAGTGCTCCAATATCTATCCCCGAAGATACTTAAGGGCAAGTAGAAGGCCTAGCTACCTTGTTTCTCAAAAGCTTGCACGCCTCTCATATATTTGGTATTCTTAAAAGTACAGGACCGTATTTGAAAATACAGGTCCTCGCAGGTTGTATTCTATAATTATCGAGAAAGTGGATTCTTTATGGATCATTCTCTTCAAAGTGCTCATCTAACTATGAACGAATTAACCACCCTCTCAGCTGCCAATCCCGAAGCAACAGTTGAGGTAGAGGAAGAACATCATATCCATTTGCCAGGCCCAAGCTGGTGGCCTTTACTTTTAAGTGTCGCTATCCTAATAGCGGTTGTTGGGTTATTGTTTATTCCTGATAACCCCTGGATCACGCTTATTGCAGCCCCCTTCGTACTTGTGGGTATCTTAGGATGGGGACTGGAAGATCCAATGGCAACACCAAAGGAACGACATATTACATCTCAAGAGGCTGCAGGCGCTCAATCGAGATTTCAAATTGGTCAAGATGTTGTTGACAAAGACGGAAACTGGATTGGTATCGTGCAAGCACGTTTTAGCCACTATCTGCTCGTCGATAATGGTGCACTATTGGTGAAGGCATATTACATTCCACACAGCTTTATTGAGAACAGCATCAAGGACAATGCCCTTCGCCTGAATGTAAGTGAGACAGACTTGCTGCGCCGAGGCTTGGACAGAGTTCCTGATGATCTGTACGAGGAGACACCCGACTTTGGTATACCACAGGTTAAGGGTATACCCCAGTATGCGAGTAAGCCCTTGTCTCCTGCGGAAACTGGGCATTATAACTATGGTCCAAACTTCCCCGGTATCAATACGGATGCTGCTGGTTCATATTATCCTGAAGAAGTGCGCCCTGTACCACAAAAATATGTGGGCGATCGTCGCACTCTCTATGCTACCCGCAAGCCAGTCTCTCCTGCAACGGTGACTTCGCATTAGACTAAAAAGGGATGCAGGCTAGCAAAAACCCTGCATCCCTTTCTCGCTCTCTTTGCTCCAACAATCTCCTACTGTGCTATTTCCACTTTTTGAGCAGGTGAACGACTTTCCCATCCGGCGTTGATTCATAGCGAATACGATCGGGGTTAATATTACTGAACCGCTCACTATCCTCTGCTGTCATCACCGTATCTTGAGGGTGAATGACTTGCCAAGCATGAGCCTCAATATTAGGTGCTTGTCGCTGATAGAGGAAGCGGCGATCAGAAATTTTGGCTTTCAAGGCAAGATTTTCTGCCTTGCTAAAGTATTTCTTTGCTTCCTGATCTTCAAAGTAAGGGTCAACGATTTCCAGCATTTGAGGTGCCTCTTGGCGCAGTTGTTGATTGCTTACATAAAGAAACACTACTGGCCGTTTTGCTTCAGCTTGATGAATTGCGGACTGAATAACCGCATCATTGTATATACTGCCTGGTGTCAGTATTGCCAGGATAGAGTCTGGCAAGCGTTCTCCAATCCTTGTGATAACATGTGGTACTGGGACTTGTCCTCTCTTCCTGAGTATCGTGTAGTTGGCGACTGCAATGAGCATTCCCAGCGCTGTGACGCTACCTCCAAATGCTGTTGCAAGTGGTTTCGTCACTAAGTTTGTTGACCAAGCAACCATTACCAAGGCAGTGGTAAGAATGCCCAGGAAAAATGCGATCTTGAACCACAGACCCTTGCCTTCCATGCTCATCTCGCCTAGCTGGACCATCAACGCTTCAGGATGATGTCCATTGGTATGCATACCTGAATCGGTTATGATTTGGGAGCTTTCTTCCCTACTGCTCAGAGATACATGACCATTTTCTCCTTTTTTCTCTAAGGCAAGAATCTTTAACCGATTTGCTTTCATCACACGCCGAGCGACCTGCCAATCCCGGTAGCGTATAATATCAAGACCCAGGCAAGTGAGCGTGAAAGCTCCAAGTAAGCCAAAAGCATACATATCGCCAAGAATATTGATATTGCCCAGTACTGCGATGAGTATAATAATGGGAATTCCCGCAGCAAGCATAATAGAGTAATGCGGTGTTCCTCGTAATTTATTGCGCTTGAGAACGAAACTGGGCAGAAACTCCATACGCGAGAGCGCGATGAACACATGGTAAGAGCCGATAATCGCAGTATTGCTGGCAAAAACTAAGAGTGCACTTGCACTGATTGCCACCTCCGTTTGCAAAACGCCATTTCCCCAATGACCACCTAGTAAAGAAATAAGCTGTGCCGATAAGACGGGATCTTTTGCCGCTTGTGGCTGCAGTATTGTCGAGAGCATCGTCAAAAGTGGGCTAGTGATACCTATAGTTATTACGACAAGAAAGAGCGCGATGCCAGCAATCTTCTTACGTGGCTGTTTCATGACAGGGGAAAGCTGTGAGATGCTCTCTAATCCAGAGAAGGCCAGGAAAGAACCTGCGAAGCCCACCAGAATAGAGTAGGAAGTCAGAGCATGACCCTCAAACATCTTGGGAAAAAGGGAGAAGAATGTTATAAGCGAAATATGAGTAAAGACGGTGAACAGGATCGCAAGATCGCTAAGAAAGGCGATGATTGCGCCAACAAGGCTTACTTTTGCGCTCTCACTAATACCAATCCAATTTAGCATGCCCAGCAGAATGAGTATGACAATAGTCATGACCAGAAGGGTTAGTTGGAACTGCCCAAGTCCTGGTATGAGAATCGTCGCCCCTAGAGGAACAATCACAACACTAAGATATTGCATTCCCGACAAGCAACTAATTGCCGCCGTGAGAAAATAGTCTACCAATATGAACATACCACCCAGAGCGCCAAACCAACGGTTAAGTGCCTGACTGGCTACCGTCACAACACCACCGCCTTGTGGGAAGCGATGGGTTACTTCAGCGTACTTTAAGGTCAGTAGTACAAAAACTGACATTGTCAATAAAACAAAAAAACCGGCGAGATCGCCGATACCAGCAGTTCCGTAGAGAATACCTGGTACGTAATACACTGAAGTTCCGATATCCGCAAAGACAACCGCCCAGCAAAGAATGGGACCCAGCATGTTCTTTTCATGCGATGCATGATCTTCTGTACTTATAATGTGTGATGAGCTTTGAATGCCAGGTTGTTGCGCCATGCCATTGCACCTCACAAAATGTAACTTCCGCTATGAGAACCGGAAGCATCCTTGTTCTACTTGCTTCTGGATGAAGCTTGTAAAGAGTTTAGCATAGCGAGGATGTGTTATGCAAAAATCTTGAGGGAAAATGACCATTTCTTGAGTAAATATTTAGATGTCTGGCATATTTCCTGAGTACCTTTTGACGTTCTATGCTTTTTCCTTGAGTATCCTTTGACATTATCCCTACTCTTGCGTTTACTAGCACGGAGGCGATAGAATCTAGAGTCTATTTCTATTTCTATTTTTGAGGTATTATGAATGTCTGAAGGTCTATCCGAGATATTTGTTGAAGGGTTACAGCAACTTGGCCTCGATCCAGGTGATGAACAATTACTGGCGGCATTTGAGTCCTATAGACAGGAGCTACTGGATTGGAATACGCGCATAAATTTGACAGCCATTACAGATCCCCAGGATGTATTGCTGAAACATTTCCTCGATTCACTATCTCTTTTAAAGGCATATCCTAACCCAGAAGCCCGGCTCCTCGATATCGGATCAGGAGCTGGCTTCCCTGGTCTTCCCTTAAAGCTTGTTCGTCCACAGTGGCATGTAGCATTGTTGGAAGCAACAGGCAAAAAAACGCTCTTTTTACGCCATATGGTTGAGATGCTTCAACTTCGAAATGTTGAACTCATTCATGGCCGAGCCGAGGAATTGGCTCATAAACAGGAGTATCGTGCTACGTTTGATATAGTAACTGCCCGTGCTGTCTCTGCGCTTCCCACACTGCTTGAATACTGTGCACCATACTGCCGGATAGGTGGTATGATTATCTTACCAAAAAAAGGAGATCTTACAGAGGAAATACAGCAAGCTAAGCGTGCTGCCGTACATGTCGGAACGAGGTTCAAAGCAGATATTCCCGTTGATTTGCCAGGTTTAGCCGATGGACGTCGTTTACTCGTTTGGGAACAAGAAAAACCGTGTCCCCCACGCTACCCACGGAGCGGGTCTGCAATAGCAAAAAAGCCACTATTGTAGTCTTCTCAAGGGAAATAAAGGGCCAGGACATGATCAGACGCTACAAATGCGGCGTCTGCCGTCATTCCCTTGCACTCCTCACTAGGCAGCTGAAACCAACACATCCTGCAATTGAATGGTTTTTCCGCGCTCTGGACTAACGGAAACCATCACAATGGGAGTTTCCAGGAGGTCCTCCAGGCGCTTAAGATACGCCTTGGCCTCCTCTGGTAAATCCTCATAATGGTTGATCCCTGTCGTGCTACATTCCCAGCCCTTAATCTCCTCATAAATAGGCTCACAGGCAGCCAGATCAGAAAGCGTTGCTGGCAAGCTATGCATAGTTTGTCCACGCAGATTATAGGCCGTACAGATCTTGATAGTAGGAAATGTGTCCAGCACATCCAGTTTCGTGATAACAGCCACATCTAGGCCATTGAGCTGGGCAACGAAACGGCCTGCAACAGCATCAAACCAGCCACAACGACGTTCTCGTCCCGTGTTAGTCCTGTACTCGTGACCGCGATCACGCATTGTTTGGCCCCAGGAATCGAATAAGCCCGTTGGCATAGGGCCACTACCAACGCGAGTAGTATAGGCTTTGTATACACCTATCACACGGTCAATCGAACGCGGGGGCAGACCTGCTCCGACTGCGGCATTGGCAGCCAATGTAGACGACGAGGTAACGAAAGGATAGGTGCCAAAATCGATATCAAGAAGTGCCCCTTGAGCACCCTCGAGCAGTATAGTCTTATGATCGGATAATGCATCATGCAACATTTTTTGCGTATCAGCAATGTGAGAACGCAATTGCAACCCATACGCAAAATATTCGCTATGAATTTCTTCAAGGGAAAGAGGAGGCTGGCCATAAATTTGAGTAATCATACGGTTTTTCTGTTGGAGAATAGTAGACAATTTAGCTCTAAAGGTATCTACATCTAGCAGGTCAGCCATACGAATACCAGTACGTGCATGCTTATCAACGTAAGCTGGGCCAATTCCACGCTGTGCACTCTCACCGTTGTCTGACCCCCTTGCCTCTTCCTCAAGACGATCTAACAAAAAATGATATGGCATCACTACATGAGCTCTTTCACTAATATAGAGCTGCGAAATGCCTATGCCTTGTTGTTGCAGCTTTTCCATCTCACTGATGAGACCTTTAGGATCAACAACAACACCATTTCCAATAATACAGGTCACATTGGGATAGAGTATTCCAGAAGGGACAAGACGGAACGCGAACTCTCCCTTTTCGTGAACAACGCGATGTCCGATATTGCCTCCTCCTTGATAGCGCACAACAAAATCGACACGCATCGCAAGCTCGTCAATAATCTTGCCTTTGCCTTCGCCCCCCCATTGGGCACCGATAACTGCTACTACCGCCATGATGGTCTTTCCTTCTTAGCTTTTTTCAAGGTTTAACCCTCCCCGCGTCAGAAGACCTCTACCTTGAGGTATGGGGATGAATTACACGAACCTGTATCCCCGGGCCCGGGTACGTTCCGGGCTGTTCTTGCGTGAAGCCCTTCATGCATTTCTGCACCAGGAATCGTCACAGATGATCGGAGTCACATTACACCAGAAATTTATGTACTGTCAATACTCTTCAGGGACCCGATCCCTTATAAAGAGGATGGGCTTGCAGAGATGAGGTCAAGGCTACCATTACCCGGGAAACCGGAGCTGTTTCAGCCGTCCCGACAGAAAACAGCTCTCCGCAAGAGGCTCTCCTAACGAAAAGATCCTGCCCAGTGGGCAGTTTCTTTCCTTCCATGCCTGAAGGCGTATGGGCCCTAGAAAGGACCTTTTATGGCTGCTGGATATAGTTCAGCAACAATTGATCAGTAACTTGCTCAATAGGTGCCTGATCATCCGTAAAGACCATCCCTCCATCAGAACGACCCGGCACAGCAACTGGAACAACTTCATCGGCAACCTGCCCCATCACAGTACTTGGATCAAACTGTCCCATGTTCTGCAGGAATGTCTGAAGAGCAGTTGGCTGCATGGTTGCTACAATCTCTGAGTTGAATGTGTTCGGGACATTGAACACGTATACACTGGGAAAGACAGTACTCAGTGTATTGACAAATGCCCGTACAAGCCTATAATCATGTGTCGTATGCCCGGTATTAAGCGCCACGACACCTGTTGGCGAGAGATGTGAACGGATCTCAGTGAAAAACTCACGCGTTGTGAGTTGAAATGGAATGTAAGGTTGCTGGAATGCATCAATGGCTACAATATCATAATTTTCGTGCGTCGTTGCCATAAATGCACGGCCATCCTCGGTATATACGTGCAGATTGGGCTCAGTCATATTAAAAAACTTGCGTCCCACATCTACAATCGCTGGATCAATCTCCACTCCATCAATGGGAACGGGACCATAGACCGTTGTGAACTGACGCGCCACCGTTCCGCCAGCTAGACCGATGATAGCTACACGATGCAGTTGCTGGGGTTCGAAACCAGGGTTGAAGTATGGCGCAGCAAGAAAATAGTCCCAATACCAACCAGTGAGAACTTTGCTAGGGTCCGAATAGTAATACACAGAATGTATTGCTTGCCCTTCGTTTAAAACAAGATCCCTCTCGCCGTCATGTTGTGTTACCTGGATATAATTATA
>DASYAN010000259.1:0-3031 GCA_036501345.1 Ktedonobacteraceae bacterium
CATGGCGAGAAAGCTAGCTGTTATTTCGTCGTGTCCGCGGTCTCCTAGGCTCCCCTGGTGCATAATCAGGAAACACCCTCAGGGGTATTTGAGCCGGAAACATTGGCAATAGAGTCCCGAAAAGGCGACAAAAATCGGAGCTATAATATATAATAAATATAAAGGTGTTCTTTACATCAAGCAAGACACTGCTATGCGAGGAGAGTTTCTACATGCCAAACTTCCTGGGTTTAGTAGTCCTTCTGGTACTCTGGTTCGTCCTCTTCGAGTGTGCACATATGCTGACAACCTTGCTAAGGCGCAGGCCTTTGATTGGTTGGGCAATCAGTCCCTTTGGCGTGACTCTTATGTGCCTGCATGAACCTTCTCTGCTCTATATCTGGTTGGATGTGCTTTGTCCTGCATTTGTGTCGGGCGGTGTGCTCTACCTTGGCCTTTTCACATCTTTAAGTCCACTTGCCTTGCCACGCGGACCCCTTGTACAAATTCTGGTGATCATGTGTGGCGTACTCTTCACAAGTACGACCGACTTTCTCAATGCCCTGCGCGATATGCGGCATCCTTTGTGGGGTGAGGCTCGCGTTCTGCGCAATATTCAGAACCTGCGAGCAACATGGGCCAGAATCTACTTTACCTCTTTTGGCTACTCTTATGTGCGCGATCGTTTTGGAGCTAATCCTACCGAGTTGTTACAGGCATTGTAATTTAACATAGTAGAGGTGCTAGGAGAGCCACTAGCTCTCCTGCCAAGCTTTGGACAAGCTATTGTGGAGGATTTGATGGAAGGGTAAAGTGGAATGTACTTCCCATCCCCTGATTGCTCGAGAGCCAGATGCGCCCACCATGCCGATCAATGATCGCTTTGGCTACATACAACCCCAACCCAATACCTGAGAGCTGCTGAGTCGCTGTATTATGCACACGGTAGAAGCGCTCGAAGATATGATCGAAGAGTTCTGGACTTACACCTAACCCCTGATCGCTGATGCTCACCTGATAGTACCCATCCTGCTGTTTCAAGCGTACCACCACCTGTCCCCCATACGGAGAGTACTTTACCGCATTATCCAGGATGTTACCGACGACCTGGGCAATGCGAGCACGATCAGCCGTGACCTTGGTGTTGTTCGCTTTGATTTGCAGAGAGATTGTATGCTGCTCCGCACTTGATTGGACTGAACGAACCATGTCTACAAGGAGATCCGCCAGGTAGAATGGTTCAGAGCGAAGCTGCAATTGTCCCCACTGCACCTGAGAAAGATCTAGCAAGTCACTGACCAATCGTTCCAGATGTTCAGTCTGGCTCTGGACAATATTCAGACTGCGCAGGTCATAGCTCTCTGGCAGATCGTTAACAGGAGTACCAGCCTCGACTTGCGAACTGCGGGTTTTGCGTAAGCGACGTTCGATACGTCTTACCAGATGCTGTGTATATCCTTTAATAGCAGTCAATGGCGTCCGCAATTCGTGCGATACAACCGAGACAAACTCATCTTTCAACCGCTCGACCTGCTTACTGGGCGTAATATCATTGAGGACAGCGACCACTCCGACAGGGCGGGCAGAGGCTCCGCTAGCATCGAGCAGCGGTGCTGCACTGATACTTAAGGTGAGAGGAACACGCTCTTCAGCCTGTCCTGCAACCAACTCCTGGTTTTTGACAGTGTAACCAGCCAATGCCTGATCGACAATCTCGGCCAATCTAGCAATCCACTGTACATTGCTGGTCCCAGCTAATTTATGCAAGAGGACATCGGGCTTGAGGTTGACCTGAGCCAGTGCCAGCAATTGTTCTGCTGAGGTGTTAACCGAGGTAATCGCTCCCTTATCATCCGTAATCAGCAAGCCTTCTGCCATACTCCCAATGATCAATGATAAGCGCATACGTTCCAGTTCAGCCTGACGCCAAAGAGCATTCTCGCGTTCGTGCAGACGAACATTCTCCAAGGCAATTGCTGCATAGTCAGCAATCATCGTCGTCATCTGCATCAGATCTTTATCGAACGTTCCCATCTTCTCATCGAACAGGCTCAGCAGACCAATGATACGATCCTCAACGGTCAAGGGGATATTCAAACATGAGCCAATTTCAGAGCCAATCACTTCACCCTGGGGGCGTGACAGAGCTAGGTCATCGGGGGCATCAAAGTAGGCTGTACGTGTTAATTGATCCGCCGTTGTGTGGACCAAGTTGAGAGCACTAGCAGCACTGGCTATACGTTGGATGACGGATTCTAAAAACGTAGCATCGAGGGGGTAACACGGGATAATAAACAGTTCGAAGGGATTCTCATTTTCAAAGGGACTGCCCTTTAGGAGAATACAGCAAGCAGAGAAACTATAGAGTTCTTTTAGTGCTTTAAGCAAAGCTCGATGCACTTGAAAACGGTCAATTGCAGCTACAAACTGCTTGCCAATGGTATTAAGATATTCCATCTCGTGGCGAATCGCTATCAAACGATCCGCCGTATATCCATTGGAGAAGCGAAACGCACTATCTGGAGTGTGTGACATTGATTGCACGCTGCTTTCCATGCTGCTCCCTTACTGCAACTGTTTTAACTGGTGGGTGACTTCATCATGGAGAGGGGGAGCAATCAGATCACCTGTTAGTTCCCGCAACCCAGCAAAGCACTCATCCAACAATGCATTTAACCCCCCAACAACTTCTGCTGGGGCCACGCCGGAAAGTTGCTCATGAATGACAGATGGGACAATATCGGTATAAGAACGGTGAACCAGAAATTCGAGAAATGGATATGTGGCTTTGATATGCTGGGCTGCACCTTGCACTAAGGCGCGGGTCGTCGCCTTTCCCAGATAGGGGGCTACTCGCTCATCTATCAACCCAATGACCTTGAGATACGCCTCTGTAACTTGCTCACTGGAGACGGAAGAGGAGTTTTCATGTCTCGGTAACATTGTTTCCTCCCTTCGCTTCTGAATAAACACTCTCCGTTGTTTATTATAGCATAGTCACCTATATATTGTAAGTGTATAGACTCTCCAGCAAATTATTTCTTCTAATGTT
>DASYAN010000260.1:0-10796 GCA_036501345.1 Ktedonobacteraceae bacterium
TTTACACTTTTGCGGGTCAAGCATAGCATACTTACGTCATTCTGGCTAGCTGACTGTCAGAAGGTACCAACTCATAAGTATGTTTGATAGCAGAAATAAAGAATATTAGTACATTTGACAAT
Organism: Ktedonobacteraceae bacterium; assembly: GCA_036501345.1. Taxonomy (GTDB): domain Bacteria; phylum Chloroflexota; class Ktedonobacteria; order Ktedonobacterales; family Ktedonobacteraceae; genus DASYAN01. The sequence continues at coordinate 123 of DASYAN010000260.1, forward strand.
CTTTATTCTTTGCCGAGAATAACCTTTAATCGGTTATGCAAGTTGGCAGTTATGAGATACCAACTGACGTTGGTACCTAGCTTCTTCTTTTTACTATCGGCTTCAGTGGTCTTAAATATAAGGGTCTCCTGCCAGCTGGTTCATTTGACTGGCACGAGACCCTCATACTATGAGTGGGACTCTATTGTGGCTTCCTTTTGGCTAATTATGGTCCTATGGCTTCTTCTATGCCACTGTCTTCAGGCAGAAGTTTTACACTACTGTTTGATAGCTTCTGCAAGGGCAGAGTAAAATAAAATGTACTGCCTTGCCCCGGATTGCTTCTGACCCAGATACGTCCACCGTGGTAAGTCGACGACCATAAATAACTCCGACGTTTATGCTCGCAGCCGAATCGTGTAGTTCCAGGCCGGGTGAAACGTATCTCCCTGGATATTGATGGTCATATGTCGGAGTTATTTATGGTTGTGCACTAAGTGACAATTTCATGCGAGATATAGAGACCCAATCCTAGGCCCTCTTGTTTCTTATGATTCTCCTTGTCCGCTTGATAGAAGCGATTGAAGATATGTACTTGATCTTCCTCAGAAATGCCTGGCCCATGGTCTTGTACTGAAATGATTACCACGTCCTCAGGGTTCTGGCTATCCTGCTTGACTTGTACTACAATCGGTTTATCGGCTGGCGAATACTTGAGAGCGTTTGTGATCAAATTAATGAGTACTTGTTCGATTCGATCTTCATCCCATATACCAAGAATAGTCTCCGCCTCGCTCTGCAAGACTATATTGTTTTGTTGTTCACCCTGAGCAGATTGTGCAATCGTGTGTCGTACCAGCTCAACTATGTTCACATCTTCGTTCTTCTGTAATTCAAATACTTGCGCTCGGATACGGGCAATCTCTACCATCTCCTTGATGAGCTTGCTCATCCGACTTGTCTGACGAGTGATCCTGTCAAGTATGGCGACTTCCCAGTCAATGTGTTGCTCTTGTTCCGTATTATTCTCCAGTGCCTTTTTCTGTTTCTTGATGGTTTTCTGTAAGAGCTGTGCGCTGCTCTGAATGGCTGTCAATGGATTCCGCAACTCATGTGATGTCAGTGCCAAGAACTCGTCTTTGAGGTTGCCTAATGCCTCCAACTCTTTGTGCGCCTGTACTTGTTTTGTTATATCGACTGCTGAAACCAGCATAAAATGGACCTTCTGTGGCTCCTCAGTATCTAGAAGAGGTGTGAGTGTATAATCCCAGATAATCTTCGGCCCTCCAGGACACTCGTATGGCAATTCTGCAATACGAGCCTCTGTTCGGTTCTGCAGCGCTGTCTGCCAGAGATCGATAGTCTGCTCCTTGGATGGGATCAAGGTTAGTTCCTGCCAGTTGCGACCGATCAGTTCATCCTGCTGCAGATGATGCATCGAGGCCACGCTCTCAAGGTAGCTGGTGTTCCCCATAATCAAATTGCCTGTCTGTGTATCAAATAAAGCCAGTGCTGCCATAGGCAAGGTGTTAAAAATCAGTTTTAGCCGTTCGTGCTCGCTCTCTACTTCTTGCAAGCGTTTCTCTGTCTCATCCATAGCGTAAATCACTACCCCATCTATCTTGCCATCGGCACTATGTGATGGCACTGCAGTATACGTGAAATACGCTTGGGCATCTTCTCCACTCGAATCCTGCTCTGGAAAATAAGTCGGCTCTCTGCGTATGCTTTGTACTATGTCCAAGCGGTAGGTGTCTCTCGCTAGATCTACAATCTCCGCTCCGGCTCCCCAGAAGAGATCAGCTATCTCATCCAAGGGATGTCCCTGTACTGGCCGATTTTCTATCAAGCGTGCATAGCGTGGATTATATGCTTCTACAATCAGCCTTGGCCCTCGCAGTACCAGGATATAGAATGGTGCCAGTTCAACCATCTCCGCCAGCCGACCACGCTCGTTTTCGAGTACTCTGGTAAGTTCTTGCAACTCGTTGGTGCGGGCACGCAATTCGTCGTTGGTTGTTTCTAGCTCTTCGTTGGTGGCTTGTAGCTCTTCATTGTTTGTCTCTAGCTCTTCGTTGGTGGCTTGTAGCTCTTCATTTGTGGTTTCAAATTCCTCAATGCTGGCTTGCAATTCTTCGTGTGTCAGTACCAATTCTTCGTTGGCAACTTGTAATCCTTCGTTAGTATCCGTCAATTCCTTATTTACTTCGGTCAGGCGATTGTTCGTGGTTCCCAACTCTTTCATCAATTGAGCCTGTTCTGTCTGTACCGTCTCCAATTGTCGTCGTATTTGTACCTGCTGTGTCACATCGGTGACGCTGACGATTGCTAGATCCGGCAGTCCTGCTTCAACCTGCACCAGTGCCAGAGACAAGCTCACATAGCGTCCGTTTCCACCCATTATTGGTTCAAGCTCAACTTCCGTCAGATTGATCGGATCGCGCTCACGAAAGACGGTATCGATAGCTGTGCGTGTCTGATGATAGGGAACACCTCGTACTGCATGCAAAAAGTCTTGATCAGTTCCTATTTCTCGCAAGCCTAAGAGCCGCCGCGCCGATCCATTGGCTGTCACCATTCGATAGGAGCGATCAATTACCACTATGCCAATGGGTAGAAAGCGCATCAGCACTTCATTAAAGCGCCGGATTTGACTGATTTCAAGCGAGGACGTTGGTGTTTCCTGCTCCGCATCTGGCTTGCTTATAGTCCTGCTTTGACGCTTCATATGAAGTCCTTCCAGACGAGGCGTATTGATATCCGAGAAAGACTGTCGGCGTGCTAGGGGAAGTGCATTCCCAATACAGCGATACACCTTCCATTGTTTATTGATTAGTTCATAAAATGCTTGCACAGGTCGTACCGTTTCGGCCTTCCCTAGAAACAGGTACCCATTGGGATACAACGAAAAGGCAAAGTGATTCAGGACGGTGTCTTGCAACTCTGGTGTGAAATAAATCAACACATTCCGACAAAGTACTAGGTCCATGCGTGGAAAAGGAGCACTTCGGCTTAAATCCTGCTGTCCAAAAATTACCATCTGTCGCAATGTTTTGGAGATACAATAGCCATGATCGATGTACTCAAAGAAACGGTCTTGATACTCACTGGGTACACCCTTCAAGAGGGCCTCGGAGTAAATGCCCGCCGTGCGAAATTAATGGCTGCCTCATCCAGGTCTGTTGCAAAGATCTTGATGCTCCACTCAGGCAGTTCCGCCCCCAGAAGATTGGTCAGCAACATAGCTAACGAATATGGCTCTTCTCCAGTCGCGCAGCCTGCAGTCCAGAAGCGCAACACATGGTCACGTTCACGTGCTTGTGCGATCAGTTTCGGCAAAATTTCACTTTTGAGGTAGGCAAATGCGTCGGTGTCGCGGAAAAACTGAGTGACGTTGATCAAAAATGCTTTGACTAGTTCCCCTACTTCTTCTGGATACATTTTCAAATACTCAGCGTAGTCTCGCATGGTTCGGTTGTGCGTTACCACCATACGTCTGCCTATACGCCTGAGAATCGTTGATGTCTTATAAGGGCGAAAATCGATGCTTGCTTGCCGACTCACCTGCTCTAGGATATCTCGCAAGACATCTTCTGCTCTCTCTTCTACCAGTGGGGTACTGGTTTTCGTGAGCAGTTCATAGAGCAATGGGCCTATCTGTTCCAGATTGAGTTCGTAATCTACTATTGTTGGAGGCAATGATAGCGGCATAGACGGATAGCGAGCAGTCTGGGGGTTTTGTATAATAATAACTCCTCCAGCATCCTTTGCATCAATTGCTCCTAAAGATCCATCTGACCCTGACCCGGTCAGAATAACTGCGATAAGATGTTCTCCATATGCCTCTGCTGCTGTGGATAGTAGGGTATCGACCGAAGGCCGGGGGCGTTTCAAATGATCCTCTGGCTCCTCTATGTACACCTCTATGTGCTGATTTTGTATACTCACGTGGTGATTAGCTGGTACGACGTAAATTCGTCCTGCCTGCAGGGCGCTGTTCTTCGTTACGGCCTCAACTGGCAAAGTAGTCCGCTTCTGTAAAATCTGGTCTAGGTTGCTCGGACGTGTCGGATCGAGATGCTGAGCTAGCACAATCGGAGCCGGAAAATCTTTCGACAAAGTTCCTACCAGGATCGATAGTGCCTCTATACCTCCGGCTGACGAGCCGACGACGACAAGATCATTGTGGTTTGCATTTCTCTTTTCTTTTTCTTTCATGACAACGGGACTCTGCTTCCTAAATAAATATAGCTGCTATAGTGCCAAGAGATAGACAGAGGAATCAAGACTATACCACACTACTATAGAACACCTGTCAATCTTCTGTTAAGGCATTTTAGCTGAGAGAGGCTTGTGCTAAATATACACTCTGTATCAAGAGAGGAAACAAATAACACGTTCTCTGCTGAAAATGCATGGCTAACCCAACAACGAAAATGCAACAAATTTTCAATAGCCATAGTATATACGATACAGATAAACAAAATGTATCGTAGTTTCTGGCTCTGGCTCTGTCTTTGTAGTTTTTTTCTTTGATCAATGGAAGCGAGTCCTGGCTACTACCTAATGCGCTCCGGTAAGAGGATCCTTCATCGAAATTTAGGCTCTTTTTCCTACCCTTCTCAGCCTTCTCAATGTATACTATAAAGGTAGTTCTATTGGAAACTGCATTTGTGTTTGGACGGATGTTCAAGTTGGAAAGGGAAAGGGAAGATGCAAGAACGCAGTGAAGTTGCTTTGCTCAAGGCTCGAATTGCGGCTGAAACACAGGCGGCTTATCAGGGTATGCATGGTTTGGCTAACGGAGTTCTCAGACATCGTTTTATCGCAGCGCACATGCAGCGTATGGAGAGACGCTATGATCAACTTGAGCGCCTTGTTGGCAGCAGTGGAGCAACACACTATTTCATTGAGGTTATGGATCAAAACGTGCCTCAGACGTCTTCACTGCCATTATTTGAAGAAACTCAAAAGCCCGACTGAAGGAAGCTGCCAGACTTTTTGTATTTTCTCGTTGCTATTGTGTAATGGCAGTGAACATATACATTCACACATTTTGTATTTCTTTTTCTTCGAGAATTGACTCCATGCAGATAAAGAAAGTATACTCTATGAGTATCATGGAATTTATCATGTGAGATAGGCTCTTCCTGTGTAAAAGGTGGAGATGACGAGTAGATGATCTCTAAGGGCTGATGACCTAGCTCTCAGATGGTTTCTTCTTGCGAGATGGATTGGAGGTGCTCTGCTATGTCCAGCGAAAGTGAGACGCTCTTGTCGGTTGCTCCTAATCTGGTGGTGATCTGTTCCTTTCCTGGCCGCTTTCAAAGCGTGCTGACCCTGCTTCAAACCTTTCCTGCTGACTTTCCTGCTCCTGTTGTGCTCCTTCAGTATCCTTCACTCTCCCAGGGAGAATCAGCTCTTTCTTCTGCCTCTTGCCAGGAGTGGGAAAGTTGTCTGCCAGATGCTACCTCGCTCACCGTCGAGATGGTTTGGGGAGAATGTCAGCTCTCTCCTCGCACCCTCTATGTCACTCCTGCTCATGGTTCGGTGACTCTTCGCCGGGGAGTAATCCTCGTCGAGGAGGAAGTTACCCCCGATGCTCACACAAGAAGTGAGGCCCTTCTTTCGAGTGCTGCTTGCGCCTATCAGGAGCGTCTGGTGCTGGTCCTCTTCCCTGCCACTGGCTCGGATGGAGTCGCTGAGGTGGTTGCTGTGAAACGGGCAGGAGGGACTGTCGTACTTCCAGAGCAGAACCTGTTCGAGTCCTTGAGGCGGTTAGGTGTGCCTCCAGCAGCTGTGGATCTCACTGCGGACTTGTCTCAGATTGGCCCCTTGCTCCATAGTTTTCTACTGACCAGAGAGCAGGTGGAGGTCGAAGCCTCGGTCAAAGAGGAGATCGATAATGTACTTGCCTTTCTCTGTCTGCACAGTAGCCTCATCCCTTCACAGCTTCCTTTCTCTGTGTTATTGCAACAGATTGGCTGGCACATGATGCGGACCCGCCAGATGGCGCTGGGCGTCTATACGAGGTATCTGCATGAGCAGCCAGCAGAGGCTCGTGTGCTTGTCTCTGCGATCCTCTCGCCTCGGCCATGCTGCTTCCCTGAAGCGGCCTTCTTTGCCATGCTCAAGCAGCAGATCTTGCCTGCTGTGATTGAAGAGGCACGCACACGTGACTGGACCCTGCGCTTCTGGTCTGCTGGATGCTACATGGGTCAAGAGCCCTATGCCCTGGCTATGGTGCTTACTGATCTATTAGGGCCTGATCTGGAAAGGTTCAAGGTTAAGATCTTTGCCACCGATGACCATTATGCGGCACTGGCCTTTGCTCGAGAGGGATGCTACGATGCCAAGATGCTCTCAGACTTACCAGAAGACTATGCTGTCCGCTTCTTTGAGCCGAGCAAGCGAGGCTATCGGGTCGTGAGAGCTATTCGCGAGCTGATTATCTTTGGAACGCACGATCTGGAGCGCGATCTTCCCTTTTCCAATCTGAATGTGTTGCTATGTCGCCATCTCCTTGCTAGTTTCCCTCCTGAGCAGTATAATATGCTCCTCTCGCGCTTCGCTTTTGCCCTCGCTCCCCGCAAGGGTTATCTACTGCTTGGGCAGGAGGGCCGTGTCCACCCCTCGTCCTCGTTCTTCGAGAGGGTCAGTCCGCAGGAACCTCTCTATCGCTGTCTGCATCGTGGAGAGATCATTCATTGCCATCACGGGCAGGAGAGCCAGCCTGCCAGAGTGCTTCCTGAGCAGACTATTCAAAGCCTGCTAACAGATCAGCTTCCACCACCCTCTTCTTCGGGCTTTCCGCTCTTCGCCTCACTGAGCTTTTCGGATATGGTTGTAGGTAGTGCCCCTTTTGGAGTTGTCGTTGTCGACTGCTCGTATTGTATGCTCAGTTGGAACCGAGCAGCAGAACAGATGCTTTCGATCTCACTTATGCGGACAGGTCAAGATTTCTTTCATACTGTTCGTGGACTGCCTTATGCGCAGGTGCGGACCAGCATCGATACTATCTTTGCAGAAGGGGGAAGCCTGACCGTCTCGCCTGTGGATCTGGCGTTTTCAGCAGGAGGCAATGGGCGTATTCTTGCTCTTACAGTTACCCTGCTACCAGCAGAGGTCGATGCCATCTTGCGCGTGGTGCTCTATTTCAAGGACATCTCTGAGCAGACCCTTCTCGAGCAAGCCCATCTTAAGCAGGCACAAATCCTGGAGGAGCTGATTTCCACTAATACTGATCTGGCTGCCGAGAATGCCCAGCTAGTGAATACCAATCAGCAGTTGCGGGAAGCTAGCCGGGCTATGCTCACGGCCTATGAGCAGCTACAAGAGCGGCTTGTTGAAGAACAACTCACCACTGAGGATCTGATGACAGTGCAGGAAGAATTACAGATAACCTTGGAGGAAGAGGAGCAGACCTGCGAAGAGCTCAACCAGCAGTGCGCGGAATATAGCAAGCAGCTTGCCGAACTGCGAGTGATCATGAACCAGCAGGTCAGACAGGAGGCCCTCGCCGTTTATAATACCGAAGAGGCATGAAAATACGGAAAACCTTGAGGATGTTAATCTCAAGCGAGGTTCTCCAAGTAGCTGTTGGTCCCTGCTAGTCCCATGTGCCTCGTGATAAGTGCATCTGAAATTGACAGGATTGATAAACGCAGATACAATCGCTATAGATGGTATGCACAGAACAAAGTAGTGCTGGAGCGTATTCAAAAGAAAGATGCATGTTGCGAGGAGGCATAAAGTTATTATGAAACATCTCAATGCTGTTATTCTAGCGGGTGGCAGTGGAACACGATTATGGCCATTGAGTACTCCCACTTTCCCTAAGCAATTTCTGCCACTTCCCAGTGGCAATAGTATGATACAGGAGACTTTGTTACGAGTTGCCCCGCTCATTTCACCTGAACAGTCCTGGATCGTTACGGGACGTAACATGGCCGATCTGGCTGCGGAGCATCTCCCTTCTATTCCTTCTAATCACATTCTACGCGAGCCGATGGGACGTGGGTCAGCGCCAGCAATTGCATGGGCCGCAGCAACGATTGCCCGGCAAGATCCTGAAGCGATAATGGCGATTTTCAGTGCTGATGCTGTCATTGAGCATGCCGAAAGACTACGCCAGACCCTTTCCCTGGCATATGAGATGGCTGAACAAGGCAAATTGGTCACCATTGGCATCCAACCTACTGCACCAGAAACTGGCTATGGCTACATCCGTTTTGCTCAGCAAATCAGTGAGGGATCTGGATATCAGGCGTACCAAGCCGAGCGTTTTGTTGAAAAACCCAATCTGGAAACAGCGCAAAGCTATCTGGATGATGGACACTATGTATGGAATGCAGGTATATTTATCTGGAGTGTCAAAGATATTCTGGCAGAGTTCCAGCAATACCTGCCTGATATTGTGAAAAAGATACAAACCATTGTACAAGCTCAAGGCATAGATAATCAACAAATGACTCTTGATGAGCTCTGGCCTACTCTACAATCTGTCACTGTTGACTATGGTATCTTAGAAAAGACTACCAATGCTGAAAAAACTCCCAAACTTGTCGTTATCCCTGCCCAGCTTGGTTGGAATGACGTTGGCAACTGGGAACAGTATGGAGCACTCTTCCCAGCAGATGAACAAGGTATCCGAGCAGTTGGTTCTCATGTAGGGTTGGGAAGCCAGAATGTCATTGTGTATAACACTACGCCACGTCGTGTCTACACTATCGGGCTGGAAGATGTGATTGTTGTTGAAATGGATGATCTCACCGTCATCTGCCATAAGGCCCATGTCCAGCGCGTTAAAGAACTGGCAGAACAGCACAACAAAAAGCACTGATCGGCTTTCATTTGATTACAAGAGAAGAGACACAGCTCTCCAAGAGGCTGGAGAAGACATCTGCCTTCTGCAGTCTTTTGTTCAGCTAATGTCTCACACAGCCGTAGAGAAAATTCGGATTGTGATATAATAGGAGATGGATTGACCGAAGCTTTTCTTAGGAAGGGAGTTACCTGCAATGCTCTCTGAACAGTCAGTGCTTGGCACGCGTGAAGTGGTTGCTATCACTTGTTATATTGCTATCCATCTCGGTCTCCATATCCTCACCCAAGGCGAAAATGCCATAATCCATGAACATCTCACCCACGACGTTACTGATGTAGTGATGGCGAAGCAAGGTTTTTCTCTAGCAACTCCCCTGCCTCTTAACTTTCTTGGTCATCGTACTTTCATGTGTGGGGAGTCGTCACAAATAGACTGTGGGAGGACTGTATATGCGCAAAATAGATTCATTAATTCAGAGGCTGATATTTTTGAGGGGACTGCCGACCCGCGCTGTGATGGCTTAGCCTAGCACTCGGTTGGGAGTGGTTTTTTGTGGATAGAGTTTAGCGTAGCAAGGAAGGAATAAAAAGTATGGCTACACGTCCATATCATCATAGTATCCCCGCAGAAATTTTGGCGCTTTCACATGAACGTGATCTTTTACGTCGGCGTGGTCAGTACGACCGTGCGGATAGGCTCAAGCGAGAGATCGAAGATGCTGGCTATGCCATCAGAGATAATCCACGGGGAGCTCATCTGGTGACTCTGCCCAGTATCGAAACCGATGGGGAGCTGTATCGTACTGTGCGCCAGTTCCCATCCCAGCTTGATGAAGCTGATCTTTGTACCTTCTCAGTCAATATCCTGGCACAAAACAACTGTGAGCAAACTCGTCGTTGTGTTGAGAGTGTCCTTCGCTTTGCTGGAGATACCAGCCTTGAGATTATCCTGGTCGATAATGCGTCGCAAGATGGCATTGATCTCTGGGCCGAAGTATTCAAGCGCGATGAGCCACGCTTACGCTTTCTACGCGCGTCACGTGTGATGGGAGCTGCTGAAGCACGAAATATTGGTTTGAAGCGAAGCCGAGGCAGCTATGTTCTGTTGCTCGACTCTAATGTAGAGCTCTCTGGTGACATTTTCACGCCTCTGGAGAAAACGTTCAAAGACCACAAGGTAGGTCTTACTGGCTTACGCGGTTTGTGTACTGATGATCTCCGGCACTTTAAGGAAAGTGAGCAGATCGAGGTCGAGGTTGTTGACGGCTTCTGTATGGCCTTCAGGCGTACATTGCTCAAGCAAGCGGGCCTTTTCGATGAGCGCTATCGTTTTCCACAGTATATGGATGTCGATTTCAGCTTTGCCATACGCGAGACGGGAGCGCATGCCGTACGTACACCTTCTCTCCCTATTATGTGTCATGGAGGACAGCTCAATTGCGGCATGTCGGATGCCGAATGCACTCGTTTGACGAAACGCAATTTCTACCGTTATCTCCAAAAGTGGGGGGATCGAGACGACTTACTGCTGGAAGAGTAGGTTGGTTCTCCGCCTGCTATCCTGGATAAAGAGAGGGTATCCCGAAGTCGAAGCTTACATTGCCTCGACTTCGGGATATTTTTTGCCAATCTAAAAGGCATTTCCTATTCTGTGATACTCTTGCGTGAAGCCCATGGATAAATCCAGGGGAGTTGTTATCTAATCCCAAATGTATAGAGCTTGTGATCATAGGAACCGATATAGACGAGGCCATTAGCAACCGTTGGTGAGGAAACGATGTGCCCATCCGTAGGATAGGACCAGAGGGGTTGGCAGGCGCTGCGACAGGAGGCATTGAAGACATAGAGCCCGTGATCCCAAGAACCGAT
>DASYAN010000261.1:0-8107 GCA_036501345.1 Ktedonobacteraceae bacterium
TCCGTCTGGGATGATGGGTCTCCGCATCGCAAGATACTGATGAGTAGCCAGGAACACTCGCAACTGCTAAAAGCCCTGCGCGAAAGCGAGCTTTTACGTGAACTATCAGAATTATTGGCCTCTTCGCTTGATCCTACCCATATTTTGCAGGTTCTTGTTAGACGAACGGCGGAGGCTTGCGATGTTGAACGCTGCGCAGTCTGGCTACTCGATGAATCTCAGGCTAGCTTGCGTCCCTCCGCCTACCACCTTTCTACGCAATCTATGCAAGGCAAATTAGTCCAGGTTACGGATCGTATGTGGCGCTACAGTTCAATGCCATTCGATGATCCGACTATTCACCGCCTTCTGGACAATAACGGCATGCTCTTTTTAGAAGATGCATCAACAGAACCAAGTATGCATCCAATAGCTGAAAAGCTTTTAGTGTGCTCTGTCTTGCTCATAGCGTTGGTACGTGAAGATCGACCTGTCGGCATGATGTCGCTGGACAATCCAAGTAAAACCACCACATTTACACGAGAGCAGCAGCAACTTGCTCGTGCTATTGGACAACAGGCTGCAGTAGCCATCGATAATGCACGACTATACCAGCAAGCCCAGTCTGAACGGAGACGGGCAGAACAACTCGTCGAGCACTCTCAATCTATTTACCAAGTTGCAATGGCTGTCAATTCAGGCGAAGATCTCCCTCGGGTGCTTGAGATCGCAACTCAACAGTTAGCTCAAGGAACCGATGCGTTAAAAGCAGTTATTGCTCTTTCAACTCAAGATGGTTTGACCCTAGCAAATACCATCCCATCGCCCATGGTTTCTATCAAGCCAGACCAGAGTTTTGTACCAGCGCTGAGTTCGCTTTCCCACTGCCAAACTGCCATAAAGAACGAATCTCCAATGTTCGTTACCAAAGAACAGATGAGTAAAGTGGAACAGCAGTGGTTCCGGCAACTGGACATGGAAAATGTTATGATTGTTCCACTTATTCTTGGTGCCCAAGATAAACAAGAACGCAAGGAATCTGAACAGCGTGAGCAACAGCCTCCACAGACAAAGCGTTGCATTGGTTTTGCCTTCGCCAGCTATCCTCGCTCGGCCCCTGCACCCAATCAGGTAAAATATACCTTCGCACGCGATATTGCTGCCCAGTGTGCACTGGCAATTGAAAAAGCACGCATCTTGGCCGAAACCCAGCAGGCTGTCGCACTAGCCACCGAGCGAGCAAACACACTGGACGCCGTTTTCAACGCTATGACCGAGGGTATCCTTGTCATCGATATGCAAGGACGAATTATTCTCAACAATAACACGGCCTCACATTTCGTCAGTTTATCCCCCAATGTGGTCCAGCATCTCACCACCTATCTCAAGCACAATCCTGCCTATACCTTCTATGGACAACCTATCCAGCCGGAAGATTTCCCTCTCATACGTGCCCTACAGGGTGAACGTATTCGTGGAGAACGCTTTATCAGTAAACGCAAAGATGGGTCCGAGTATGCCATCGAAGTCAATATTGCCTCCCTGCTTGATAGCCAAGACAAACAAATTGGGATCGTCAGTGCTTTTCGTGATATTACAGAGCAGGCTCGCGCAGAGCAACGCATACGACGTGCGTTAGATACCATGCTTCACGCAGCTGAAGAGGTATCAGGTGTTAGCGATATTCGGGAAATTTTATATCGTGTACTGGCGATGACACTGGCTGCGCTTAATTGTGAACGAGGAGTTGTACAACTTTACAACCAGAAAACACGCGTCTTTCAACCCCTGCTCTCAGTTGGCTTCTCTCTAGAGGAAGCTGATCAATGGTTAGCTGAACAAAATTGTTGGCCCTCTCCTGAAAATTATCAAGATGCTAGCTTTTATGCGCGACTCCTAGAAGGTCATGCTAGTATGCTAGATATGCGACAATATCGCGATCAAATGCAAGAGAGTTCATATCGGATGGTTCTGGCTGTACCAATCATGCATAACAATCGTTTGTTAGGTGTGATGTTACTCGATCGCACTGATAGGATGAAGAAAGAGATCGAACGATACGAGCAAGGATCTACCCATTCTTTACCCACATTTGGATTTAGTGCCTGGGATATGGCGGTGGTAGAGGGTATTGGACAATTTGCCGGATTGGCCATTGAACAAACACGCTGGAAACAAGAGGCGGAGATAGCTCGCACCAATGAAGCCACCATGCGTGAATCTAATGAACTCAAAGACGAATTCCTGGCGATTACCGCGCATGAATTTCGTACTCCGCTGACAGTGATCCTCACCAGTAGTCAGATGATGGGCCGCCAGTCGCGCAAAGCTGCTTCTATTACCCCAGAACTAAAGGCCAGACTGGATGAGAGCCTTTCTTCTATAGAAGAGCAAACGCACCATTTAACCAACATCGTCAACACATTCCTGGAAGTAACCAGACTTAACCGAGGGCAGATCGCCCTTGTTCAGGAAGAGATTCAGCTAGAAGAGGTGGTCAAAGAGACAATTGCTCACCATAGTGCCACAGTGACCAATCATGCGCTTCACTATCATATTGAGCCGAGCAAACACCCTTATGTTCTAAGAGGTGATAAGGCTCGCCTTTTGCAGATCTTTGCTAACCTTCTACAAAACGCGATAAAATACAGTCCCTTTGGTGGCCCCATTACCATCTCTATGACACAATGTCGCAATAGCGAAGACAAAGGCATAATTAAAGTCTGTGTTGAAGACAAAGGCATTGGTGTCCCTAAAGATGCACAACCCTACCTCTTCGAACGTTTCTACCGTGCCCCCAATATTGGAGGGAACCAGGTAAGAGGAGTCGGGCTAGGCCTGTACTTGGTTGCCGAATTCCTGAGTCTGCATGGAGGTTCCATTCATGTAGAGAGCGATGGAGTAGTAGGCGAAGGAAGTCGTTTTATCTTTACATTACCACTCTCGACCCAGAAAGCCTCATCTTTTTAAAGCGGGGATGAATAGGTCTTCCTTTTGAGATCACTCAAGAAGGAGTTCATCGCAAAGAGCCAGGATGCCCTTGGATCAATCACATGGCATCCTGGCTCTTCCTTTTTCTCAGTTATACTCTACTTTGCTGTCTTAAAACTCAACTTGTTCTTTTACTGCTTCTAAGAAAGTGCCGATTTCATCGGGATCAAACACTTTCTCAGCTCACATTAACAGGTATTAAGTGATTTGGCTGCACAGAGTGTTATTAGCGTCTCATGACCATGCCCTTCTTGCTTAAGAACCGCATGGTGACCACAACCAAACACTTTTTAAGGGAGGTCGCTTGACAATATCATATAGTTAAACCTTGCATGCATCGTTGTAGAGGCTGTCAGGTGAACTGTAAAGCCTTCATAGGGTAGCAATGATACATACTGTACTACGACAGGACCAGGATTAGACGTCAGAGTTACCACAATCACACTTGATGCCCTGACTACAGGATTCTTGACAACGACGTCTCGCTGGCCACAACTGAATTCCCCCGACCCACACAAGGGATTGCGTGTGACTATTCTAACGTTTCCTTTAAACATACGTCCAGTTGGCAGGTGCCTCGGAGTTCCAACTCCCGTTTTGTCCATACCATTTCTGATAGGCAGGTGAAGAGGCTGTGCCTCCTCTTTTGCAGCCTGAGAACTCTCCATAGGGAAGCGAATATCAGTCTTTGTCCTGCCCACAGTGGCTGACAATGCTGATAGGGAAGAGACATCCAGTATCTCTCTGGGCGTCTCGGATATATTTTGTCCGATGATAGGGTTTGGTGTCTCTAGAACAGGGTGAGATTCCAAGCGGATCTTTGTAATATGACCGGCCAAGCGTTGCCTCCTCTGTCCTATGAGAGACCTCATCTGGGACACTTGCAGCACAGGAAATGGTATACTAGGCACATCTTTAACAAGGGACTCATTGTGATCAGCAGTTGAGAAGGGCACATCAGTATTGTCAGACCAAGTGTAAGGCGGCATAAAAGTCTTATTAAGGCTAGACAGTTGCTGAGGTTCCTCTTCTGGCAAAGAAGACAGAGTAGGGGAGCTTTCAGAACCCTTGGCAGCACCAAGACCAGCAAGAGACGAACTCAGCCCTCGAGTAAAACGAGAAAACCAATTGCGTTGTGTTTGTATAGTATGTTCTTCATTCCTAACCATCACATCACCCACCATATAATTTATTTTAGCGGTACAGTACATTTTGAAACACGTAAAATCATTATAGCACAACTTTTTAAAAAAATCAGCCAGGATAGCACATCTAGATTATCTTATCAAGATGATCTATCTAGCGTATCAGTACATGCTTATGTAGGTATAAGGCATAGATTGCGCTATTACGATCTTCTCGGCTTGACATCCATGGGCTTATCTGATAGCATCGGCCAGTGCAGGTGGAAATACCACCCTCAGCATGAACGTACCTTGGTAGATAGTGCTTTCATTGCCTGAGAAACTATCGGCTCTGATTCCCAAAGACAGAACGTTCTACTCTATCATAGAGGGATTGATATGGTAGAACGTTCTGTCTAAAAAAAACGCAAAGAAAGGATTTGCTTTAGATGAAAATTAACGGCACACACAAGTTTAAAGCATCTAGCACACAAGTATTTAACGCTATTCTCAATCCAGAAGTCTTAAAATCTTCTATTCCAGGCTGCAGTGCGGTTGTCTATACCTCTCCTAACCAGATCGCAGTCGAGATTACGACCCCGCTACCCGGTCTGCGTGGGCCATTCGAAGTAACTATCGATATCGTCAATAAACAAGCTCCCAGCTCTCTCGAGTTACAGGTTCAGCGCGAAGGCAGGGGAGGTTCGGTTAATGCAGTTAGTAAGATCAGTTTAGCTGATGAAGCTGACGGTGTATTACTCACCTATGATGCAAATGCCGAACTCGCAGGTCTAGTCGCCGCTGCAGATAATCCTATCGGTCGACCAATTGTTAAGAATTCACTTAACAGTTTCTTCAATAATCTAGACAAGGCTCTCCAAGCTTCTCACGTTTAGGAGCTATTTGGGTAAAAGAAAGAGCACAATATCACTAGCACATGGTGTATGTGCTCTTTTTAGTCCCATATAGCTTCAGCTAATATTGGGTAATCGATAGCCGCATTGTCAGTTCTCTGCTTGTGTCGAAGAAGATGTCTCTGAGGCTGTTTGGGATTGCAAATGGTCTTTCAGACAGGTAAAAAATTGCTCAGTGAGCTTCTCGGCAGCACTATTCATAAGGCGTGTGCCTATACTGGCCAGCATGCCTCCCACAACAACGTTGGCGTGCCAGTCCATACATGTCTGTTTGGCCTCCAGAGCTATGAGGCTCATCCTTGTTACAACCTCAATGGCACTTCCAGATGCCTTGCCATGAACCTTGATAACCATAAGATCTGGCTCGTGTATCTCCGGCCTCGTTACATCCAGCATAAGCTTAGCCTTTATTGGTCCGATTCCGATGGAGACGTGTGCCTTCCAGTGCTCCGGTTCTATCTCTTCTAGATCCTGGAAACCGGGACCACACGCTGCCACTTTCCGCACATCCACTAGATATTTCCACACTTCCCCTATCGCGACTTCGACTGTCTCAGTACCAGAAAAATCCATTGTCGATTATTACCTTTCATTCTACTCGTTGCCACCATTCTGGGTTGTACCCAAATTAGCCCAGATCTGATAATCCACTCACTGTGCTACTACTATAATATCACGGCAAACTTTATCCATTCTCTAGGCCCGTGTCGAGCTACACAGCCGAGGGAAACAGATTATGCTTAGTCGACGACCATAAATAACTCCGACGTTTATGCTCGCAGCCGAATCGTGTAGTTCCAGGCCGGGTGAAACGTATCTCCCTGGATATTGATGGTCATATGTCGGAGTTATTTATGGTTATGCACTTAGCTGACCTTTAAACCTTAGCGTTACCCATGCGTAGTTAAAGACATTTCCGTTAACCTTCCTGCCTTGGAAAAGGAGAAAAAATAAATGAGTAACGGAGACAAATTTGATAAGTTTGCAGTGCAGGCCAAAAGAGTCATGAGCTATGCTCAAGAGGAGGCTCAGCGCCTCCAGCATAATTACATCGGGACCGAACATCTCCTGCTTGGTCTTACCCGCGAAGGTGAAGGGGTCGCTGCCAGAGTGTTAAAAAACGATTTTGGTATTGAACTAAATAAAGCACGTAGTGTAGCGGAGTCCCTTATCGGTCGAGGAGAGCACGCTGCCCAGGGAGAAATAGAGTTGCCCCCGACTTCTGTAGCCACCACTGTCCCAGAGAAGGACCCCGTACGGCCATGCCGCGTCTGTGGGAGTCCTGCTCCTTATGATTTCAACTATTGTTTTCACTGTGGCTCCGAATTGAAACCGAAAGGGCAGGGGTCCCACATCTTCAACTATTGTTTTCACTGTGGCGCTAAGATGAAGTCGGAAGAGCAAGAAGAATCATGAAAATGGACTTTACTTGGCAAGAAGTGGAAACTCGGTGACACGTAGATTCACTGCTGGCCCTTCTCCTCATCACCCCTACCGTGCAAAAAAGAAATACTTTGACTGATCATTTTTATCGGTAAAAATAGCAACTGTGGCTCCAAGTTAAAAAGGAGCCACAGTCATGAAAGCGGCTTGCGTTGCTTTTTCAGGATAGACCGTGCTTCGCAAGAAATAGACCATTAGTTTACGCGGCAGAAGACACTTTTCAAATAAACCGTCTCAGGCATCGCCAAATGGGTAGGATGGTCAACACCATATGTATATGATTCCAGTAATTGCACTCTACGATGGAGACGCTGAGCACTCTGCGAAATTGCCCCTAGCAGGTCATCCATGCCAATTACGCCGGAGCATGAGCATGAAAGGAGAATACCACCAGGACGCAGTATTTGCATAGCCAGAGTATTTAAGCGACGGTACGCTTTGAGTGCCTGCGAACGTGCCCCCTGTGTTTTTGCAAAGGCAGGCGGATCGAGTACAATGACATCAAACTGATCTCCATTGATCTGTGCTTGCTCCAAGTAGTCGAAAACATCTTCTACCACAAAGGTATGTCGGTCTAGTTCTAAACCATTGAGGGTGAAATGCTGGCGTGCCGCTTCAATTGCAGGAGCAGAGACATCAACGCTAGTAACACGAGTTGCTTCACTGGTAAGTGCGGCGTACACAGAGAAGCCACCTGTATAGCTAAAGCAGTTGAGCACGCGTTTGCCACGAGCATATTTGCGTAAGGCTTCACGCTTGTCACGCTGGTCGAGGAACAAGCCCGTTTTCTGTCCTTGCCAGCAATCAACAAAGAATTGAACACCGTTTTCACGTACAGTTACCTGTGAGGGGACTTCGCCTGCGACAACAACAGGCTCTTCAACCTCCAGACCTTCACGACGACGTGATTGGCTATCATTGCGCAAGAGCAGACCCTGCGCTCCTGTTTTCTGCATCAGTATGTCAATGACCTGAGGACACAGTTTTTCCATGCCAGCGGTATGGATCTGTGCAACAAGAATGTCTGCATACCGATCCACGACGAGACCGGGCAGACCATCCCCTTCAGAATGTACCAGACGATAGGTATTGGTCTGAGCGAGATCGAATACCTGCCGCAATTCTAGAGCGCTATAGAGACGCTGACGAAGGAAGGATGCATCAATTGCTTCTTCAGGATCATGCGTTAGAATGCGAATAGCAATATCAGTATTGGGATTATAGTAGCCACGAGCGATAAACTGGCCCGTGGCAGATTTCACATCTACCAGGCCTCCTGTCTCTATCCAACGAGGAGGCTGTTGCAATGCACCAGAGAAAATCCACAGATGCCCACTAAGCAAGCTTTCTTCTCGGTGCGGTTTGAGGCTAGCAGTGGGATAACGAACAGATACCACAATATCACTTTCCTTTAGGCTTTTGAGGCTATATTTCAGCCGTCATTGTACCATAAAAAACCTTTCGTCTTTCCAGGCAGTTTCCAGAGAAACTGTCAATGGATTCTGGGCTATTGATAGGCTATGGTTGTTTGTTCTATACTAACCGTACCATATGCAAATGTATGGTACATGGAATTCAGTCTAAGCACAATGCCTCCCCAAGATGGGGGAGGAGAGTGGAAGCTGCTGGCTATAGAAGCAGAGCAGTTGTTTTTTT